>NZ_CALIMW010000259.1 GCF_938045405.1 uncultured Campylobacter sp. | reverse complement strand
TCAATTCGACCGTCGGCTTCGGCGGGCTTAATGATATGGCAGGCAAATACTACGGGATTCCGCGCCACGACGAGGATTTCGGGCAGACACTCGGGTATTGGGGCGTGCCGGCAGGTCCTCACATCGTCTGGCCGATTTTGGGACAGAGCAATCTCCGCGATACAGCGGGGCTTGTAGGAGATTATTTTTCAAACCCGATAAATTATATTAAAGATGGCACGGTGCGAAACTCCGTCAACGGATTTAGAATATTTAATGACTACTCGCGCGATCCTAAATTTTATGAAAAAATGACCAAAGATGCGGTGGATCTGTATCCATTTTTACGCGATGCTTACGAGCAAAATCGCGAGAAACTAATAAAGGAATAACAATGAAAATTTTAAAAGTTCTAGCGCTTTGCGGAGCGCTTTTGATTTCGGCGCACGCTATTAGCGATGCGGATATCGAGCCTGTGATGAGTCAAAAGGTCGCCGAGGCCGTAGGCATTATGCGAAGCAGCGCGCCTAAAGACGCAAAGCCCGCGAAAATCTTTGCGCTTTTCGACGGCTATTTTGATTATAAGATGATGGCGAAGCTCTCCCTTGCGAAGCATTACGCTAGCCTTAGCCCCGCGCAGATCGAGGAATTTAACAAAGCTTTCGAAGCGCATCTTAAGCGCTCGTTTATCGAAAAACTTTCGCTTTATACCGATCAGGATATGAAGGTGCTAAGCAAACAAAGCCCGAGCGATAAGCGCCGCGTGCTAAAAACGCAGGTCATCGGCGAGCAGAAAAACTATGACATCGATTTTAAATTTTATCCTAACGGCTCTGATTGGCGTATCTACGATGTCGATATCGTGGGCGTCAGCTTAATTCAGACCTATCGCTCGCAGCTAGGCGACGTAACACAAAGCTTGGGCTTTGACGAGCTCATAAAGCGGCTAAATTCCACCGTCATCAATAGCGGCGAATAGCGGCACGCCTAAAAGAGCGGTATTTGAAAAAAATTTTTCGCTTAATCGTCGCGTTTCCAAAAATCACGCTTGCGCTGTTTACGGCGCTGGCGCTCTTTTTCGGATATTACTCCACAAAGCTAGAGATCGACGCTTCGAGCCAGACGCTTCTACTAGATAATGACAAAGACCTTCAAATTTGGCGCGAAGTATCCAAGCGCTACGAAACGCCGAATTTCTTGGTGCTTGCATACACTCCCGTGGGCGATCTTTTAGCGCCCAAGACGATCCACAAAATAGAGCAGATGGATGCGGCTTTTTCCAAGCTTGATTTCGTCGCCAGCGTCACGGACATCACGAATGTGCCGCTTTTGCTAAACAAAGGTGGCGGTATGAGCGAGCTGCTTAAGCACATACCCACTCTTACCGACGCGGACGTAAATTTAACCGCGGCTAGGCGCGAGTTTGCCACAAGCCCCTTTTACGCGTCAAATTTAGTAAGCGCCGATTTTCGCACTACCGCAATTTTAATAAATTTAAAGCCACAGACCCGCTACGAGGAGCTTTTGCGCCTAAGAGACGGAGCCAAAAGCGCTCTAGAGCAAGCGGAGCATGAGGGCAACCGCTCCAATGCCCAAATTTCACAGCTCAAAGACGCGCTTAAAGCTTCGGAGCAAAATTTTAAATCCTACCGCGACGAGCTGCGCGAAAAGGATCACCGCGACATTATGGCTTTGCGCGCGCTGATCGCGGGCTTTGAGAAGGAATTTACGGGCGACCGATTGTTTTTGGGCGGACTGAATATGATCGCCGACGATATGGTGGGCTACGTCCGCTCGGATCTGGTGACCTACGGACTCGGCGCCTTGGTGCTTCTGCTAGCTTGCTTTTGGCTCTTTTTTAGACAGGCGAAATTTATCCTGCTGCCGCTTATCATCTGCGCGTATTCGGTCGTGCTCGCAGCGGGATTATTCGGCTTTTTGAGCTTTGAGGTCACGGTGATTAGCTCAAATTTCATAGCGCTTCAGCTCATCATCACGGTTTCGGTCTGTATCCACCTAATCGTCGCCTACCGCGAATTTAGCGCGCGCTTTCACGCATTTTCGCAGCGCCAGCTCGTTTATGCAGTGCTGCGCGAGCGCGCAAGACCCTGCTTTTTCGCAATCTTTACGACCGTTATCGGTTTTATGTCGCTAATTTTTTGCGACATAAAACCCGTAATTTCTCTGGGAATTATGATGAGCGTAGGCATCAGTATCTCGCTAGTTACGGCATTTGGAGTATTCGGCGCGGTTATGTCGCTTCTAAGGCGCACGCACAATAATCGCAGCTTCGAGCAACACTTTAAATTTACCCTTTGGTGCGCTGAAACAGCGCTGCGTAGCAGAGGCGCGGTCTACGGCGTGTGTGCTGCAGCGGTGATCTTTGGGCTATACGGTATCTCGCAGCTGCGCGTCGAAAACAGCTTCATCGGCTACTTCAAAAAAAGCACCGACATCCGCGCAGGTATGGAGGTCATAGACACAAATCTTGGCGGAACGATCCCGCTTGATATCGTCGTTAAATTTAAAAGTGTGAGCAGCGCAGATCCCGCCGCTAGCGAGAGTAAAAATTCCGCGAGCGGTAGCGCAAATTTTAATAGCGGCGAAAATTCCAATCCTGCTGGGCGAAATTTTGCGGCAAATTCTACTCGGCAAAATTCTATCGCGCAAAATTCCGCTACTCAGAATTCTACCGCCACGGCGCAAAATTTAAATGATCAAAATTTTTCCGAGCAAGGCTCCGCTGCGGCAGCACAGCCAAGCGGCGCCGTAAATTTAGATCAAACCCATGCCGCAAATTTAGAGCAAAATTCCACCGCGAGCGACGATTTTGGCGATTTCGAAGCGGAATACGCCGCCAACGAAAACAAGCCGCAGTATTGGTTCACCTCCGAAAAGATGCGTATCATCGGCAAAATAGATGATTTTTTGAAGGACAAAAACGTCACGGGACACGAGTTTATTGGCAACGTAAGCTCGCTCGCATCGCTTTTAAAGCTCGGCAAGCAGATTAATCAGGGGCGCGATCTGGACGATCTAAGCCTTGCTCTAATCTACTCTGAAATGCCGGAAAACTACCGCGAGATGGTGCTTTCACCTTTTGTAAATATCGAAGCGAACGAGGCGCATTTTAGCGTCCGCACGATAGACAGCGATCCGCGCTTACGCAGAGCAAAATTCCTAAAAGATCTGCAAAGCGGGCTAAATTCTTTGCTCGAAGGCGAGCAGGCAAGCGCGCAGATCAGCGGCATAATGGTGCTTTATAACAATATGCTTCAAAGCCTGATGAGCTCGCAGATAGGCACTCTGGGTATCACGGTGCTCGTGCTTTTCGTGCTTTTCGTGATCATCTTTCGCTCGTTTTCATACGCGCTTATCGCGATCGTCGTAAATTTGATCCCGCTTTGCGCCTGCTTCGGCATTATGGGGGTTGCGGGCATTCCACTAGATATTATGAGCATCACGATAGCGGCGATTAGCATCGGTATCGGCGTTGACGACGTCATCCACTATATCTATCGCTACAAGCGGGAGTTTGCGCGCAGCGGCGACGAGGCTGCGGCGATCCGCGCGAGCCACGCAAGTATCGGATACGCGATGTATTATACGTCGTTTGCGATCATTTTAGGCTTTAGCGTGATGATGATGAGCAATTTCTGGCCTACGATCTACTTCGGGCTGCTGATATGTCTGGTGATGAGCCTGCTGCTTTTGGGCGCACTCATAATCCTGCCGTCGCTAATAATGAGCCGAAAGGGCTTAAAATTTAGCCTCTTTAAAGCTAAATAAAT
Source organism: uncultured Campylobacter sp. (assembly GCF_938045405.1). GTDB lineage: Bacteria > Campylobacterota > Campylobacteria > Campylobacterales > Campylobacteraceae > Campylobacter_B. The sequence goes on along the minus strand of NZ_CALIMW010000259.1, from coordinate 16,484 downwards.
TTTATCTCGCTATAATTCCCGCATTTGGAGAGGATGGCGACCTGGTGGCGTCTGCGGACTTCAAATCCGATAGGAGGGCGGTTGACCGTTTTCCGGGGGGTTCGATTCCCTCCCTCTCTCGCCAAATTCTTTTAAAAATTCCATCTTTAGATTTTATCTTTCACGCTTTTAGCCATATGCTTCTCGAATTTATTTCAAATTTCGGCTCTAAATTTATCCATTATTAAACAGAGATGGCTAGCATTATTCGTTAACTTTTCTTGAAGGAGCGAGTATGAAATACGTATTGGGCGCTGCGCTTGCGGCATTTATTATAACTGGGTGCGGCGATGACGATGTGGGACTTGTGAAAAACTACACTCTGCCAGATTTTGAATCTATGAGTATCGGTACGGCGATCGAGGGTTCAAAAATCTGCAAAAATATCACCTGGAGCAAAGAGGAAAACGGCGGATTAAAGACGGTTAAGATGGTCTGCGACGTGGATGTAGAGCATAGGCTTAAATCATATAAACAAGAGATGTTAGACTCATCTTTAAAAAGGGTTATGACTTTTTATGAGGGCAAGGCTTACGACGCGCAGGGTTTGTTTAAGCTGGCAAAAGAACACTGCAAATTAAACGAAGCTAAATTTCAAGAAACGCTTAAAAACCAAAGGCAAAATAGAATTTTTGAGGAGGAATGGAAGTCGGTCGATTGCGACGACAAATTAAAAGGGGAGATACTAAAAGGAAGCGATACCGAAATCTACATAGACTCTATTATGGAGTGCTTAAAAGCAGCCATTTATTACTCGCAAATAACGGCAGAGCAATTGGACGCGAGCTTCGGACATAAAGAAGGTGGATCATCAAAGCTTGCTATCGAGCTAAATTTTATCGTAAATGAGGGTAAAAGCGTAAATCTGTCTGATAAATTTAAACTTATCACGAATGGCAAAGAAGATCCCGTAAATAAAATGAAGTCAAAAGATGTCATAGCAGGCTTCTACGAAAGGCAATAAGCGCCCTATCTCGCGGCTAAATTTGATGAAATTTTAAAATTTAGCCGCCTTTTTTGTATCAAAATTTCATTCAAAATTTCAGGCGTGATTTTAAATTTAAAGCGCGGCAGAAGCAGTTTCGCCCGCCGCGCCGTGAAATTTTACGCCGAATATAGGCCTATTTATCGTGTCCTTGTAGATATGCGATCGCACTAAGTGCGGCAACCGCGCCGTCGCCTGCCGCGCAAACGACCTGCTTAGGCGCATCCTGCCTCATATCGCCCGCCGCAAATAGCCCGTGCACGCTTGTTTGCATCTTTAAATTTACCGCGACCTGCCCGCCCGGCGTGACGTCGCAGATGAACTTGCCATCATCGCCCTTTAGTACCTCGTTTCGCACGTCAAGCCCCACGAATACGAAGATCCCAGGCAGTTGCAGCTCGCGCGCGGCGCCGCTGGTTTTATCTTTGACGACGACGCCCGTTACGCCGCTTGCATCGCCCTTGATCTGCTCTACGAGCGCGTTTGTGATGAGCTCGATATTTTCACTTTCGCGTACCTTTTGCACGGTCGAAGGCGCGGCGCGAAACTCATCGCGACGGTGAATCAGATAGACTTTAGAGCAAATTTTAGCTAGATACAGCGACTCCTCTAACGCCGTGTCGCCGCCGCCGAGGACGGCAACCTCTTTGCCCTTATAAAAAAATCCGTCGCAGGTCGCGCAGGTACTGACGCCGCGACCGAAAAACTCATCCTCGCCCTCAATCCCCGCGCGGCGCGGAGTAGAGCCCGTAGCGACGATAACGGCACGCGCGCGCCGTGTTTGATCGCCCTCGAGATAGATAGTAAAATTTCCGTCGCCGTCTTTTGCGACGCGCAGCACGCGCACCATCTCATGCTTTAAGCCAAAGCGGAAGCACTGCTCCTGCCAAGGCGCCATAAAGCTCATCCCGTCGGTCACCGCGGCGACGCCCGGGTAGTTTTCCATCTCAGAGCTTGAGGTGATCTGCCCGCCGGGCATCCCCATCTCAAACATCACGACGTCTTTCAAACCGCCTCTTGTAGCATAAAGCCCCGCCGCTAACCCCGCAGGGCCGCCGCCGATAATTGCTAAATCTAACATTCTTTCTCCTTAATTATTTTATTAAGTAAAGTCGCGGGCGCTAAATTTACGAATTTAATTAATATAACGATGAGTGGGAAAAAAAGGGCGAAAGCCGCCCTTTTAAAATTTACAGAAGCGAGTTTAGTTTGTCGGCTATGATCTGTTTGGATTGCGCACCGATGAGTTGAGCTTTTAGCTCGCCGTCTTTGAAAAATAGAATCGTAGGGATCGAGCGGACGCCGAATTGCACCGCAAGATCCTGCGCTTCGTCGGTATTTACTTTGCAAATTTTAGCCTTGCCCTCGTAATCGTTCGCAAGCTCCTCGATGATCGGGGCGATCATACGGCACGGCCCGCACCAAGGTGCCCAAAAATCGACTAATGCGACACCCTCTTTAGTAACGTCGAAATTCTCCGAAGTAAGCTCTATATACTTTCCCATAATGTTCTCCTTGTGTTAAAATTCCGCGGATTATAGTTCATTATCTTAAATAAATAATAAAAATTCTAATTTAAAAAGATATGTTGGCGATAAATTTTATCTGCTTTGTATAAACTTCCACTACGTCGATCTGCCACGGCTCCTCCGTATCGCAGCTCATCAGATAAAATTCCGCCGTCTTTAAAATTTTAGCCATCTTGGCGCCAGTCACGCGCTCTGCGGCGTGATAATCGCCGCTTGTAGCTTTTACTTCTACAAAGTGCAAAATTCCGCCCTTGCGCGCGACGATATCGATCTCGCCGAAGCGGCAGCGGAAATTTCGCTTTAAAATTTCAAACCCTTCGCCGCGTAAAAATTCCGCCGCACGATCCTCACAGGCAAAGCCGAAAATGTATTCTTTTAAGCTCAACTTAGCTTTCGATCCTGATCATAAAAGGCTTTTGCGTGATGAAATTTTCGCCGCCGATCACGCTTATTGCGCGCTTTATGTCCTTCTCGCAGCACGTATGCGTAGTAAAAAACAGCGTCACTTCCTCATCCGTTTTGAGTTTCGGCTTTTGCAAAAAGCTGTCGATCGAAAGATCGTTTAAGCTCATAATGTTCGTAAGCTTCGCAAGTACGCCTTTCTCGTCGCGCACGCGCAGCCTGAAATAATACTTCGTGCAGATATGTTCGCTAGGCAGAATTTGCATAAAATTTTCGCTCGGCAAAATTTTATAGCCGAGCATCGGGTTTTTGTTATCGCGCGCAATGTCGATGAGATCGCTTATAACCGCGCTTGCCGTAGCGCTTCCGCCCGCGCCAGGGCCGTAATACATACTCTCGCCGACGCAGTCTCCGTAGATGCTCACGCCGTTCATCACGCCGTCTACTTTTGAGAGCATTTGATCTTTTGAAATGAGCGCAGGATGGACGCGCAGCTCGACTTTATTATCGCACGCGCGCTTGGCTACCGCAAGCAGCTTGATTATGAAATCAAATTCGCGCGCAAAATATATATCCTCCTGCGTAATCTCCTCGATCCCCTCGATTAGGATATCTTCAGGATCTCCGTGCACGCCGTATGCGATGCTAGCTAAGATCAAGAGCTTATGCGCCGCGTCAAATCCGCCGATATCGAAGCTAGGATCGGCTTCGGCGTATCCGAGCTCTTGAGCTCGCTTTAGCGCGTCCTCAAATTTCTCGTTTTTTTGCATCATATTCGTAAGTATGAAGTTACTCGTGCCGTTTACGATGCCGATTATCTTTTCGATACGGTTGGCGCTCAGCCCCTCGCGCAGGGTTTTTATGATCGGAATTCCGCCCGCTACGCTCGCTTCAAAGCCAAAAGGCGTATCGCCCGCCAAAGCCTGAAGCTTGTAGCGATGATAAGCCAAAAGCGCCTTATTTGCGGTAACGACCGCCTTTTTGCGCTTTAAAATTTCGCTTACGATCTCATAGGGCTTTTCTACCCCGCCCATAAGCTCTACAAAAACGTCGATATCGTCGCGCTCGATGATACTTTTTGCGTCGCTGCTAAGCGGGATTTGCACATCGCGTTTTTTACTCGTATCGCGCACGAGCCCGATTACGGGCTCTATGCTAACGCCCGCGCGCGCAAGGATTATATCTTTGTTTTTTATCAAAATATTTGCAACTTCGCTACCTACGGTGCCGACGCCTAAAATCGCTACCTTCATCAGATCTCTTTCAAATATTTTTTTATATTTCTAGCGGCCTGGCGGATCCTGTTTTCGTTTTCGATAAAAGCGATCCGCACATAATCGTCTCCCGCCGCGCCAAAGCCAACGCCCGGGCTTACGGCTACGCGCGCCTTGGTAAGAAGCTGCTTGGAAAACTCCATGCTCCTTAGATGAGCCGCCGCTGGCGGCAATTTCGCCCACGCAAACATCGACGCGCTAGGTTTAGCGATCTGCCAGCCCGCGTCCGCAAAAGCGTCAATCAAAAAATTCCTACGCTTCTCATAGCTCGCGCGGATCTGCTCTACGCACTCTTGCGGCCCGTCCAGCGCGATCGTGGCGGCTACTTGGATCGGCGTAAACATGCCGTAATCAAACCACGACTTGATCTTTTTAAGCGCAGCGACGAGCTTTTTGTTACCGCTGACAAAACCCACACGCCAACCCGCCATATTGTAGCTTTTAGAAAGCGTGTACGCCTCGACTGCGACATCCTTCGCACCCTGAACCTCAAAAATGGACGGCGTTTTGTAATCATCAAAAGCGATCTCTGCGTAAGCGATGTCGCTGATGATATAAAACCGCTCCTGCCGTGCCATCGCCACAAGCCGCTCGTAGAAGCTCTTTTGCACGACGACGGTGGTGGGATTGTGCGGGAAATTTACGACGACGTATTTCGGGCGCGGAATGCTCTCGTCGAAGGTTCTTTGTAGATCGATGAAAAATTTATTTTCATTAAAATTTAAATTCTCATCATAAGCAAGCGGGATTTTAACGACGTTGCCGCCTGCAATGATGAAGGCTTGAGTGTGGATCGGATACGCAGGATCGGGCACTACCGCGACATCGCCCGGATTTACGATCGCGCTAGTTAGATGCACGAAGCCCTCTTTAGAGCCCATCACCGCGACGATCTCGCTTTCCGGATCTAAGATCACGCCGTATTTACGCTTATACCAATTCGCGCAGGCAAGTCGCAGCTTGTAGATGCCCTGGCTTACAGAGTAGCCGTGAGTCTTGTCTTTTTGCGCGCTTTCGCAAAGCTTGTCTATTATATGCTGCGGCGTCCTGCCGTCGGGATTGCCCATCGAAAAATCGATTATATCCTCGCCGGCTCTGCGCGCCACCATTTTTATGGCATTGACCTCGGCAAAAACGTAATTGGGCAAACGCTCGATTTTTGAAAAACGAATTTCGTCAAACATCTCAAACCTCTTATCTTAAAGTAATTTTCAAGCTTTATTTAAAATTTAGCGCCTTAACGCGCGATCTGTGCGTACGCACGTAGGCAAAATTTCAAGCCTTAGCGTCGATGCGGCGGCGCTTTTTATATTGCTCGGGCAATTTAAACTTTTACCTCGCTAAAATTTTAAAACCGCGGGGGCGCAGAGGCGTTGATCGTTTAAATTTATCGCGTCGCGACACTTTGCAGCGCTGTTTAAATTTACGTCCGATCAAAACGATAACAATCAAAGCTTCCGTTTTGCACGGCGCCGTGGACGACGCCTCTTAAATTTAGCGCTCTACCGCAAGTGCCCGCAACGCTTGAAATTTTATCCGCACCGTTAATTTTACCTGCGCCGCTTAAAATTTTATCCAAGGCGGCGCGGTTCAAACCTTTAAATTTACGCTCGCGGGTTTAAATTTAAACTGCGCACCATAGCGAGCTGAAATTTTACCCTCTGTCCTCTGCGGCAAAATTCTACGAGCAAAAAACCTCGCACGAGAGCGGATCTTTTACCACTTCTTGCCCTTGTTTAGGCGCAGAAACTCGTCGGTTGAAATTTTAGTGACGTTGCCGTCTTTGACGCGGAGCTTTTGAGTATTTTTTTCGTTGAAGCTCACATTGCCGTCCGCCTTGCCGACCTCAAACATTCCGTGCCCGGTGGCGATGAGCAGATCCTCGTCTCCTTGCGAAGCGACGACATAAGGGGCATTGATGACCATCTCGCGCTTCTTGCCGCTTTTTAGATCGATGACGCCTATCCACATTTTGCCTCGCGGATTAAGCACGATATCCTTGCTGGGCGCAGGTGCGCTTTGCGTGGCGTTTTCGTCGGTGGAATTTTCCTCCGTTTTGGCACTCGCGCGCTCGATTCTTATGGAGCGGTCCAGCGCATTTAGAGAGCTTAAATTTTCATCCGCCGCCAAAGCCGCATTTACATCCGTTTTGATGGCGAATTTATCCTCCGTAACATTATGCGAAACGACGTCGATACCGATGTTTTCAAGCTTTTTTTGAGTGTTATTTACGATTGGAGCGTCCGAGTAGGTGGTTTTGTTTTGTTCCCATAAAAGCGAGCCCAAAAATTCGCCGAAGCTTTTATAAAGTCCGAAATAAAAGATTGCGCCTATGATTAATACCATTGTAAGCATCCATAAAAGCCAACCACTGCCGCTTTTATTAGGGCTGACCCTTTGACCATAAACCTGCTCGACTTTGGCTTTTTTAACGGGTGTAAAGCTCGCTTTGGCGCTCTCGAACTCGCTAAGCCAGTCCGATAGATCCAGTCCGAACTCGCGCTCTAAAATTTTAATGTAGCCCTTCACGTTAAAATTTGCCAGCTTCTCGAAGTCTTTGTTAATGATGTATTCTAAATTTTGCGCGTCGATGCGCGTCGTGTGCGCTATCTCGATCAGATCCATAGATTTTAATTTATCTAGATCGCTATTTTTTGGTTGCTGCGTTTGCTCCGGCTTCTCGGTTTGTTCCGCCTGCTCGTCCGTATTATTTAACTTCTCTTCTATTTCTTCCATTTAAAATTCCATCGCATAGTATCGCAAATGCCGCGCTTACGTTAAGCGAATCCCAGCCTTCGCGCATCTTTATAGATACCGCGCGGTCGCATTTTTTAAGCGCCCTAGCAGGTATCCCCTCTTCTTCGTTCCCCATTACGAGTGCGTTTTTTGCGCCGAGCTTTAACTCCTTAAAGTTCGTCCCGTCCGCACTCGCGGCGTAAATTTCAAAGCCGCTTTGTTTAAGCTCGTTTATCACGCTAAGCCCGTCTGCGACCTTAACGACGTTTAGCTCATACGCCGCGCCCGAGCTTGCGCGCACTACGCCCGCCATATTTAGATTATTTGCGACGACGATCACGCTGTCCGCGCCCAAAGCATAGGCGCTGCGCATTATCGCGCCGACGTTTCCGACGTCGGTAAGCCCATAAAGGATCGGCACGAATTTATCGTCTTTGACGCTAGCTAGATCGCCGAAGCTAAACTCCTCCACCTCGGCCAAGAAGCCTTGATGGTTGCCGCCGCGAGCGAGGGCTTGAGCTTTTTTCGCATCGGCGCGCTCGATCTTTACACCGGTCGCGGCGATCTTTTTAAAAATTTCTTTCTCGCACTCCTTAGCAAGGATGATGCGGATAAATTTCTGCGGATGCCGGTTTAAAAGGTGCAAAAACAGCTGCTTGCCGTAAATAATCATTTTGGGATTTTAGCGAAAAACGGTTAAAATATGACTTAGCGTATCAAATTTTTATATATTTCTTTGGCGGGTTCGCCGCTGATTTTTGAGAGCAGTTTCGCTTTTATTTTCGGCGCGATTTCAAGCGAGAGAATATCTTCCTGCGTGATTTTTTCAAAGCTTTTCTCGCCTGCGCCGTCAATCACGACGCACCATTCGCCGTTTAAATTTGCGCCGTTTAGGCTGGATAGAACCTCTGCGGCGCTACCGAAAAATTTTGTTTCAAATTTTTTCGTGGCTTCCTTAATCGCAAAAATTTTGCGCTGCGCATCGATCCCAGCGATCTGCTCTATTAGCTTTACCACGCGCTTGGGAGATTCGTAGAGTACGCACGGATAGGGGCTTTGCATTAAATTTAGAATCTGGGCTTTGCGCTGCGTGCCGTCATTATTCAAAAAGCCTAAAAAGCTAAATTCTTTCTCCACTAGCCCGCTTGCGGCGGCTGCGAGTAGCAGAGCGTTTGCGCCGCTAAGCACCTCGTAAGGCACGTCGCTTCGCTGCGCAAATTTTACGAGCGCAATTCCCGGATCGCTGATGCAGGGCATGCCGGCGTCGCTTACGTATGCGCAAACTTTTTCGCGCAGAAGCGCCGCATCAAAGCCCGCGAAAAACTCCGCTTCATTGTGCGTGTGCAGCGAGTAGAACTGTGAAATTTTAAATGAAATTTGAAATTTATCGGATAATAAGTTTAGAAGTTTTTTTGAAACCCTCGTATCCTCGCAGATTAGGATTTCGCAGCTTTGCAATACCTCAAGCGCGCGGCTCGAGATATCGCTTACATTTCCTATCGGCGTAGGAATGAGATATAGCAACTATTTCATTCCGTATTTTTGCTTAAATTTCTCGACGCGGCCCGCGCTATCTACGATCTTCTCGCTGCCTGTGAAAAACGGATGGCAGTTGGAGCAGATATCGACGCGGATCTCAGGCTTGTTCGAGCGCGTTTTAAAGGTGTTTCCGCAAGCGCAGGTAACGGTCGTTTCGACAAAGTTTGGATGGATATCTTTTTTCATTTTTGATCCTTTTTGATGATTTTAAAAGGCAGCGATTATACAACTTTTTTATCTAAAAAGCAAATTTAAAGGGTTTTAAAAAACTCTCGGCAAAGCGTGGATTTTCTTTTTGAATATGCTTTTTTGGACGCGAAGTTTTAAAATTTAGCCCGCTTTGCGGGTAAAATTTTATTTTACCGCGGCCTACTGTGGCGTGCAAAATACAGCGCATAAAGATACGCCGCGGCAAATACGTGCCGCGCGTCAAGCCGCAGATAAACATAGCGGATCGCGCAGAGTAAATTTTAAATTCCAAAATTTAAAACGCACGGCTTTTTAAATTTTAAATTTGCCGAGCGCTTAAAACATCAACTTCGCGCAAGTTGCAATCAGCGCGGTGTTTGAGCGCAAAATATAAGGGCTATTAAGCGCATAGGCGTTTTTAAATTTCTCCCTTTCGCGCGGCGAAAATCCGCCCTCCGGGCCGACGAACGCGATCTCATCGCCGCCGAAAATGTCGATGTTCTTGCCGCCAAAATCGATCAGGCTTACGTTTTCATATCTTTGCGCGAGCTCGTCCGAGCCGCTCAAAACCTCGATCTGCATGATGGAATTTCGCCCGCATTGCTGCGACGAGTTGATCAAAATCCGCTCCATCCTCTGCGGATCGAGCCGCACGTTTTTCTGCGACAGATCGGCATAGACCAAAACAACCCGCCCGACGCCCATCTCGTTTAGCGCGGGCAGGCTCTTTTCGATCACGGCGCTCTCGACGACCGCCCAAGCGACGCAAAAATCGTGGCTCGGCGTAAAAACCGAGCTTTTAAAAACTAAATTCAGAGCCGCACCTTTGCGCGAAATTTCGGCGATCTCATATAGATAACTCGCCCCGTCCTTTAGATTTCGCACGTCTATGCGCTCGCCCGCCCTTGCTCGCCTGGCCTTTAGGTGCAAAAACTGATCATTCTGCAAAACTAGGCTCTGTTCGCCTGCAAGCTTATCGTAAAAATATACCATCAAATAACACTCGCTATCAAAATTATCGCTAAGTTTAGCCCCAAAATTACCCGCATTTTGCGCTGATACGGCGCAAAGTTCTGACTTAGATACGCTATTTTCAGCCGTTTGTACGATACCACGCTAAGCGCGATCATCGCTAGCGATCCGACCGCCATAAAGTAAATTTTAAAGCTCAGATCAAAGCGCAGCACCGGCAGCATCACGCTTCCGCTAATTATCAGCGCCGCGATGCACGAATAATAGATCGGCAAAAACAGCCTGATGCGCCTAAGAAATCTAAGCCCAGATCTGCTCTTTTGCTTTAAATTTTCAGCTTGTGGCGCGGAAGCGGCGAAATTTAAAGCCTCACTGCGATGGCGAAATTCCGCTGCCGCGGCATCGATCTTAAGCTGGGTAAAGATCAGATAAATTATCGTTAAAATCGCCGCAGCTAGCGCGAAAAATTTATGAAAACCCAGGGCGCTTTGATACAGATAATCCATTACTTCCGCCGGAGGGTTAAATTTGCAGGATAAAATTTTGCGCGGCTAGAGCCGAAACGACCGAATTTCAACGCAAATTTTTTCGGCGCGAGATAAGACAGACCTGTTCCGCGCCTTTGAAATTTTAAAAACCTTTCAAAGCGGTCGCAGATATTTATTGCGTTAAATTTTACCCCATTGCCTTCTAATCGCGATTTGGCGCAGTGTATCTCGCGCCAAGAATGAAATTTTGCGGATAGAGCTTTATGAAATTTAAAATTTCTCTGCGTAGATCGCACGGGCAAAAATGGCGCCAAAATCGCGCTCGCACGCCGCATACGAACTATGCAAATTTTAAAAATTTTCAAATTTAGCCGCTGATTTTTCAACGCTCCGTCCTATTCGGTCACCGGAAGCGGCGGCATATCGGCGTTTATATCGACTTTGGGCTCGCTAGGCGCGATAGGCACGTCCTTCGGCACCTCGCTATCTACCGGCGGCTTTTGCAAGGCGTTCTTTTTCTCATCGTCGCAGCCGCTCAAAGCAAGCGCGCAGGCAAAGATCGCGCATGTGGCAAAAACGCGCACAAATCCCGCGCCAAATTTAAAGAAATTTCTCATCAGCAATCCTTTGGATAGATGATTTTTTCGCCGCGCAGTAGCTTTTGCCAAAGCTCCGGCTGCCTCCACTCCTCGCGCACGGCCGGCGAGAATTCTATCTCTTCCAGCGCGATCTCGCCCATCTGCGCGTTGTAGGCGTCCTCGCGGAAGCACTGCGCGTAGCCGGTGGTCGTTTCGTGCACTATGACGCTGTGAAGTTTTACTTCGCGCTCGCCGTTTTGCATCTGAGTCAAGCTCAAAAGTCGGTCAATTAGAACGAAAAAAATTCTACAAAACTGCTCTGCGCTCGGATTTAGCGGTATCTGCACCCAGCGCGCGCTGTGTTTTTTAAGATCTGCGACATAGCCCGCATCGTCGCGCGCGTAGATCGTCACGGCGTGGTCAAAACTATCGATAAGCTCGCGGATACCGAGCTTCATGTAGCCAAAGTCATAAACCATCCCCGCTTCATCCAAAAAATTTGAGCTAAGCAAAATTTCGCATCTGTAGGAGTGGCCGTGGATGCTCGTGCGACACCGCTTCGAGCCGCACAGGCGCACGATGTGAGCGTTTTCGAATTCGTATAATTTCCTGATTATCATACCCCGTCCTTCTCGCCCCAAATTCTAATGTGCAGGCGATCGGAGTAATTATAGCCGTTTTTTAGGCAAAAATCCACGCAAAATTGCGCGCCGCTTTCCAGCTCGCGACGATCCGCGCCGCGCGGCATACAATAAACCTCGCTCTCGCACGCCGCTAAAATTTCTCTGATCTCGGGCTGCGCGTCAAACTCGGGCGAGATGACGAACTTGTAAAAGCTATCTTTTGCGTTTTGCTTTAAATTTCGTAGCGCGGCGAAGTTTAACCTGCGTTCGCGCGGCTCGGCGGAGTTTGAGAGCTTGGGCGAGATCGCAAAAACGCAGTTTTCGTAGGCGGGGAATTTTTCAAAATCCACGAAAATCGTGCCGTTGGTTTCGAAGTGCACTTCGTATCCGCGTGTGAGCAGCTCGCAGACGAACTCGTAAAATAGCGCCTCTTTATAGTGCAGCAGCGGCTCGCCGCCGGTGATAACGACGATCGGCTTTTGATAAAGCTTAGTGCTCTGCGGTGATGCGGAGCTTTGCGGATTTAAATTTAAAGAATTTTGCACTGCGAAATTTAAAGAATTTTCGCTCGTTAAATTTAAAGATTTTTCTGCGCTACCGTTTGGACGAGGAGATGTTTGCACAGCAACAGAATTTAACGTATCGCTTTCAGAAAAAGACTCGGCGGCGCAAAAACCCGGCGCAGGGCACGCAGGTGCGGAGTAAGAGAGATCGGATAAATTTGGAATTTTATTCAAAAGCTGCGCTAGATTTAAAATTTCTTCGTGCTCGAAGTGGTTTGTAAAAACCGCGCGGATCGTATCGCAACCGCGCAAGATCTCGCCGGTCTTTGGCGAAACGCGCTTGCCACCGAAGCCCTCGCAGCGCAGATTACAGCCCGCAAAGCGAAAGAAAAACGCGAGCCTGCCCGCGTATTTGCCCTCGCCTTGGATACTTAAAAAGCTCTCTACGAGCCTCATCCGCCCGTCTCGTAAAATGCGCGGCTTGAAATTTCATTCGAAGCGTCCGTTTGCCAGCGATTTTTTTCGGGCTTATTCGCTAAAATTTTAGCCAAAATTTTGGCGGCTGCGGCGATGTCGCCCTCTTTGACCGCCTTTTTGATACTTAGTGCGTCCTCGAAGTAAAGACACGGGATCAAAAGCCCCTCGGCGCTTAGTCTGATGCGGTTGCAACTCTCGCAAAAATCGTGCTTGTGCGGATCGATGATACCGAAGGTGTAGCCGTCCCCAAGCGCGTAAAGCGACGCGGGTGAGCTCTGCGATTTCGGCAGAGCGGTAAAGATAAATTTACGCCTTAAAATATCTAAAATTTCACTCGATTTTAAGCCTGTAAGATCGCCGGCATGGGTGTTTTCCATAAATTCTATAAAGCGGATCTGGCAATCCTTTTCGCGGGCAAATTCCAGCAAATAAATAAGCTCGTCGTCGTTGATGCCTTTTAGCGCGACGGTGTTTAGCTTAACCTTTAGTCCCGCTTCAAGCGCAGCGTCAAGGCCTTCTAGGACGTTATAAAGCACGCCGCGCTGAGCTATAAATTTAGCTCGCTCCGGGCGCAACGAGTCAAGCGACATATTGATGCGCTTTAGCCCGGCGTTTTTCAGGGCGCGTGCGTAGTTTTTGAGATAATATCCGTTGGTGGTAAGCGCAAGATCGATACCCGGAGCGTAATCCGCGATCATCTTTATAAAATCCTCAATTCCCTTTCGCACCAGCGGTTCGCCGCCGGTGATACGGATCTTTTTCACGCCGCCGTCGATCGCAACTTTGACGAATAAAAACATCTCCTCAAAGCTTAAAATATTCTCTCGCGGCACCCAATTAAACGGCGTACTCGGCATGCAATATCTGCATCTGAAATTACACCGCTGCGTAACTGAAATGCGCAAATAATCGATCGTTCGTCCAAATTTATCAATTAGCATATTTTGCCTTAATATCAATTTGCGGCGATTATATAAAAAACAAAGCGATTTTGCAAAATTTTATTTTTATATTGCTCTCGTTATTTTCTTACCGAGCCGATTAACTCTTTAAGCTGATCTAGTAGCGGTCTGATCTGCTTTTCTACCCGCTCGTCGATCATTGTAGGCACTACATCTAGCCTCTGTTCTATCGTCTCGTCGATTACGTCGGCAATCGCGTTTATATCGATATTGGGAGCGACTTTACCGCCCGAATCGATCATCTCTTTTAGCTCCTCGACCTTCTTTTTAAGCAGATAATTTTCCTGCATAGCGTCAGTCAGCACCTGATCGAAGCGTTCGAATTTTTTATCCGCTTGCTTATCCTTAAAATATATGACGAAAAACATCAAAAATATAACGACGCAAAGTCCTAAAATGATGATAGTGTTAAGATCCATAGGGGTTCCTTAAAATAAATTTACAAAAACAAAAGCAAAAAAGGCGATGCCCAAGTAGCCGTTGAGTGTGAAAAACGCGCGATCAATCTTGCTAAAATCTTTCTGCACGATCTTATGCTCGAAGTATAGGATCGCCGCGCACGCAGCCACACCAAGATAGGCGAAAAAGCCTAAATTTGCCGCCGCGCAAAACAGCAGCCAAAAAAGCACTGCTACGGCGTGAAAAATTTTAGAGATAAACATCGAAGCTTCCTTGCCGTAAAGCGCAGGGATGCTGTAAAGCCCAGCCGTGCGGTCAAATTCCATATCTTGAAGGGAATACAGCACATCAAAGCCGCCTACCCAAAATACTACTCCAAAGCATAGCAGCACCGACCACAGCGGAATTCCTCCGCTAACGGCGATCGCTCCGGCAATCGGCGCAAGCCCTAAGCAAAAGCCGAGCATCAAATGCGCGGTCTCGCTAAAGCGCTTAAAATACGAATACCCGCCCAGTGCCGCTAAAATCGGCACCGAAAGCTTAAGCGCCAAAGAATTTATAAGCGCCGAAGCCGCTATGAAAACCACTGCATTTGCGATGATAAAAAGCAGCAAATTCCCGCGCTCGATCCGTCCGTCCACGCTGGGGCGCGAAGCGCAGCGCGGATTGGCGCGGTCGATGTCCTCGTCCAAGTAGCGATTTAGCGCCATTGCGAAGCTTCTGGCGCTCACCGCGCATAAAATTCCCAAAAAAAGCAATTTCCAGCCGAACCATACCGAGCCGTTTTGCAGCTTGCTTGCAGTAATCATCGCCGTAAAGATAAACGGTAGCGCGAAAACCGAGTGTTTAAAAACTATTAATTCGTTGATATCGGATAAAATTTCTTTAAATTTAGCCATTTTGCCCCTTATTTTGGGCACCATTGTATCAAAAAAAAGTAAGAATAGCTCTAAATTTGATATAATTTGAACGAAAAATTTACGAAAGGAAACGCCTTGAACCAGAATCAAAACTCGCACGCAAGCCCGCAGATCGCGATCATCGGCACCACAGCAAGCGGCAAAAGCGATCTTGCGCTAAGTATCGCGCGCGAGATGGACGCCGTGATTTTGAGCCTTGATTCGCTCTGCATTTACCGGCAGATCAATATCGCAAGCGCCAAGCCAAGCGAGGAGCAGCTACGCGAGATCAAGCACTTCGGCGTAAATTTAATCTACCCAAACGAATACTTCAGCGTCGGCGAGTTTATTAAAGAATATGCAGCCGCGCGGGCTTTTGCAGGGCGTAGCGGCGTGCCTTTGATAATCACGGGCGGCAGCGGGTTTTATCTCAAAGCTATGCTAAGCGGGCTGGCACCGAAGGTTCCCGATTTTAAAAGCGAAATTTCAAACGATGAAATTTACGTCCTAGCGCAGCGGATCGATCCGGAATTTGCCGCAAAATTTAGCGCGTCGGACAGCTTTCGGTTAAAAAAATGGCTAAGCATCTATAAATTTTGCGGCGAAGCGCCGAGTAAATTTCTGCGCGAAAAAACCGCTCCGCCCGTGATTTCGGATATTAAAATTTTTGAGATCGACGCGCCTAAGCAGTGGCTTACGCAGCGCATCGAAGCGCGCACGAAGGCGATGTTTGAGCGCGGGCTTTTAGAGGAGGCGGAGTTTTTATTCGCTCGCTACGGCGCGGAATGTAGGGCATTAGGCTGCATCGGGCTAAAGGAGTGCGGGCAGCTTTTGCGCAGACAGATCTCGCGGGCGCAGTGCGAGCAGCTCGTAAGCCTGCACACGATACAGCTTGCAAAGCGCCAACGCACCTTCAACCGCTCGCAGTTCGCGGATAAAATTTCGGCGCCGCCGCAAGAGCTGGAGCGTGAAATTTTAAAGCTCCTTCGCCGCGAGATTTAAAATCGAAATTTATCAAAATTTGTGCGCTTGCTAGAAAAAAGTGGGACAAGGAAGTAAAATTTAGATTTAAATTTTACCGCGCCGGTCGCATCTTTAAAATTTCGCGGGTCGCGCCGAGATCTCGTGCGGCGCGAAGCTCAGGTTAAATTTAATCACCTTCGCAAATATCAAAGCTAAATTTATCGTTATCAAGCCTATCAAAATTTTGATTTTCCGCGCTTGCGTTACGCTTGAAAATAAAGGCGTAGCCATATTTCTCGAAGTGCTGCGAGCTGTTTTTTAGCCCAACGACGCAAAGCTCGTAAGTGCCGCTTTGCAAGCCAAGTTTGAGCGTGGAATTAAATTTTCGCATCTTGCCCGCAGCGCCGCTTTGGCACTCATAGCCTAACTCGAGTTCGTCGCTTTTTAGCTTATCGAAACTATGCTGCAAAGCATCGAAGCTCGCTAGGATCGCGGAGTCGCTTTGCGGGGCGAAATACAGCCTATCGCGCTTGAAAGCTACTTCGTAGCCCGCAGACGGCGCAAACTCCTCGTCCGCGCAAACAAATATGCCGTAGCTGCGCACCTTAAGCGGATAGAAGGGTAAAGCTTTAGCGCCCTTTACGGCGTCATAAAACAGCTGCTTGTGCGCGTCCCAGTAGCTTAGAAGCTTTTTTGCTCTGCATTTTCGCTCCTTTAAAAACTCACTCAAATCGCGCACATCAAGCAGCGCAAAACCGTAGCCGTCAGCACTTAGCTCGCCCAAAAACATATCTCTCCTTGTTGGCAAAGCGCGATGGGTTCAATTCGCACTTAAAATTTTAGCTCAATACCCGCTTAAAAAGACGAAATTGTTTACCGCGCCGGTTAGAAATTTCACTAAAAACGGCGCCAGCACGCATGCCACGC
>NZ_CALIMW010000258.1 GCF_938045405.1 uncultured Campylobacter sp. | reverse complement strand
TTTTTTACTTGCAGTAGGGCGAATTTGCTTAAAGTAGTGAACTAAAGCGAGGCGAAAATTATCCAAACCTTGGATCTATTATCTTGCTCAGTTAGAGCAGCTGTTGCGAGCGACGAGCTCTGCAAAATCTAGCGCTGCGTCGTAGTCGGGCTCAGAGGCTATGTCGCTTACGAGCTCTTTATAAACCACAACGCCTGCGGTATCTATGACGAAGATCGCTCTGGCGCTGAGACCTGCTAATGCGCCGCTGGCGATGAGGGTGCCGTAGCGGCGACAAAATTCCTTATCGCGGAAATCACTTGCAACGCGTAGATTTTTGATCCCCTCAGTCGTACAAAACCTCCCCATCGCAAACGGCAAATCCATCGAAACGACGATTACTTCGGTGTTAGGAAGCGATGCGGCGCGCTCGTTGAACTTACGTGCCTCCGTCGCGCAGACGGGCGTATCTAGCGACGGCACGGCGACTATGATTTGCACGTGCTTGCCGCTAGCGATCTCGATTTCGCTTAGATCTTGAGCTACTAAGCGTACTTGCGGCGCGCGATCGCCTAGATTTATCTCTTGCCCGCTTAACTCTACGGGCTTTCCTTGAAATGTTACTGTTGGCATTTTTGTCCTTTGTTTTGAATTTGTAGCGGCGAATATACAAAAATTCCTTAAATTTCAGGTAAAATTGCTTTAAAAATCAAGGAGAGCAGATGGGCGAAGATATTTGGGGCGGCAGCAGCAATCCTGCATCGCTAGCCAGCATAAGACGTAAAAGTGGCGAAGAGAAAAAGCCCTTGGATGAGAAGCTACAGGAGCAATCTGAGAATTTAGATTTAACGCAAGAAGCTCTTGCGGCGGATGATACTAGCGAGCAAAATTCCACGGCTCAGAATTCTATAGAGCAAAATTCTACTTTTACAAAACAGAATTTCACACCACAAAATTCTGCGGAGCAAAATTTAGCTTTTGCGGCTCAAGGCTTGGATGAAGAAAATTCTATTTTGCGAGATTCTGCTGCGACAGGCTCTAGCGAGCAAGATTCTAACGCGAAAGGCTTGAATTCTACCGAAAATGCTGCTAACTCGCAGAATTTTACAGAGCAGAATTCCACTTGGCAAAATTCAGCTTCCTCAAATTCCGATAGAATTAGCTCTACACAAAGCTCAGCTAAGGTTTACGATCTAAATAAAGCCTACGTATTTTATATGTTCCTCGGGCCTTTCGGCGCGCATAGATTTTATCTTGGGCGTATAATCTCCGCGATTTTTCAGCTTTTAGGCGGGCTGCCATTTCTCATCTGGCTTTTTTTAGTAGTGGTTACTGTCATGTGGACGAGTATAGAAGGTAACGATCTGTTGGCGCTTATAAACTCATCTCGTCCGGATTTGGGCGTGCAAGCATCAGACCTAAAGGATATAGAACAGGGCTTTTTTCATTTTATGGTTATTTTCTCGGTGCCTAATGTTTTGTTTTTAATCTGGCTTATTAGCGACTTTTTTAGGTTGCCTGATATGGTGCGAAAGCTAAATGTATCCGTGGGTGTGGGAGCAATCCTGTATGTTTATACGGATGACGCTAAAGAGCAGAGCGAGAATCTATCTACTGCCAAAACTACCCTTTATATAGCGTTTGGGCTTGAGGCGTTAAATGCGGTAGGCAGATATATCAAGAATGTAGATAAAGTGGGTGCGTTGGAGGGCGTCGGACTTATATCGATGATATGCCTAGCTGTGGGGCTATATTTTTTAGCGCGCGCAATACGCAGCGCCGATCTGCTATCAAACGCCGTGCTAGTCGGGGTTTCCTCGGCTATAAGCGCAGTAAGCACTATATTTGTAGGATTTGAATTGTTTAAACCATCAGTTTTTATGGTAAGCATTTATTGCGTATGCACAGCGGTATATCTGATCTATCAGCTGCTAGTTAGTAAAGAGCTTTATGATTGCAGTGGAGAGAAAAACTATCTAAGAGCGTTTTATGTTATTGCAGCTACGGAGATAGTAACTCTAGTCTTGATAGCGCTTGACTCACAGCTTTTCGCCTTAGTATTTGCCATAGGATGGTTAGCTTCGGTAGTTTTAAATGTTTCGGCGGTTTATGGCACTAGGGAGATTACTGCCTCAAAAGGTGGCTATAATCTAGCGAATCTGGCGTATCACGTAAGGCAGATGAACGGGCGGGAGTTTTAGGTATTTAAATTTAAGGGGCGATTAGTATAATCCTATATTATTTTAAAAAAGGAGTTTAAAATGACTTTTATGGAGTCTGTGCAAACTTGTGTCAAGCAAAAATACGCCACATTTAGCGGGCGAGCATCAAGGTCGGAGTACTGGTGGTTTTTTCTATTTACCGTGCTTGGCGGGATCGTTTTGAGCTTGATAGATGGCGTTTTAGGCACTACGATAGGGTACAATCAAATAATAGCCGGCAAAATCGTCCATCAAGAAATCGGCATTATATATGCGCTTTTTCAACTAGCCATGCTCGTGCCAGCCATCGCCGTATCGGTCAGGCGACTACATGACACCGATAGAAGCGGCTGGTTTTTTCTGCTTATTTTAACGCCGATCGTGGGTGCTTTTTTCGGCGATATCGGGCTTTTGGTATCATTTGTGGGTTGGATAGTGCTGCTTGTATTTTTCGTGCAGCGCGGCGATAGCGGGTCCAATCGCTTCGGATACGATCCGCTATGATAGAGCTCTAAACTTTGTGAAATTTTAGAATTCTAAAATTCCGTGTAGATAAAATTCTTTGTATTGTCGCTTAAAATTCTACGCATAAGCACTTTGCAGCGCTAAATTTTTCTTAAAATAATCTTTTCAATTACGCTTTAATTGATTGCCGTTATCTGTAACTTAGAATTTTTATATTATAATGGCGCTCAAAATTTTATTTTAGAAAGGATGAAAATGAAAGAGAGAATAGAGGCGTTGTTTGCGCAAAATCCTAAAATTTCGATCGCGCAGATCTGCAAGGAACTAGGCGCGAAGGAGATCGACGTGCTGCTAAACCTGCCCGAGCGCTTCGGAAAGAGCACGGGCGGCGATAAATTCGGCGAGGTCATTAGGGAGCTTGAGAGCTGGGGCGAGGTGCTTTTCGTAAAAAATACGCCGAGCTTCATCATCGAGTTTAAGACCAAGATCCCAAGCGGCAAGAGCGCGCGCGGATTTTATAATTTCGGCATGGGCGCAAACGGCGATGAGGCGCATGGGCTGGGCATTTTGGGGGGTCATCTAAAGACGGATGAGATCGATAAGATTATCCTCGTGAC
The DNA here is from genome assembly GCF_938045405.1 of uncultured Campylobacter sp. GTDB lineage: Bacteria > Campylobacterota > Campylobacteria > Campylobacterales > Campylobacteraceae > Campylobacter_B. The sequence continues at coordinate 5,433 of NZ_CALIMW010000258.1, read as the reverse complement.
GCAGACTTTCATGGGGATGCTCTCGAAATTCGTGGGCTTTTACGACAAAGCGGGCGAGAATATCTTTAAAATTTACGTCTCGCGCGACGAGAAAGGACAGCTGCTAGCCGAGCAAGACGCGAAATTTGAAGCGTTAAAAGCCGCGATTTAGCATTCGCACAAAACTCGTCTTGCGCGGTTTGCGTAAAATTTACTCTTGTCGGGTATTTAGGCTTGATCTCGCCTTTTGCGCGCGAGATCAAATCCGTAAAATTCTACTGCAAAATAACACCGCGCGTACTTTTACACGCTCGCGCAAGACCCGCCTTGCGCGGCTCGCGCATCGCCTGCTTAACGGCGCGTTGAAATTCTATGGGGCGCCAACCAAGGCGCTTTAAGCTAGCCAATAAGCTTTCGGGCAAAATTTTAAATTATCGTTGATGATGAAATTCCAAACTCACCTCGTCGCTATTTCGTGTCTTAAGGGCGTTTGGAATTTCACTAGCCCGGGCTAGCGTCTGCCTTATCTGAAGCGGAATTTTGCCGCTTCAGATAGATATTATTTTCAAATTTTATTTCAACAATCTACTACTAAATTTTCAAAAATTTTATTTATATTGTCTTTGTACTGCTTATCGTCAAACTCTAAATTATTATTCGCAATCTTCCGCCCGGCAATATCTCCAAGCTCCATAAGATACTGCTTGAACTTTTCTAAAAATTTATCTACGTTCGCCTTTTTATCGGAGCCCCACTCATCTGAGCTAAAATGAATATACGCGATAATTTTTTTGCTTTTAAGATAATATTTCGGTTGATAAATTCCCGATTTCGGAAAATATCTCGACACTTCCCCGCTCAAACAAAGGCAAATATCGATCTTTTGCAGCGAGCGCATTTCAAAATCGCTAAAAATACTTTTAATCTCTTGCCTTGCTGCTCTTATAATATTCGATATATAGATCGGCACATCATCCGCCCCGCCGATAACAGCATTTATGTTAAATTTCATATAGCGCCCCGCCCTTGAATATGAAGTTAAATATTTTTAAAAATTTCAGCTCATTATATCATCTTCATAATATTGATCGAGTATCGGGTTTCGAGGGTTTTAAAATCGGCATATTTTTTATCAAAATAGACCCGAATAAAGATAAATTTTATAAAATCTATCATTTTAATTTCATATCTCAAAAACTTTCCGCCGTCACGCAAGGAGCGTCAAATTTTAAAATTGGAATTTTATACGTTAAGCTTAAAGCTCATAAAACTCCGATATTTAGGGTAATACAGACTCGAATTTTTATCTTTTATTGCTATAATTCCCTCATAAATTTAAATCTTAAGATTAAAAAGTATTCTTAAGAATTTTATAAGATGGAGGAGATCTTGAATAGATTGATCTTAAAGATTTACGCGTGGCAAAATACCGCCACGCCGTGGTTTTGGCTCTTTGTGATAAGCGCAGGCTATCTTGCGGTATCATATTTTTTCTTTCAGCGCTACCTTTTTATGTCGCCTACGCAGATGAGCGCCCTCGTGCGTCTGGGCTTTGCCGTAGCGGGCGTGGGCGCGCTCATCGGCTTGCTGCTGCCGTTTGGCTTCATAGCAAGACTCGTTGCTTACCTGCTCAGCTTTGCAGGCGCGATATGCGGCTATTTACAAAGCTCCGCGCCGCACTCCGCCGCAGATACGGCAAATTGCCTCGCAGCGCCTGCATTTCCTTTTGCGGCGCCGCTTGATAGCCTGCTACCGGAGCTATTTCGCCCCGCAAGCTGCACGGGTACCCCGTCCTTCCCCGCAGGCACCGCGCTTAGTGACGTGCAGAGCTTTTTCGGCGGATTTTACGGCGAGGGATTTTATCTGGTGCCGAGCATAAAATTTGCAGACGCGGCGCAGTGCGCGCAGGTAGCGTTTGCGGCATTCGCGGCCGTTTTGGCCGTTATGTTTGCGGGCTTTTTATACGGCAGATTTACGAGAAGTTTTTAAAATTTTAAGAAAGGATAAGCATGAAGTTTTTAAATTCTATTGCGGCTGCGGCGGCTCTTGCGGCTGTGATCGCAAGCTACGCTGGCGCCGAGGTTAAGGCGGGCGAGACGCTTTACGGCACGGTGCTAAAGCAGGTAAGCGTAAGCGGCGATTTGTCGCATAAGGACGGCAGGCTGCTGCCCACAAACGCCATAGAGGTCTTGGAGGTTAAGGACGGAGTGGTGAAATTTTCGCTCACGGGCTATCAAAATCCAAAGGCGCCGAACGTTATTTATTTCACGCCTAAAGCGCGCATAATCGCGGTGGCGTTTTCGAAGCAGGCTAAATTTCAAAGCGAGAGCTTGGGCGAAGAGGACGGCTTTAATAAGGTTAAAATAACCGCCTACACCGACGAGGGCGCGCTAAGCGGCGACGTGGATAAAATTTTCGCGGGCGCTAAGGAGAAATTTGAGGCCTCGTGTAGCGTCTGTCACGCTCTGCACCAGCCCGCCGATTATGAAGCCAACAGATGGCCGGGCTACATCAAATCGATGCTTTCGCGCACGCCGATTAGCAAGGATGAGAGCTGGACGGTGGTGCAGTATCTGCAAAAGCACTCCAAGGACGTAAATTTAAAGGATATGAAATGAAAAGACGAAATTTTTTAAAGCTCGGCGCGGCGGTCTCGGCGCTTCCGCTCATCCCAAGCTCGATGCTTGCGGCGGATAAACTTACTGCGCTTAAGAAAAATGGCGAAATTTTAACCGCGGCGCGGTGGGGAATTTTAAAAGCGAGCGTCAAAAACGGCAAGATCGTAAAGTCCGCGCCGTGGAAGATCACCTCTAAAATTCCCAATACGCTTCAAAATACGATGGCGGATCTCGTTTATAACACGCGCATCAAGGCGCCGATGGTGCGAAAATCCTATCTCGCCGATCCCGATAATCCAAAGCCTGAGCTTCGAGGGCTTGACGAATGGGTCGAGGTAAAATATGAAGACGCGATCAAGCTCGTCGCGCGCGAGCTTAAAAAGACGCGCGAGCAAAAGGGCGCAAGCTCGGTGTTTGCGGGCAGCTACGGCTGGCAGAGCACGGGCAACGTGCATGTCTCAAGGACGCTGCTTCATAGATTTATGAACTTAAGCGGCGGCTTTACGGGCGTCACGGGCGATTACTCTACGGGCGCGGCGCAGGTAATAATGCCGCACGTAACGGGCTCAAATCAGGTCTATGAGCAGCAAACCTCGTGGCCGGTGGTGCTTGAAAACTCCAAAGTCGTGGTCTTTTGGGGGCTAAATCCGATCTCTACGCTTCGCGTGGCGTGGACGAGCTCGGACGAGCAGGGATTTAAGTATTTCGAGCAGCTAAAAAACAGCGACAAAGAGATCATCATTATCGATCCGATCAAAACCGTGAGCGGCAAGTATTTCGAGGATAAGGCGCGATGGATCACCCCTCGCCCGAACACCGACGTAGCGATGATGCTAGGCATGGCGCAGCACCTCTACTCGCAGGGCAAGTACGATAAGGAATTTTTACAAAACTACACCGTGGGCTTTGAAAAATTCGTGCCGTACCTTACGGGGCAGAGCGACGGCGTGGCTAAGACGCCCGAGTGGGCTAGTGAAATTTGCGGCATTAGCGCGGACGTGATCAAAGAGCTCGCGATAAAATTTTACGAAAACCGCACGATGATAATGGCCGGCTGGGGTATCCAGCGCGCTCATCACGGCGAGCAGGCGCACTGGATGATCGTAACTCTATGCTCGATGCTAGGACAGATCGGACTTGCCGGAGGGGGCTTTGGCTTTAGCTACCACTATGCTAACGGCGGCGCGCCTACCTGCGCGGGTGGCGTGATCGGTGGAATGAACGCGGCAAGCGTCGGCGTCGTTAAGGACGGCAAATTCCTAGGGCTTGCGCAGGATCAGAAGCAAGGCGGCGAAGCTACTCAAGCGTGGCTGGTAAATACGGCGAAGGTTGCCTTTCCTCTAGCTCGCATCGCAGACGCACTGCTAAATCCGGGCAAAACGATCGACGCAAACGGCGCAAAGATCACCTATCCTCAGATCGACTTCATCTACTGGGTCGGCGGAAATCCTATCGTGCACCATCAAGACACCAACACCAACATCAAGGCTTGGCGCAAGCCGCGCACCATCGTAGTGAATGAAATTTACTGGACGCCGACTGCGAAGATGGCGGACATCGTGTTCCCGACCACGACGCAGTATGAGCGCAACGACATTACGATGAGCGGGGACTACTCCAATATGCATATAATCCCGATGAAGCAGGTCGTCGCCAAGCAGCACGGCGCGAAGGACGATTATCAAATTTTTACGGACCTTTGCAAGGCCTACGCTGACGGGCTTGCCGAGGTTTATACGGACGGCGGCAAAACGGAGATGGATTGGATCAAAGAATTTTACGAAGGAGCGGCAAGCGCTGTGAACGCAAACACCGCTTTGGGAATACAGATGCCGAGCTTTGAGCAGTGGTGGGAGAAAAACGAGCCGACTGAATTTTATGAGACGCCCGAGAGTGCCGCCTACGTGACGTTTGAGGATTTTAGAAACGATCCCGTTTTGGAGGCTTTGGGAACGCCTAGCGGGCTGATTGAAATTTACTCCGATACGATCGCTGCGATGAATTACAAAGACTGCGGCGCGCATCCGATGTGGTTCGAGCCCGTCGAGTGGCTGGGCATGAAGGATAAGCCTGCGAAATTTCACCTGCTTAGCCTGCATCCGCTTGATCGCTTGCATTCGCAGCAGAGCAACACCTCAAATCGCAAAAGATACGCCGTCGCGGATCGCGAGCCGGTGCTAATAAATACCGAGGATGCTAAGGAGCTTGGCATCAAACAGGGCGATCTGGTGCGCGTGTTTAACGCTCGCGGCGAAATTTTGGCGGGAGCCAACGTAAGCAGCGACATAATGCGCGGCGTGGTGCAGATCTTTGAAGGCGCGTGGTACGATCCTAACGCCGAGGGGCTTTGCAAAAACGGAAATCCGAACGTGCTTACGATCGATCTGCCTACGAGCGAGCTTGCCAACGGCAACATCTCCCACACGGCGTTAGTAAATATCGAGCTTTATAAACATAAGGCGGGCGAGGATATCAAGCTAACCGCGTTTATGCCGCCTAAAGGGGCGAAGTAGGGATTGGGGGGGGCGGTCTGGGGTTTTAGGGCGAGGCTCTATCCTCGGATCGCTGAGGATTTGCTGCGGCGACGAGTCGGATCGATTGGCTTGCCGCAGCTTTGCGGCTGTAATGAGCGGAGCTAGCGAGCGGTATTTGTCTCGCTGCCTCACTCTGCCCTATTCGCTTGTGAAATTTAACGGCTCGTGCTCAGGCTAGAATTTCAATCCAAACTAAAAAACCGCCTAAGCTTCCATTTAAAATTTTTCTTCGGAATTTGTGTATCACTAAAATCGTCGCTGTAAATTTCGTTTTTATCGGTGAAATAGCCGCTATTTTGAGC
>NZ_CALIMW010000257.1 GCF_938045405.1 uncultured Campylobacter sp. | reverse complement strand
TCAGCTCAAAGCTCGGCGAGGGCAGCACCTTTTGCTACAAAATCCCGCTGTTTAAACAGAAGCTTTTGGATTAAAACGGCACGTTAAATTTAGACGTTAATTTTAAAATTTAGAAGTGAAATTTACGCGGCTATCGGGCTTTTTAAAATTTTGTTTTGAAGCGGCTTTTCAACCACCTTTTGCCTCTCTACTACCTAAATAATATTCTTCCAATGGATAATTTAGATTTCCGCAGTTGTCCAGCTCAAAACCCTGTTTTATATCAAACGATACCTTGTTTCTCTCCTGATAATATTCTTTGATCTTTTCGGAAAAATTCATTCTATCAAATAGGTATTCGGAATGATTGCGTTGTATATAATTTTTATAAATTAAAACAAACTTATCTAACAATATATGAATATTTGGCCCTTTATAAGCGCCATCTAGAGTAATTATCGGTCTATCAAATCCGGCGCTCATATCATTTAAATTTATCTTTATATATTTCTTTGGATCGGTTTTCTTGGCCTTCAGTTTATTCATAAAAATCTCTTCAAACGTCTCGTTATTATCATGATGCTTTTTCAATACTTCAAACCAATTCGATAAATTTATATTTTCTAATTCATAATATGCGATTTCATATATGCTGCGCCAGGAACTACCATAGGTATAAGTCCTATAATCATTGATCATTTGATCTAGTTTTAGCTCATAATCCAAATACTGCCCTATCGCTCTTTTATATAGCTCCTCTTTGGGTAAAATTCTATCCTCTTTTAGGCAGTATCCTTGCTTGTATTTGTCGTAGTCAGGGAGGGAAACTACGGCAAAACCTCGTGAAGTAGAGTAATCGGGGATTATACGGATAAATACAGCGCAGAGTATCGCCGCTAGAAGCAGCGTGCCTGCCAGGGCTTTAAATTTAGCGGATTTATAAAATTTCATACCGACGCTCCTTTTAAAATTTAAAATTTCAGCGCAAATTTCCGCGATTTTGCGATTAAATTTAAAACGTTCGCCGCGACAAAGCAGACAAGCGGAAGCACTTAAATTTAAATCCCGCCGCTAGCCTTCGCGGTGCAGAATTATATAGCCCAGCTTCGTGCCGTTTTCGTCCGAAAATGCCCTCACGTAAAAATAATGCCCGTCCTTTTTGATAAAACTCTGCGTAGTAAAATCAAGCGTCGCCAAAATCGACAAAACGTCGTAATCCGGCGCGCTATTTACGACGATGAAGTCCTTGATAACGCCTATTTTATCGTAGAAGCAGTCGGTCTCGAACCTCTTATCTACGAAGATAAAAATATCGTTTCCCATGCGGTTGATCTGCGCGATGACGTGCTCGAAATCGAGCATTATCTCGGCGCTTCCGATAAATTTACCGTCGCTAAAAACCGGCGAAATTCCGCGCATAAAAACCCCGCACCGTCCCATCTCGACGAGTGCTTTGGGAAGCAGACTATGACGGATCTGCAAAAGCGAATGGCGAAAGGAGCTCAGATCATCGTTGTAAAATTCGTCGCTCCAGCTCCTAGCTAGGCTTCTAGTGTTTTGCGTATGAAAATGTATCTTCACGCCCGTATAGAAGGGCACTGCGCTTAAGATGTCTTTGTATTTTTTCGTCACGTCCATACACTCGCCGTGTTTGCCGCTCTCAAAGCAGCGCACCACGTCGCTGTTTTGCGACAAAATCAGCGAGATCGCAAAGGCGTTTAGCTTCTCTTCGTCCACGATCTTTTCAAACAAGCTCGCGCTAAAATCGAACTGCTGCTTGATTTTTATCTCGTTTTCCTCGCTTTTAAAGCGCAGGTAAAACGCAAAGGTGGCGACGCAGCAAGCAAGCGCGAAAAGGCTTAGGTATTTTTTTGAGCGCGCGCCTATCATCTGAATTCCATCTTTAAATTTGCCGCCAAAATTTCTGCGAATTCGCTAAATTCCGGCAGATCGAGCTTACCGTTTCGCATCTTTTTACCCCAAACGGACTCCGGGAAAAAGCTGTCGTTTTTAAAGCGCGCTTGGACGTGAAAATGCACGCGCGGCACGTAGTTGGCGAAGCTTGCGACATTTATTTTATCGGGTGCGTAAAACTCCCGCAGGCTCTTTTCGCACTGAAGCACGGCGCGCCACAGATGCGCCAGCGTCGCCTCGTCGCAGTCGCTAAGCTCTTTAAATTTCGCCTTCGTAAAGACCTTCACCCACGGCACTTCGTGCTCCTCGCGCTCCACATAAATCATCTCATCTTCGTAAATCATCGCTTCTCCTTGAAAATGGAATTTTAATGCAAAGCCCATTAAAGCTCGGTAAATTCCTCTTACATAAATAATATACTAAAATACATTAATTAAATATATCTATAAAATCTCGATATATTCGTGATTTTTATGCTATAATTCTATTTTTTAAAAGGAATATATATGAAATCAGTTTGGGTAATGATCCTATGCGCCGCGGCGATTTTGATGATTACGATGGGCATTCGTATGTCATTAGGTCTTTTCGTGCAGCCCATAATGCAAGCAAATTCCCTATCCATCGCACAAGTAAGCTTTGCGATGGCAACTACGCAGCTGGTATGGGGCTTTTCGCAACCGCTTAGCGGGATACTTGCAGACAAGCTTGGTGCCTACGTCGTGCTATTTTGGGGCAGCGTGCTTTTGGCGATTAGTTGCGCTCTTGTGCCGTTATTTAGCAGCGAAAGCGCGCTTGTATTAACGATGGGTTTTGGGCTTGCACTGGGGCTTGGCGCGGGTAGTTTTCCAATTCTAATGAGCCTAATGGCAAAGCGCCTGCCATTTTCTATCCGCTCGGTTGCTAGCGGAGTGCTAAATGCAGGCGGCTCGTTCGGGCAGTTTTTATTTGCACCGATGATTGGGTTTTGTATCGCAACGCCTGCTTTGGGATACGGCGGCGCATTTTTTACGCTCGCAGGGCTTAGCTTGCTAATTCTGCCGCTTGCAAGACTTTTAGCAGGCGGTAAAATTCTATTTGGCGAACAAACCAGCCTGCATGAAGAAGATAAGCGCAGCTTAGGCGAAGTGCTGCGTTTAGCACTGCGCGATAAAAGCTATATTTTGATAAATTTAAGCTTTGCTACGTGCGGTTTTCACGTAGCGTTTTTAGTGACGCATCTGCCTAGTGAAGTAGCACTAAGCGGGCATGGCGCGCAGGTAGCGTCCTTTTCGCTCGCACTGATTGGCATCGCAAACATCGTAGGCAGCTTATTCGTAGGCTGGTGTGTTTCCAAAGTGCGCTGTAAAGTCATTTTATTTTGCATATATGCCCTGCGTATCGCTCTTATTGGTGCTTATGTGCTCTCGCCCAAAGATAGCCTTACGTTTTATATCTTCAGCGTGGGATTAGGATTTACCTGGCTAGCGACCGTACCACCTACTGCGGCTGCCGTAGGTAAGCTGTTGGGAACGCGATATTTAGCAAGCCTATTTGGATTTACGATGCTTTCGCATCAAATCGGCGGATTTTTTGGCGCATATATCGGAGGTCTTGCGGTACGGGCATACGGCGCGTATGATTATATGTGGTATTTGGATATGACGCTAGCGGCTATTGCAGCTCTGCTAAGCCTGCCTGTGCGTGAAGCTAAGATGAAGCACGTTAAATTTTGAAATTTACGGACGGAATTTTCGCGAAATTTTGCAAGCTAAATTACGACGAAATTTTGAAATTCTTAAAATTTTAAAATTTATCGGATTTTATGTTTCGCACGATGAAATTTCACTTTAGCTTTAAAATTCCATTGCGATAATGCGATAAAATGCAAAATCCGCTTATGCTTTCAAATTTAGCCGGGGCAAACTTTTAAATTTTATAGAATTTTGAAATTTTAAAATTTCGGCTCGCGCAGCATTTTAAGGGCCGGCGCGAGAGCATCTGCAAAACCCATAAATTTTTCAAATTCCTCCGCGCTAAGCTCTGCGCTAAACTCCGCTCCCGCAGCACCAAAGCTCGCCTCATAAACAAAACCCGATTTTTTTAAAAAATGTTCAAATTTAGCCACCGCCGCAAACGGCACGAAAAATATGCACTTCTTACGCAGCACGAATTCCACTAGCTCTGCGGCATCCGCAGCGGCGTCTATCGCGGCATTTGCGCTACTAGCGTATGCGCGCACCAGCCCACCAGTACCTAGCTTGATGCCGCCGAAGTAGCGCACCACGAGCACCGCGGCGTTAATTAACTCGGCGCCGCGAAGCGCGTTTAGACACGGCGCACCCGCGGTCGATTTGGGCTCGCCGTCGTCGCTTGAGTTTTCTACGATCTGCCCGGGCTCGTTCAGCGCGCGATACGCCCAGACGATATGGCGCGCCTTGGGATGCTGCTGCCGCAACTGCGCACGCAGCGCCTCGAAGCTCGCTAGCGGCGCTAGATAGGCGATGAAGCTTGATTTTTTAATCTCCTGCGCGGCGCTGATCTCTTTTTCAATCGTTTTCAAGGCTTTCCTTTGCGGAATTTTATCTTTTTTGCATTATAATAAAAGTTCAAAAAAAGATCAAAGGAGCTTCATGATCCAGACTTGTTTATTTCCCGCGGCGGGCTACGGCACACGCTTTTTGCCCGCGACCAAATCGCTACCAAAAGAGATGCTTCCGATCCTTACCAAGCCGCTCATTCACTACGGCGTGGACGAGGCGCTGGAGGCGGGCATGGACAATATGGCGTTCGTCACGGGTCGCGGCAAGCGCGCTCTGGAGGATTATTTTGACCGCAGCTACGAGCTGGAGGATCAAATTTCAGGCAGCAGCAAAGAATATCTGCTCGACGAGATCAGGGCGCTTATGAAGCGCTGCACCTTCTCTTTCACGCGCCAAGAGCAGATGAAGGGGCTCGGCAACGCGATTTATACGGGTAAAATTTTAATCCGCGACGAGCCTTTCGGCGTGGTGCTCGCAGACGATCTGTGCGTGAACGAAAACGGCGAGGGCGTGCTTGCGCAGATGGTTAAAATTTACGAAAAATACCGCTGCAGCGTCGTTGCAGTGATGGAGGTGCCGCCGCAGGACGTAAACAAATACGGCATCATCGCGGGCAAGAGCATCAGCGACGATCTGATAATGGTCTCGGATATGATCGAAAAACCTGAACCTAGCGAGGCTCCGTCAAGCTTAGCCATCATCGGGCGCTACATCCTAACGCCCAATATTTTCGATCTCATCGAGCAGACGGCGCCCGGTAAAAACGGCGAGGTGCAGATCACCGACGCGCTTTTGAAGCAGGCTCAAAACGGCGTGGTGATCGCGTATAAATTTAAAGGCACTCGCTTCGACTGCGGCTCGGTAAAAGGCTACGTGGAGGCGATCAAATATTTCTACGAGCGAGAATTCGGCGATGGTAAAAAATGAGCTGTTTTTCCAGCCGGCAAAAGACGGCGCGCTAGAAGAGGTAGCAGCAAAGATCCGCGCCGAATACGAAAGCGGCGAGATAGGCTACTACCGCCTGCCGCAGCAAGGCGCAGACGAAATAGCGCGGGCGCAGGAATTTTTTAGCGCGCGAAGCTACGACGAGATCGTGCTTATAGGCATCGGCGGCTCCAGCGTGGGCGTGCGGGCGCTTTATGAGATGCTGCGTCCGCGCGTAAGAAAGAATTTACGCTTTAAAATTTTGGATAATCTCGACGGACACAGTGTAAACCGCGCGCTTGAAGGGTTAAATTTTGCTCGCACGATCTTCATAATATCCTCCAAATCGGGCGGTACGATCGAGACGATCTCGCTTTTTAAAGTCGTTTTGCAGCGTTTCGGAATTTCAGATTTAAAGACGCTAGCAAAAAATTTCATCTTTATCACCGATGCGGGCTCGCCGCTTGATATCTTCGCGCGTGAGCACGGTGCCTGCGTGATAAATATGCCCGCTAACGTAGGCGGCCGTTTTAGCGTGTTAAGTGCGGTAGGGCTAGTGCCCGCAGTTGGGCTAGGCCTTGATGCAAGCGCGATGTTGCGCGGGGCTGCCGCCGCAAAAGAGCGGTATCTGGATGAAATTTTAGCAGGCGATCCCGCTAAAATCGCGGAGAATAAAATTCTACGAAAAGCCCATCACTACGCCACGCACAAAAGTGCGAAAATCAACATCCTTTTTAGCTATGGCGACGCGCTGCGCGCATTGGGTGAGTGGTATGTGCAGCTCTGGGCGGAAAGCCTAGGTAAAAAGATCGGCTTTAGCCGCGAGGGACTTACTCCTGTAGGGCTTGTAGGCTCGCGCGATCAGCACAGCTTCCTTCAGCTCATAATGGACGGCGTAAAGGATAAGACCGTGACTTTCTTAAAGCTCACGGACAACGGCATTACGGACGCGGTGCCCGGTATCAGTCTGCAAGGTCTTGAGGGCTGTGACTTCGTAAACGGCATGCGACTGGATGAGGTGCTAAATCTTCAGTGCGATGCTACGCTGCAAGCCGTGCTAAATGAGGGTATCAGCGTCGATCTTATTGAGGTTCCGCAGCTTTGCGAACAGAGCGTGGGCGAGCTATTTTACTACTTCGAGCTGCTAACCAGCGCCACCGGAGCGATACTGGGCGTCAGCACTTACGATCAGCCGGGCGTCGAGGTAGGCAAGAGAATTTTAAAATCGCTAGTTTTGAAATCGCGAGATTAGAATTTGCGGCGCTAGCTAGACGGAATTTCGTCGGTCTAAATTTTACTAAAGCCAGGCTCTACTCGCACCCTATTTTGCTTGGGCAAAATTTTAGAATTTTAAAATTTACGCCGCGAAATTTTGATTTCTCGCTACGAACATTTGGAATTTTGTCGCGAAATTTCACGGCAGAATTCCAAAATTACACCGCGAGGCGTAAAAATTTTGCGACTTGCGAGCGCGCAAGGATATGAAATGAAAATCACAGAGATCGATCACTTCGTGCTAGTTACGGAGGATCTGCAAAAATGCGTGGAATTTTACGAAGGGATTTTGGGCTTAGAGCATGTTTGCGAGGGCGGCAAACACAGCCTGCGTTTCGGCTCCTCAAAGATCAATATCCACACCCGCGCGGGCGAGTTTGCGCCGTTTGCAGCACGTCCTAGCGCAGGCTCGGCGGACTTTTGCCTCATCTGCGAAGATCAAAGCGCGCAGCAGCTCAAAACGGAGCTTGAAAGCAAAGGGGCGCAAATAGAGCTTGGCGTCGTGCCTCGCACGGGCGCGCGCGGCGCTATGCAAAGTATCTATCTGCGCGATCCTGACGGCAATCTCGTAGAGCTCGGCGTATATGAAAGCGGCAATGATTAGAGCGTAAATTTTAAAGGCAAAATTTCAAGCGGAGCGCTAGAATTTAAATTTTCTAAATTTTACCTTTTTGCTAAATACCGACAAGGTGCGAGGGACGGTATCTAAATCTATATGCGTTTTGCGCATAAAATACTCTTTTAATTCCAGATACTCTTTTTCGCTATAAATCAAAACATTTATAATTCTAAGATCGCCCGTTTCGCCGTATATCACAAGTCGGTCATAGACGCCTAAGCATCTGAAACTGCCATTTTTAAGATGCATCAATATACCCGCTCCGAATAGGCTAATTGCTATCATCGAAATTAGCGCGATCATCGCATGCATTCCGCGCATAACGTATGCGCCCAAAGGCCAAAGCGACAAAAATAGCATTTCAGGTATGCTTATCCTCTGCTGCCGGTCCCAGCGCGGATCAAAACTGACCGCAACGGCGCCGATTTGTTCAAGCTTCAAAGATTTATAAGCTTTATCTTCTTTGTAATATTTGATATCCGAATCGTTAAATACGAAATAGACGCCCTTTTGTTGCTTTCGCCTGATAAAAAATATTACCAAAGCGAAAGGAAGTAATCTAAAATTTTTGGGCTCAATGGGGTTTACTACGGTAACGACCGAGATGAAAAATAAGCATCCTATAAGCGTAGCAATCGTGGAGTATTTCATATAGTCGTAAAAAGCATAGTCTTTTATTATTATCGGCTCTTTGTCGTAATCTCTAAACTCAACCTCTTTGTTTCTTGTATCCATAACCGCCCGCTTTAGCTAAGATAATATTTTTCTATTTTATCAATATCGATATGTTTTCTAATTAAAAACCATTCTTTTATCTCGTTTAGCCTTTCCGCATCATATACGCAAACTAAATAATTTTTTGCCGATAAAATAGAGCTTAAATAATAAGTATTTTCCTGCTCATAGTACGGATAATCTACTACGATTGCAGAAAAGAATGAAAAATTCTTAAAATTGCCTACAATTAAAAAGTGAAAAAATATTTTCAAAAAGATTGCAGAAAGTATTGAAAAAATAAAGAATAATAAAATTTGCGATGATAAAAACGATAGTGCTGCAATAGAAAAAATTATAATAATATTATAAATGAAGCGGCGAATTTTATCATCGTTGCAATATCCCCAAAATGGTCTGCCTATCACATCATTTAAATGAAGATTGTTGGTCCTTCTCTCAAGCTCGCCGTTGTTATAGAAATCTATAGAATTATTCATAAAGTAGATTTTGCAATTATTATTGCTTACACAGCTGTTATAAATAAGTCTCAATACTATCGCTATAAAAATTCCAAATATAACGCTAGAGCCTATTTCCATCATCGATATATGGTGTTTTGAAAAAATTAAATCCCATATACTTAGGATATATCCACCTAAAATCATAGGCGCGTATAAAAATGTAATTGTAGATATTAGCAGCCTCTCATAATTTTTTACTATTATCGGATCTTTGTCGTAATCTCTGGCTTTTTGTTTATTATAATTTTCCATTATT
>NZ_CALIMW010000256.1 GCF_938045405.1 uncultured Campylobacter sp. | reverse complement strand
ATTTTATTATCGAGAAGAAATACTATAAAGAGAGAAAAAATGCCGTAGTCGGTATTGGAAAAGGTTTTAAATTTGATAACTGCGGCAATATAAATTATCCGCTGGAAGAATATTATTTGGGTGGTAGAGATATAGAGAGGCGCTAAATTCTCTAATATTAATTTCATTAAAAAATTTAAGGGACTTAAGACCGATGGATGCAAAGCAAGGGTATAAATTTCACAGGACGGCGAGGTATGCGTTTGCTTCGCTGGCGGCATTTAAAGGATCATTATGAAATTTCGCAAACTTAAATTTAAAATCCTAGCCGCGGCACTACTTTTCTGCGCCCTGTTTATCCGCATCGTGCCGGATTACTCCGCTTCGCAAGGCTCCTGCGTAGTTACTATTTTTGGCTATTACAAATATCAAAAGGGATATTGTCTAAAAGAGAATAGAATTCTGAGCAACGAAGAGCTACTTCAAAATGCCGCTATAAATTATTTTAAAAGATATCACGACTATGAGGTTCTGCGAAATACCATTATCGATGAGCACGATATAAAAATTTTCGGCCATAGTTTTTATACGGCGCGCATCTCCAAGCTCTATCTAATCGGTGATTTTAATGAAGAAAACTGGTTTGATTTTTTAGTTGAAAATACCGACAGAAAGAGTTTTGATTATGAGATAAAAGACAAGACGCAAATAGATATCTCCGATCTATCAAAATATTTTGTATATAAGGATGAAATTTTGGGCTTTAGACAGCCTATTATCTTATCGGAAGAGAAAAATCCGCTTCATGGTGGAAAAATGTTTTTAGAAAAATCATTTTTAATAAAAGAAAATCAATTTTTTGTGAATTATGTTGATGTCGATGATATAAGTTTTTACATTGAATATAATGTTATTAAAAATTTAATGGCAATAAAAAGCGGATATGAGAATTTAGAAAACTTTAACGAAGTCTTAGCTTACACTCATATGAAGCATTATAGACGTAAATTCTCATACGATAATTGCGGAAATATAAATTTTGATATCAAAGCTCCGGCGGAACAGGAACTGGATATGTGGATTCACGGTGGATAAGATTGGTTGAAATTTTATCTTAACGAATGTAACCGAAAAAGGATAAGAGATGGGCAAAAAAGAAACTGATCTAAGATTAGACTTAGAGGGCAATTACGGCGCCGATATATTGAGTTATTATTTGTGGGGAAAGAAAACTCCTCCTGGTCCGAAAGAATTAGCCTCTAACGAATGGATGGATAGAAAAGGACTGATATGAAATTCTACAGGTCTATTAAATTTAAAGCCCTAGCAGGCACGCTACTTCTTATAATAATACTCTGCGCCGCATTCATCCGCATCATCCCCGATTATTCCACTTCACGAGGCTTCGCCGTCGTTTCTCTCCCCGACTATAACAAATACAAGCAAGGATACTGCCTCAAAGAAAACAGAATTTTGCCGAAAGAGGAGCTGTATAAAAAAGTGGGAGGAGCATATTTAGATAATAATGTAAAATTATACCAAATGATCGATGCTTATAGGTTGAAAACCTTCGGTAGTCTTTGGTCTAGTAGATACGAGGTTGCATACTATGAACTAGAAAATATAAACTTATCGAATTGTTTTGAAGTGTTAGAAAAATATTATCAAGAGGGAAAAACGACCGAGCAGATACTGATAAAAGAGCTAAAGGCTAAAAAAACCGATCCAAAGAAATATCTAAAAATAAATTTGAACGATACGAGCGTTGGATTTGACAGACCGATAGTTAGGGTTGACGGTGGTGAGGAAGAGGTCACAGGCACTTTGTTTCTTGATAAATTCGCTATATTTAACGGTAATTATATGCAGTTTAACCATTCGGAGTATCTGTGCGATACGATAGGAAATTTTATTATCGAGAAGAAATACTATAAAGAGAGAAAAAATGCCGTAGTCGGTAT
>NZ_CALIMW010000255.1 GCF_938045405.1 uncultured Campylobacter sp. | reverse complement strand
CCGCTATCGTCCCAAGCAAACGAGTGCTTTTTGGTATCGCTCGGATCCCAGTGGCCGCCAGCTTTCATGCCTAAGCCCTTCTCGGTCGCGCCGCAGTCGGCGTTTTGATGCACGTGAAAGCCGTGCACGCCGCTAGTAAGACCCTTTAAATTCGGGAAAAACGCCACGCCGTAGTTCGTCTCGACCGCTACGACCTCGCCGACGGTTACGTTGCCCTTCTCGCCTAGTTGCTCCATCGCAATGACGAGGTGCTTGCCGGTCTTAGGGTCGAAATTTTGCATATCGCCGTGCTCGTGAGCGATTAAGGCGCTTGCGACTAAAATTGATGAAATTAGAAATTTCTTCATGATAAATCCTTTAAAATAAAATGCGAGTGTAATTTTATCCAAAAATACTTAAAAAATAATTTTTCTTATTTAGATAAATTTTGCTTTTTATCTAAAAGGCTTATCGCGAAGAATAAAATCAAGCTGAAAATCACGAGCAAAAGGCTTAAAATCAGCGCCCGCTCGTTCTCTCCGTCATACACGGCATTGTAGATCGCAAGGCCTAACGTGTCGGTTTTACCCACGATATTTCCGCCCAGCATCAGCGTGATGCCCACTTCGCCAAGCCCGCGCGAAAGCGCTAAAATAAGCGCGGAGCCTAGCGTTTTAAGCGAGCTTGGAAGGATTACGAAGAGGAAAATTTGAGCTCTGTTTTTGCCCAAAATTTGCGCGGCTTCGATTAGGCTTTTCGGAAAGAGCTCAAAGCTCGCACACACGGGCTTTACAAACAGCGGCAGCCCCACCAAAAATGCGGCGATTACCAATGAAGAAAAGTTAAAAACGATGTCTAAATTCAACGCAGAGCCGATAAATCCGCTCTTCCCGAAGATGTAAAGAAGCAAAAATCCCGTCGCGATCGGCGGGAAGATGAGCGGAAAAATCACTAAAATTTCGACGATCTTTTTAAATTTAGCTTTGCTGAAAGCTAAAAAATACGCAATTGCTAGCCCTATTGAAATCAGCAGCAAAAAGCTGCAAAACAGGGCTTTCGCGCTTAGTATCAGAGGATGCGCGATCCAAGCGACGTCGCTCATTTAAGACCGAATTTTAAAAAAATCTCTTTTGAGCGGTCCGATTTAAACTCCTCCATCACCTTTTCACAAAGCGCCTCATCGCCGCACGCGCTAAGCCTTGCGATGCCGATGTATGCGGGGCTGTAGAGGCTCTCGTCGATGTAGATGATCGAGCCGAACTCATCTTTTTTGGCGACCGCTTCGGTGCTGTTGATAAAGCCCGCCTGCACCTCGCCGTTGATGACGTAAGCGACCACCTGCGGCACGCCCGCGACGGCTAAAATTTTATCTTTTACCCCATCCATCTTGGCGTTTTGCAAAAACTCGTTCGCTCTGATACCGTAAATCGCCTTTTTGGGATCTGGCATCGCGATTTTATCGAATTTTGCGATCTCTGAGACATCGTTTATTTTGATATTTTTCGGCGTCACCAAAACAAGCGTGCCGCGCCCGACGCGTTCAAATTTAGTGATATTTAGATCGCTTTTTTTCAAAAACGCCTCGTCGCCCACGATGAATGAAATTTTATTCTCGCGCGATTGAATGACGAGCTGGCCGAGGTTGGCAAATGATCCAGCCACGTCCATGCCCTCTTTTTTCAAATTTTCGATCACGGCCGAGACGGGCTTTTTATATCCGCCGCCAGCTGCGATTATCAGCTGATCCGCGCAGAACGAAACGCTTGCCGCAAGCGCTAAAATAAAAGCAATTTTTTTCATGAAAATCCTTTTTTTGAAATTTTAAGAATTTTACAAAATATACTCTTATTTATTAATAAATTGCGCTTTCAATCCCTTGATTTAGCACGCCGCTCCTTAAATTTAAAATTTAATATTTAGATAAATTCTATCTTTCCGCCTAGATCGCACACGCCCTGATTCCAAACCGCCGAGCTTACGAGCACGTCCGCGCCGGTAGCCGCAAACTCGGCGCAGTTATTTTTATTTATGCCGCCCGCAGCGCAAATTTTAATCTGCGGCGCCGTTTCATCTCGCCTCAAAACGCAGGCTCTAAGCTCGCCAGGGCTCATCTTATCGCACATTATCGCATCCGGCGCGTATCTTAAGAGCTCGCTAAATTCGCGCTCGCTCGCTACTTCGATCATGATCTTTCGCTCGGGCGCGCGCTCTTTAAATTTAGCGATCTGCGCGCAAAACTCGCTAAAGCTCGCAAACGCGCGGATGTGGTTTGAAAAAACAGGACGCTGTCGTGCAGCCCCAAGCGGTGCATGCTCCCGCCGCCCGCGATCAGCGCATTTACGCAAAGCTCCTTCGCAAAAGGAAAGCTCTTGCGCGTCGCACCCAGCACGCAGCGCGGATTAGCCTCTCGCATCAGCGCAACCATCTCGTGCGCGTAGGTTGAAATTTTGCAGGAGTACTCAAATACGATCTGAACGATCTTCCAAGCTTTATGCAGGCTCTCGAAGCTCCCCCGCGCGCTAAAAATTTCATCCCCCGCGCAAAATGCGCTTCCCTCGCGCGCTAGATGCTGCATCTCGCAGCCGAAGCGCATCGCCACTCCGCGCGCGATCTGCCCGCCGCTAAAGATCAGATCCTGCCTCGTTACGATCGAAAGCCGCGCGGGTGCGCCCAAATCCGCGCAACCGCGTAAAAGCTCGGTCGTAAGGTCCAAAAACGCGCCGTCGCTAGCGATTAGATCGTCGATTTTACTCTGCGAAATAAACATATCTAGCCTACGAAGTGAATTTTAGCGGGCTCAAAGCGTGAATGCGCCTTTGTGACGCGAGACGGAAAGCCCAAAGGCATAATGCAAAACGCCTCTAAATGCCCAGGCAGATCCAAAATTTCTCTTACGCGCTCCATCGCGTAAATATCGGGCGCTACGCCCAGCCACGTGGTGCCAAGCCCCAAATGGTGCGCTGCCAGCCAGAGATTTTCTGCCGCACAAGCGCAGTCGTAGCGAGCGTAGGGCTGGAATTTTAAGCCGCTTTTGCGCGTGCAGACCACGATCGCAAGCGGCGCATCCTTCGTGCAGCCGCCGTAGGTGCCGACGCTGCTAAGTAGCGTAAGGGCGGTGCGGTCGCGCACTACGTAAAACTCCCATGAGCGTTGGTTGCCCGCGCTAGGGGCTTGCATCGCGGCTTTTAGCACGAGCTCGATCTGATCGTCGCTCGGCATTTTCTCGGTAAAGTTCCGCACGCTCGTGCGTGTAAAAATTTCATTCATCGCTGCTCCTTTAAATTAAATTTCTAAATTCCGCTTTTTGCGAGCGGTAAAAAATGGAATTTAGAAGTAAGCTTGCCGCTGCGTTTGCTTGAGCCTTGCTTACACTTTACGCTTATTTAGGCGCTACGCGGCGGCTAATGCGCGCAGATTTGGTTTTGCTTGCCTGAGCACGCCTCTTTTTGCATCAAAAAGCGTAAAGTCGCGATAGAATTTCAAGCCTCATCACTATGAAACACGCCGCATAGGATAGCTGCGCGAACTTAATTCAATCAAAATTTCGCTCACAAGCAAGCTTGCGATCCGCGTATTTAATTTTTAATCCTAGGCTGCTATCTGGCACCTGCTAAAATGACACGCCGTATGCATCAATATGTGCGTGTAGCTCGCGTGGTCCTTAAATTTCATCTCGCGCCGAGTCTGCGTCGATCTTTGCGGATAAAATTTTATCCTTCGCAGCAATGAAATTTCACCTTTGCGCCGAGTAAATTTTATCTTCGTCGCTAGGTAAAATTCCGCTTTCGCCGCTTTTGAATTTTAACCGCATGCGCGTCCGCAAAGCACTTGCCGCGCCGTACCGCATGCAAAGCGCGCTCAGATCAAAAGCTCAAAATATCTAAAATTTAACCGCCAAGCACGACTAGGCGGAGCCATGCGCCGAAGCGCTATGAAATTTAAGCGTTAAACCTGCTCGCCTATCAGCCTGCGCACGACGTAGCTTGCGATGAAAAGCCCGAAGCTCGCGGTCACGCCCATGAAGCTACCCATCGATTTGACGCGCGGCGGCTCGCTCGAGCAGACGACGTCAAAATCGCCCGCAAAGCCGCGCTTTCGCAGCTCATATCTGATCTTGCGCGCGAGCGGATCGCCTTGCGTCTGCCAGATTGATCGGATTTTGATTTTAGCGGGATCGAGCCTCTTTGCGCTGCCCATCGAGCTTATGAAGCCCGCGCCCGCCTCGCTGCAGCGTAGCGCAAGAGCGATCTTGGCGCTCACGTCGTCTATCGCGTCGATTACGAAATCAAATTTGCCGAGGTCGAATTCCGACAAAAATTCCTCATCGATCCTGGCGGCGATCGGCGTCACGCCTTTAAATTTGCGCGCGAAAACCTCGCATTTTAGCTCGCCTACGTGTTCGCTTCCAAGCTGGCGGTTTTGATTGGTTATCTCGAAGCGATCGCAATCGATCACGCTTAGATTCACCGCGCCGCTGCGGTACAGCGCCTCTATCGCCGCTCCGCCCACGCCGCCGCAGCCGCAGATTAAAATTTTAGCGCTTTGCAGCCTTGCAAAATCCTCGCCGAAAAGCAGGCGCGAGCGCGAAAAGCGGTCTACTACGACCTCACTCATCGTTTTTCATCCACCTTTCTAGCGCGCTCATCTGCTCGTGCGCGGTTAAATTTAGCTTGATCGGACTTAATGTCGCTCGCCCCTCAAACAGCACCGAAATATCGCTGTTTTCGTTCCTGCTCGCATCAAAACTGAGCGTAGATTTGCCGAGCCAATAATACTCTATTCCGCGCGGATTGCGGTTTAGCTGCGCGTCGGTATCATAGAGCTTCTCGCCGCACGGAGCGACCGTTAGCCCCTTAAAATCCTGCTTTGAAACGGCAGGGACATTTAAATTTAAAAACTGCTTCGGCGGCAGAGGAAAGCCTTTATTAAAGATTTTCTCGACCAATTCCACCGCGAGCTCGCACGCGAGATCAAATCCGTATCGCTGCAGCGAATCCGCGACGTAAAACTGGCTCACCGCAAGCGCGGGAATGCCTTGCAAAACCCCCTCCATCGCGCCTCCGCAGGTGCCAGAATAGGTCACGTCCTCTGCGACGTTGGCGCCGTGATTTATGCCGCTTATCACAAGATCGGGCTTATGGTTATACAGCGCGCGGAGCGCCAAATACACGCAGTCTGCGGGCGTAGCATCGTCGAGTTTGAAAAATCCGTCGTCTAGCTTTACAAATCTAAGCGGACGCGTGAGCGTGAGCGAGTGCGAGCATGCCGATTTCTCCGAGCTCGGCGCTACGATAGTGACGTTTGCGACCGATCTTAGCGCGCTTGCGAGCTCCAAAAGACCGCGCGCTTCGAATCCATCGTCATTGGTGATTAAAATTTCTTTCATATTCTCTCTTTAACTAAAATTTCGCGACAGACCTATCAGAGCGGAATTCTGTCTGTAAAATTTTAGCGCTTAATTCTTTACTATGCAAAAATTGCTATTTAGCTTGCGTGGCATAAAATTCCGTCGCGCCAAATTTTTCCGTGAAATTTCACGTTAGCTTAGATTACAAAATCCATAGAAAAATTCCGCCTTTTTGCTACGAAATTTTATCTTTTTTCGCTACAAATTTTATAGCCTGCCACGTAATTTCATCTCCTAAATTTCACTTTCGAAATTTCTTAAATTAAATTTTGCGACCGCACTCCGCAACTCGCCGCAAAATTTGTCTTTTAAATTATCGTAAAATTTTACACCACGAAATTTTGCTTTCGCGCCGATGCAAATCCGCGGCATAAAAATTACGCTAGACTTATCTATAACCCTGCTTTGCGGCATATCTCCTCGCTTACCTGCGAATCAAGTAGGTGCGAGCTTGGATAATCGTAGAAAAATCGGTGCACTTCACGCACTCCGCTTCGCAATAAAGCTCGCGTACTAGGTGCGTTGCAGTCATTTTCGGTAATATCCTTGGCTAGCAATTTGAGATATTTTTGCCGATCGGAGCTTTTTAAGCTCGCCCAGCCAGGGCTTAGCGAGTAGGCATAGATCAGATCGCTTCCTTGTGCGCTAATTTCTTCGAGGAAGGCAAACTGCGCGACCTTAACGTGGGGCTTGGCGCCGCCTACGTCTGCTGCGATCTCGCTAGCTGCGGCTTTAGCGACGAGTGCGGGCGAGCCTAGCTTACTAAGCGCCTCAAAACGCGCCGTTACTGCGGGATCCTCGGTGACTTGACGCTTTTGGTATTTAGCCGCGCCGCAACCGCCTAGCAACATCACGAACGCGCCGCATAGCGCTAAAATTTTAAAATTTCTCATCTTAAATCCTTTGTCGGCTTAATTTTAGCACATTTTGCTATAATTAACAAAAATTTAAAAGGCTAAATTTGAAATATTTAATTTCTTGCCTAGAACCCTCGGCGAATCTGCATTTTAAAGAGGTTCTAGCGCATCTTAAAAAACTCGATCCCGCTTGCGAGATTTGCGGAATTTTCGATGAAAAGTTGGGCTCGCCGATATACAAAAGCAGCGAGTTTTCGGCGATGGGCTTTATTGAAATTCTGCCGCTGATTTTAAAGGCTAGGCGCGCCGTAGCGCAGATGACGCGGCTTGCGGCGGAGTGCGATCGCGTGCTTTTGATCGACTCGCCCGCGTTTAATCTGCCGCTAGCTCGCGCGATCAAAGAAAGCGGCGCGCGCGCGGAAATTTCATATTATATCCTGCCGCAGGTTTGGGCGTGGAAGCCGCACAGAGCGGAGAAGCTGAAGGCGTTTTGCGATAATCTGCTCTCAATCTGGCCTTTTGAGGCGAAATTTTTCGGCGCGGACTACGAGGTAGATAAAGGCGCTGTGCCGCAAGAAGCGGAGAGCAAAGACGCCTCGCTACAAGAAACAAAAGATAAAGACGCTGAGCCGAAAGAGGATGCCGCGCGCCAAAGCAGCCAAAGCGCTAAAACCGCAAAGTACTCTTTCGTGGGGCATCCGCTGCTTGATGAGATAAAATTCCAAAAATCAAGCTACGAAAAACGGGGCAAGATCGCCTTTATGCCGGGCTCGCGTAGGGCTGAAATTTCAAGGCTGATGCCGATTTTTAGAGCCCTTGCGCCTAAATTTGAAAATAGCGAGCGAACCTTAATAATCCCGCCGCATCTGATGGATCAAAGAGATGAAATTTACGGGCCTCTGGACGGCTTTAGCATCGCAAACGATACTCCCGCCACGCTTAAAGATTGCGATTTCGCCTTCATCTGCTCGGGTACGGCGACGCTTGAGGCGGCGCTCATCGGCACTCCGTTCGTGCTGTGCTACAAGGCTCGCGCGTTTGACGTTTGGCTCGCGCGAAAGCTCGTAAAGCTAAAGCACGTGGGGCTTGCGAATATTATTTTTGATTTTTTGGGCGAGGAGCCGCTACATGAGGAGCTTTTGCAATCCGAGGTAAGCGCGCAAAACCTACTCGCCGCATACGAGCGCTGCGACGCCGCGAAATTTAAACTTGCGAGCAAGAAGCTGCGAGATTATCTAAAGCTCGGCTCCAGCGAAAACGTGGCAAAAATTTTAACGCAGCCTGCGAGCTAAAATTTTAAGGCTAAAGCTTATATAATTTGATAAAAAGAAAGGAAGATTATGACGACAGAACCAATGACGCTTTACGGATATGAAAAGATCACCTCCGAGCTCAAAGAGCTTCAGAGCGTGAAGCTGCCTCACATCGTGCAGCAGATCGACATCGCGCGCGGACACGGCGATCTGAAAGAAAACGCCGAGTACCACGCGGCGCGCGAAGAACAGGCGTTTCTGCTCTCGCGTATCGCCGAGCTTAGCGACATCATCTCTCGCTCAAAGATCATTGATCCCTCTACATACGAGCACGACCGCGTAAAATTCGGCTCCACCGTTACCTTTATGGACGTGGAGACCGAGCGGGAGGAGGTTTACACGATCGTAGGCCTTAGCGAGGCAGATATCTCGCGTAAGCTCATCAATATTAACACGCCGCTTGCACGCCAGCTTTTAGGCAAAGCAGAGGGCGATGAGGTGGTGCTTCAGCTACCATCAGGCACGCGCGACGTGGAAATTTTAAGCGTCGAATACAAGCCGATAAAATTTGAGAATTAGCGTGAAAAAAGTAGGCATCATCGGCGTTAGCGGCTATACGGGGCTTGAGCTGATTAAGGCTCTACTTTCACATCCGAGCTTTGAAATTTCGTATTTGGGCGCTTCGACAGATGGTGAGATAAGTGAAATTTTCCCGCAGCTGCGCGGCGTGTTTGAGATGCGCATAGAAGCTGCGGACGCTCGTGTTGCGGCGCAAAGATGCGATCTTATTTTCTTAGCGCTACCGCATGAAAAAGCGATGGAATTTGCCCGCGAAATTTTAAAATTTAAAAGCGTCAAGGTAGTCGATCTATCGGCTGATTACCGCCTAAGTCGCGAGCTTTACGAGAAAAATTACACCACGCATTTAGACCCTCGTAATTTAGCCCACGCCGTTTACGGACTGCCCGAGCTAAATCGCGAAAAGATCCGCACGGCGCGACTTACCGCAAATCCAGGCTGCTACCCCACCTGCTCCATTTTGGCGCTCGCGCCGTTTATGCGGCTACTAGATCCGGATACCGGCGTATTTATCGACGCAAAAAGCGGAGTAAGCGGCGCAGGCAAGGCCCTTAAAGCAAGCAGCCATTTCGTAAGCGTAAACGAAAACGCGGGCGCCTACTCGCCGATCTCGCATCGCCACGCAGACGAGATCAAAGAGCAACTGCAAATTTTAAGAGGCGGCGGATTTAGCACGCTTTTCGTGCCGAATTTGCTGCCGATTACGCGCGGAATGCTAGTTAGCGCGTTTGGCGTGCTGCAAAAGAGCGTGGACACAGAGGCGGTGCTGCGGGAGTTTTACGAAAACGAGCCTTTCGTGCGCGTCCGAAGCGAACCCGTGAGTATAAAAAACGTCGCAGGGACGCACTTTTGCGATATTTTTGTAAAAACTGCGGGCGATAAAATTTGGATCAACTCGGCGATCGATAATCTTTTGCGCGGAGCATCGTCGCAGGCGGTCGCAAACGCAAATTTAATGTGCGGATTCGCCGAAGATACGGCGCTGCCGCGCATCGCGCACGGAATTTAAGCGATGAGCTTTTTGCAAAAGCCGTCACGCGCCGGAGCCTAAATGCAAAATGATCAAATTCAGACGATAAACCAGGGCGCGATATTTATCGGCGATGCGCACACGGGCGCGAGCAGACCGCAATTTTTGAAATTTCTGCGCGCGCTGAAGGCTGAACCCGCGCCGCCGCCTCAAATTTTTATGATGGGCGATATGTTTGATTTTTTGGCAAACACGACCTACGTGCAGCGCTTCTACGAAGAGGAGATCGCGCTAATAAACGAGCTGTCGCAAAAATGCGAAATTTTTTACTTCGAGGGCAACCACGATTTTAATCTGCGCGAAATTTTCCCCCGCGCAAAAGTTTATCCGAACGGCGCGCAGCCCGTGAAATTTATCTGCGAGGGCGGCGAGGCGGTGCAGATTGCGCACGGCGATCTGTTTTTGCCGCGCCTGACGCAATTTGCGCTGCTTTCGCTGCGAAACAGAACTTTTCTGAAATTTATGGACTTGCTCGATCGCGCTTTAAAATTTAAAATTTCAAAGATGATCTTAAAATCGCAAGAGGGGAAAAACCTATACAAAAAAATGCCGGATTTCAAGGATATAATCGCGCCGAAGATCAATTTTTACGCGGCAAATTTGATCATCGAAGGGCATTATCATCAAGATGAAATTTTATATTTCGGCGAAAAAAAATATATAAATTTATGTTCGTTCGGGGCCGGGAGCAAAATTTACGAGGTCGCAAAAAGCGAAAAATTTATGCTAATTCCAAAAAACTTAAACTTAAATTAGCTATAATTCCTAAATTTTTGCGAGGATATTTATGATAAAGCTTTGTGTTTTCGACTTTGATTCTACGCTGATGGACGGCGAGACGATAGGTTTTTTCGCCGCTAAAATGGGCACGCAGCGACAAGTTAGCGAAATTACGAAGCGCGCGATGGCGGGCGAGCTTGATTTTTTCGAGAGCCTTAGCGAGCGAGTGGCGCTGATAAAGGGTATGAAGCTTAGCGATGCTAAAGCTATCGCAGAAAGCCTGCCTTTTGTTTGCGGCGCTAGCGAGATCATCGCGTATCTGAAAAATAAAGGCATAAAAGTGATCGTCTTTAGCGGCGGATTTCATCTAGCCACGGACGCCGCGCAGAAAAAACTAGGTTTTGACGCGAGCTTTGCGAACTATCTGCATGAAAAAAACGGAATTTTAACCGGGCTTTTCGGCGGCGAGATGATGTTTGGATACTCAAAAGGCGCGCTACTTGCGCAGCTTAAATCTCTGATGGGGCTAGATACTAGCGAGGTCATGTGCGTGGGAGACGGCGCGAACGACGTTTCGATGTTTCGCGAGGCGGGACTTACAATCGCCTTTTGCGCGAATGAAATTTTAAAAGAGCACGCGAGCGTCTGCATTGAAAAAAAGGATTTGAAGGAGATTATGAAATATGTATGATAAAGCCCTAAATTTCAGCCTTTGGTGCGACTTTTTGGAGCGCGATTTTATCGATAAAGATTTCGACGAGCTGATCAAAAAAGGCATAATTAACGGTGCGACTTCCAATCCCGCGATCTTTAAAAATGCGATCCTAAGCTCCCCCGCATACGATGCAGCTAAAGAGGAATTTAGAAAAAAAGAGCCTAAAAAGCTGTATGAAATTTTAGCTACCGCGGACATCAGAAGCGCGGCGGAGAGCCTGCTTAAAAATTTTATTAACGGCGATGACGGCTTTGTGAGTATCGAGGTCGATCCATATTTCGCAGACGATGCCGAAGCGATGTATCGCGAGGGCAAACACCTATACGGCACGATCGGCATGCCAAACGTTATGATCAAAATCCCTGCGACCAAGGCGGGCTACGAAGCGATGCGCGATCTGCTAAAAAAGGGGATCAGCGTAAACGCGACCTTGGTTTTTTCACCAGAGCAGGCCGTAAAATGCATCGAGGCGATAAAAGAGGGAATTGCGGGCTTTCGTCGCTACTTCCCGAAAGCAAATTTACCAAAAACCGTAATTAGCATCTTCGTTAGCCGCTTCGATAGGCTGCTGGATGAAAAAATGGCCGCGGCAGGCCTTCCTACCGGCAAAATCGGCACGATGAACGCTTCAAAATGCTACAATATCATCGCTAAAGAAAATTTAAACTACGTAAAGCCGCTGTTTGCGAGCACGGGGGTAAAAGGAGACGATCTACCGAAGGATTACTACGTAAGCGAGCTAATGTATCCGGGCTGCGTAAACACCGCGCCGCTTGAGACCATAGAGGCTTTTGTAAGCGGCGATCAAAAACCCAAAACGCCGCCTAGCGATACGCAGATAGAGGAATTTTTCGCTCGCGTAGCGGATGCGAAGATCGATATGAAAAAGGCATATAAAAAGCTGCTGGATGACGGACTGGTGGCCTTTGAAGAAGCATTTAAAGAGATAATAAAAACACTTAAAAAGGAGAAATGATGGCGGGTTCTATAGATTATTCGCAGTATCAAGTTGACGCTTCTACGCTGGATTTTAAGCAGCGAGATAGGCTAAATAAATATCTGGAATTTTTGATCCAAAACGGCGGTAGCGACCTTCATATCAAATCAGGCGCGGTTATCAGAGGTCGTATCCATGGTGAGCTGGTAAAATTTAGCAAAACGCCATTTTTGAAAGAAGACGCGATGACGCTAGCTAAGGAGCTTCTCATCACGCGCTTTCCTGAGCTTATCGAGAAAAAGAGCGTGGATTTTACCTACAAGCTAAACGAAGATTATCGCTTCCGCGTTAATATTTTCTTTCAAATCGACGGTATCAGCGCGGTTTTCCGAACGATCCCGGTTAAAATTCCAGAGATCGACGATCTAGGTCTGCCGCCTTCGATCAAAGATATTTGTGACACGGCTATGCGCGGCGTCGTGCTGCTTACCGGACCTACCGGAAGCGGAAAGACGACAACGATCGCAAGCATGATCAATCGCATAAATAGACAAAGAACCAGCCACGTCGTTACGATCGAAGACCCCGTAGAGTTCGTATTTAAAGACGATAAATGCATCATCAATCAGCGCGCTATCGGTGAGGACTGCAACAACTTCGCCGATTCGCTTCGCGCCGCGCTGCGAGAGGATCCGGACGTTATATTTGTGGGCGAGATGCGTGATTTGGAAACAATCGAGACCGCACTTCATGCCGCAGAAACGGGCCACTTAGTGTTTTCGACGGTGCACACTATTGACGCAAAAGAGACGGTAAACCGAATCATTGCGATGTTCGAGCAGGCTGAGCAGGAGCGTATCCGAATGACGCTAGCATCCGTCCTAGAAGCGGTCATCTCTCAGCGCCTTGCCCGTACTATCGAAGGCAAGCGTGTGGCCGTCGTAGAGATTTTGCGCAAAAACACTCGTATTAAGGATATGATACTTGATGCGCGCGACGATGAAATTCCGGACGCGATCGCCGACGGTCGCAACACCTACGGCATGCAGACCTTCGATCAGCACCTGCTTGATCTTTACAGAGATGGCGTCATTACCCGCGAAGAGGCGCTGGATAAGGCCTCTAAGCGAAACGACCTCGATCTGCAGATCAAAAACGTAGATCTTGCCAAAAAAAGGGATTTGGCAGCAGAATCCGGAGAGAGCGCCGAGGAGATGCTCGCAGGCGAAGTCGTACAACTAAAAGAGATCCGCTAAGTCGTAAATTTTAAAATTCTAAATTTTTGCAATTTAAAATTTAAAGAGTTCTGCCTGCCGCCGCGCAGGCAGAACTCTATTCGTCTGTCCCATTGTGTACAAATATGCCGTGACTTGCAGGATTTAGCGTAAATTTTAATCGGCTAAATTCCGTGCGGCTTTACTTCTAAATTTCATCGTGGCGCTTAAATAGATTTAAAGCAACATTTAGCTATTATCACGCTTCATTTTTTCACAAAGGAAACCTAATGTTAGAAGGTATTGTTAGAGATAGTATCGGTAAAAGGGCTTCAAAATCCCTAAAACGAGATGGTTATCTAATCGCTAATATTTATGCGAAAGGATTTGAAAATATTAACGCAGCGTTTAAAGTAAACGACTTTATCAAAGCCATGCGCGCAAAAGAAGATCTTCCCTTCGAGGTTAGCGTGGGCGGTAAGACATATCGCGTCATCGTGCAAGAATACCAAAAGCACCCCGTTACAAATACCCTAACTCACGTAGATTTACGCGTAGTTCAGGATGACGTCGTAAGTAAATATTTAGTGCCGGTTAAGGTAACTGGCGTCGCTAAAGGGCTAAAAAACAAAGGTATTTTGGTGCAATCCAAGCGCCGTATCGCCGTAAAATGCGCAGGCAAAGATCTACCAAACGATTTTACGCTGGATGTAACCGATCTTGATGTAGGCGATTCGCTTTTGATCCGCGATATTCCGGTAAAAGAGGGCGTCAGCATCATTTTAGACGGCTCGGTGGCGGTAGTCGGAGTTACTTCGGCTAAATAGGGGCGCCTATGATACTGATCGCAGGACTTGGGAATCCTGCTCAGAAATACGCAGATACCAGACACAATGTCGGTTTTATGCTAATCGACGAAATTTTAAAGACGGGCGGCTTTAGCGAGCTCGGCTCGTCTAAATTCCAAGGCGAGCTTTTTAAAAAGGGCTCGCTTCTTCTTTTAAAACCCCAAACTTTTATGAACTTAAGCGGCAACTCCGTAAAGGCGGTGAATGATTTTTATAAGCCCGAGCGCATCATCGTAGTGCACGACGATATAGATTTGGATCTAGGCGCCGTTAAATTTAAAAAAGGCGGCAGTAGCGGCGGGCACAACGGGATCAAATCGATCGACGCGCTAATCGGCGCGGATTACGAGCGCGTGCGTATCGGCGTGGGTAAAAAACAGCAAGGGCAGGACGCGGCAAATTTCGTACTCGGAAATTTTAACGAAAGCGAGCGCGAGAAGCTGAATGAAATTTTACCCTATGTCGCGCGCGCGGTAGAAGAGCTCATTTGCTCGGATATAGAGCAGATCGCGCAAAAATTTACGATTAAAAAGGCTAGGGTGTGAAGTTATACGTAAAATACGCGGCTCTTTCTTATCTGAAGTATTTTTTTATCCTGCTAATAGCCCTTGAGTGCTTTTATGTAGGCATCGATGTGCTTACTAATCTCAAAGATTTTCCTTCAAGCGCGAATACCGCTCTTTTGTATATTGCTCTAACTGCAGCGGTCGCGCTTAGCTACACGCTGCCGCTAAGTCTTATTTTTGCGCTTATTTTGATGGGCTTTAATATGATCCGTAGCAACGAGCTGGTGAGCTTCTATGCGCTTGGAGTTAGCAAAAACGCTCTGATAATCCCTCCATTTTTGATCGCACTTGCGATTACTGCGGGCTTTATAGCTTTAAATTCCACCTCGTTTGCATACGCGCTAAAATTTCAAAAGAATTTAACCGATTTATCGCCTACGGGGGGAGATATGTTTTTGAAATTTGAGGATAAATATATCTACATCAAAGCTCTAAACGGCAAAAACGCAAATGATATAACGATCTTTGATGTGGGTGATAACTCCGTTGCTTCACGCTCGCATGCAAGCTCTGGCGAATACGCAGGTAAAATTTGGCATCTGCGCGACGTAAATACCACTACTTTACCAGCGCAGCTTAAACTTGGAGGAAGTGGATTAAAAAGTAAGCTTAGCGCGCAGAGCGAGGCGCTTAAGGGCTTTGATCCAAGCTCAATTGCAAGCGTTTATGATACGAGTAATGTATATTCGATCAGGGATGCTTTGCGTTCGATCCGCACCTTTTCGCATCAAGGCGTGAATATCTCCACTATAAAAGCAAGTCTTTATAATATGATATTTTTTCCATTGTTTGCGCCTTTGGCAGTATTGGTGCTGTATTACTACCTGCCCGTTACGGGACGATTTTTTAATCTCGCGCTACTAAGCTTTGGATTTTTTATCGCTACGCTATGCGCTTGGGGCGTGCTTTTCGTGTTAATTAGGTTTTCTCTCAACGGCGTCATCATCCCAGAACTTGGCATTATCGTGCCCATAACAGCGTTATTAGGCTTTGCAGCATTTTTGGTTTTTAAGCATCGTTAAGCCTTGATTTGTTAGAATGGCGCAAAATTTATCGGTGGAAATTCTATGGATTATTCAAGCTTAGCCCGCAAATACGGCACCCCTTTATACGTTTACGATTTTAACGAGATACAAAAGAATTTCATAGCGCTCAAAGAGGCCTTTGCAGCGCGCAAGTCGCTCGTTTGCTTCGCTATTAAAGCCAATTCCAACCTTAGCGTTTTGAAGTTTCTGTCAGATCTGGGCAGCGGCTTTGACTGCGTCAGCATCGGCGAGCTGCGCCGCGCTCTGTATATCGGCGCAAAGAGCTATAAGATCATATTTTCAGGCGTCGGCAAGCAAGACAGCGAGCTCGAGTTTGCGCTGGAGTCGGACATCTTGCTGATAAATTTAGAAAGCCAAGCCGAGATGCTGCGCTTGGAGCAAATCGCGCAAAAGCTAAATAAGCCCGCTCGCATTAGTATCCGTGTAAATCCAAACGTTGACGCCAAGACCCACCCCTACATCTCCACGGGGCTAAATGAGAATAAATTCGGCGTCAGCATCGAGACCGCGCGCAAGATGTATATCTACGCCAAAAAGAGCAAATTTTTAAATCCCGTCGGTATCCACTTTCACATCGGCAGCCAGCTCACGGACATCTCTCCGATCTGCGACGCCGCAAAGATTGTAAGCGATCTGCTGCGAGAGCTGCGAGCCCTTGAGATTGATATAAAATTTTTCGACGTGGGCGGCGGCATCGGCATCCGCTACGAGGATGAAAAACAGATCGTGCTCTACGACTACGCGCAAGGGATTTTAAAGAGCCTAAGCGGTCTAGATGTCACGATCGTGTGCGAGCCGGGGCGCTTCATCACGGGAGCAGCGGGCGTCTTCCTTACTCGCGTGCTTTATGAAAAACAAAACTGCGGCAAGCGCTTCGTCATCGTTGACGGCGCGATGAACGATCTCATACGCCCGAGCCTCTACGGCGCGCACCATAAAATCGAGCTTGTAAGCGAGCAGAATCTCGCCTGCGAAAGCTGCGCGAGCCAAAACGACACCGAGAATTCTACGGCACGAAATTCCTCTCAGCAAAGCGGCATTACGCAAGATTTAGCCGAGAATTTCACGGCGCAGAATTCCACGCATAGCAAAGCTTTCGGCATCGAGGCTAAGTCCGCTTCAGAGGATTTCGCACCGCAAAATTCTACGCCGCAAAACGGCGTTTCACAAAGCTTGCAAGGAAATTTCGCGCCACAGAATTCCTCTAATCTAAGCTCCGCCGTGGATAATTCTGCGCCGCAAAGCTCTGCAGAGAGCTTAAGCCTCTGCGACGTCGTGGGGCCGATCTGCGAAAGCGGCGATTTTTTGGCCAAAGGGGCGAGCCTGCCTAGCCTGCAAAGCGGCGATTTGCTCGCGATCAAAAGCGCCGGCGCCTACGGATTTTCGATGTCGAGCAACTACAACACCCGCTGCCGCGCCGCCGAGGTCGCGGTTTACGACGGGCAGGACCGCCTGATCAGAAAGCGCGAAAGCTTTGATGAGCTAATCGCGCTAGAAAAGGATCTCGTATGATCAGCGCGGCAAGACGCTTAAAACATGGCGCAATTTTAAATTTCAAACCCGAGCGCGTAGCGGCTTTAAATTTTAACGCAGCAGCAAGCACGGTCTTAAAATTTAAACGCACCGTCGCTTTAAATTCCGAGTCTGAACGCGCCGCCGCTTTAAATTTCAAATCCGAACAAAATGCGCCTCTAAATTTTACGCCAGAACGAAGCCCAGCTTTAAATTTTAACCGCGCCTCTTTAAATTTCAGATCCCGCTGCGACGAATTTTATCGCGTCTTCTTAGTGCGCGGAAGTTGCAGCGTAGCTGTACTAAGCGATGAAATTTTAAGTTCGCGAGGTCAAAATTTCAAAGCGTGCGACAAAAGAGGCAGCGTGAAATTTCTAAAATTCGCGCCGAAATTTAGGGGCGAGCAAAAGGAGGGTTGTGATGCAAAATATCGATGATCTGCGCGTTTGTATCGACAGGCTGGATGATGAAATTTTGCGCCTTATCGACGAGCGCATGGGGTTTGTCAAAAAGATCGGCGAGCTGAAGCAGACCGCGGGCAGCGCAATCTACCGCCCGGAGCGCGAGCGCTCAATCATCAGCAGATTAGACGGCGGAAAGGCGCGAAATTTAAGCAAAGAGGCGATCGAGGCGATATTTTTTGAAATTTTCTCGGTTTCGCGAAATTTAGAAAAGCCGCAGATCGTCGCGTTTTTAGGGCCTTTCGGCACCTATTCGCACCAAGCCGCCAAGAGCCGCTTCGGCGCGGTAAGCTCCTATCTGCCGCTCTCAAACATCGAGGCGGTCTTTAAGGAGCTTGATAGCGGCGAGGCCAAATACGGCGTCGTGCCGATCGAAAACAACACCGAAGGCGCGGTGGGAGCGACGCTTGATTGCTTGCGAAAATACGAGGGCGTCAAGATCGTCGCCGAAATTTATATGGATATCCACCACTGCTTTGCGAGCCACTGCGACGACGTAAGCACGGTAGATCAGATATTCTCGCATCCGCAAGGATACAATCAGTGCCTTAAATTTTTAGATGATCACGGCCTTAGCGGCGTTAAATTTACCGCGACCAAATCGACCGCGCTTGCGGCGCAGATGGCGGCTGCCACGCCGCACTCCGCCGCGATCTGCTCCAAGATCGCCGCCGATCTTTACGGCGTGCCGATGATGTTTCAAAAGATCGAGGACAACTCCGCCAACCGCACGCGCTTTTTCGTGCTGAGCGACTTTAAAAACCAAAAGAGCGACCGCAACAAAACGAGCATCCTAGCCAAAACCGACGACCGCCCGGGCGGGCTCGTGGACTTTTTGCAGATGTTTCGCAACGAGGGGATAAATTTAACCAAGCTTGAAAGCCGCCCTGTTAAGCTTAAGGATTTTAAATGCGTCTTTTATGTCGATTTTGAGGGACACATCGACGACGAGCGGGTAGCGCGCGTTTTGCAAAACGCGCAGAAAAACGGACACGAAGTCACCTGGCTGGGAAGCTATATAAACGGAGGGGAGTGATGAAATTTAACGAATTTGTAGAAAATCTAAGCAATTACGAAGCAGGCAAGCCGATCGAGCTTGTGGTGCGGGAGTTTGGTATCCGCAAGCAGGACGTGCTAAAGCTTGCCAGCAACGAAAATCCCTTCGGTACGAGCGAGGCGGTGCAGGAGGCGATCGCGCAAAACGCGGCACGCGCGCATCTTTACCCTGATGATTCGATGTATGAGCTAAAGGGGGCGCTCGCCTCGAAATTCGGCGTAGAGCCGCAAAATATCATCATCGGCGCGGGCAGCGATCAGATCATCGAGTTTGCGCTGCATGCCAAGCTTAATTCGCGCCGCGCGATACTGCAAGCGGGCGTCACTTTTGCGATGTACGGCATCTACGCAAGCCACTGCGAGGCTAAGGTTTACAAAACGAGCGCGCAGGAGCACGATCTAGCCGAGCTTTTAAAAATTTATAACGCGCACAGGGATGAAATTTCGGTCATCTTTTTGTGCGTGCCGAATAACCCGCTTGGCGAGTGCTTGGATGCGGAGGCGGTGTATGAGTTCGCTCGTAGCGTGGATGAGGATACGCTTTTGGTGATCGATGCTGCGTACAACGAATTTGCGGCGTTTAAAGATGAACGCAAGAGGCTTGATCCTAAGCTTTTAATTCAAAATTTTAAAAACGTGCTCTATCTAGGCACCTTCTCAAAGGTCTACGGCCTGGGCGGTATGCGCGTAGGCTACGGCATCGCGCCGCGCGTAATCATAAGCGCGCTTTATAAGCTACGACCGCCCTTTAACATCACGACGCTTAGCCTCGCAGCGGCGATTGCGGCACTAAAAGACGAGGCTTTCGTACAAAAGAGCCTGCAAAACAACGCCGCACAGATGAGCCGCTTCGAGGATTTTGCACGCGAGCGAAGCTTAGAATTTATCCCTAGCTACGCAAATTTCATCACGTTCAAACTTAGCCCGCCGCTAGATAGTAGCGAGCTTTGCGAGCAGCTTCTGCGCCGCGGCATCATCATTAGAAATTTAAAAAGCTACGGGCTAAACGCCGTGCGCATCACGATCGGTACGCCTGAGCAAAACGATCGCGTCTTGGGCGCTCTGGGAGAGATTTTGAGTGGATATTAAAAATAAAAGTTTAGAGGAGCTACGGGAGCTCTGCACGCAGATCAGGGCGCGCATCATCGAAGTCGTGAGCAAAAACGGCGGCCATTTAAGCTCAAACATGGGCGCGGTCGAGCTCATCGTGGCGATGCACTATGTATTCGACGCCGCGAACGATCCGTTTATCTTCGACGTAAGCCACCAAAGCTACGCACACAAGCTTCTAACGGACCGCTGGGAGGAGTTCGGCTCGCTTAGGCAGTTCGGCGGTATCAGCGGCTACACGAAGCCCAGCGAGAGCAAATTTGATTACTTCGTCGCAGGACACGCCTCGACGTCGATCTCTTTAGCCGTGGGCGCGGCAAAAGCGATAAGCCTAAAGCACGAAGATCGCGTGCCTGTCGTACTCATCGGCGACGGCTCGATGAGTGGCGGCATGACTTACGAGGCGATGAACGAGTTAGGAGATCTGCGCCTGCCCTGTATCATCATCCTAAACGACAACAAAATGAGCATCAGCAAGCCCATCGGCGCCTTTAGCAAATACTTAAGCCAAGCGATGGCGGGCGAGACCTATCAAAAATTTAAATCCCACGTAAGAGAACTGCTCTCCCACGCTCCGCAAAGCGCGACATATATGGCGAAGCGCTTTGAAAATTCCTTAAAGCTCATCATCCCGGGGATGTATTTTGAGGAGCTGGGGCTCGAATACATCGGCCCGGTGGACGGCCACAACCTAGCCGATCTCATATCGGCGCTAAAGACGGCAAAAAGCGCGCGCAAGCCCGTCGTCGTGCACGCTCAGACGATCAAAGGCAAAGGCTATGACAAGGCCGAGGGCTATTTGGAGAGCTGGCACGGCGTAGGGCCTTTCGATATTCAAAGCGGAGAATTTAAGAAAAAATCCGCCGCCAAAAGTGCCACGCAAATTTATGCCGAAGCGCTTTTAAATTTGGCCGCCAAGCATGAAAACGTCGTGGGCGTAACTGCCGCGATGCCAAGCGGCACCGGCATGGATAAACTGATCGAGAAATTTCCCCACCGCTTCTGGGATGTAGCGATCGCCGAACCTCACGCGCTAAGCTCGATGGCTGCGATGGCGCGCGAAGGTTTTAAGCCGTACGTTACGATATATTCGACCTTCATGCAGCGCGCGTTCGATCAGATCGTCCACGACGCGGCGATTATGAACTTAAGCTTAGTCCTTGCGATGGATCGCGCGGGCATCGTGGGCGAGGACGGCGAGACGCACGAGGGGGTCTTTGACGTGAGCTTCTTAAACGCGATACCAAACGTCAGCATGTGCGCGCCACGGGACGAGACGAGCTTTAAACGGATTATCGAGTATTCCTACGCTCACGATGGGGTTTTGGCGATCCGCTATCCGCGCGGAAGCTTTATCTTGGGCTGCGACGAGACCGGCGCATTTGCGGTAGAACTTGCAAAATCGGTGTTTTTAAAGCGCAGCGATAGCGCACACGTAGCGCTCATCGGCTACGGAAACGGCGCGGGCAGAGCGTATAAAACGGCCGAGGCGCTGGAGGGGCAGATCGAAGCGGACGTCGTGGATCTAGTCTTTGCAAAGCCTTTGGACGCCGAGTTTTTGCGAAGCTTAGCTCGCAAAGATAAAATTTGGTACGTCTTTAGCGATAACGCCAAAAAAGGCGGCGTCGGTGAAATTTTAAGCGCATTTTTGCAAGAAAATGAAATTTCGGACGTAAAGATCGTGAGCTTTGAGTTCGGCGATATATTTTTACCGCACGGCAAGACTGCCGACGTGGAGCGTAGCTTGGGCTTGGATATCCAAACTCTAACCGAGCGAATATTAAGTGATAAAAAGTATTAGTTAATATCAACTTTGTTTAAAGTAAAATTTGATAATATCACTTTAAAATTTTTTGAAGGACAAAAATGAGCCACGTAGAACTACTCAAAACTTGCGGTTTGAAAGCAACTCCTCAAAGATTGTGCATCCTAAAGGTGCTAGATCGCCACGAACATCCAAGTATAGATGACCTATACGAGGGGATCAAGGAGGACTATCCATCTATTTCGCTAGCGACGGTTTATAAAAATTTAAACACCCTACTCGACGAGGGCGTCGTAGTCGAGGTCAATGCGCCGAATAAAAAGAGCCGCTACGACATTTATCAGATGCCGCACATCCACGTCGTATGCGAAAAATGCGGCAATGTCACGGATCTTTTCATGGATGATGCCTTTAATAAGGACGTTTTGAAAAACATCGAGC
Source organism: uncultured Campylobacter sp. (assembly GCF_938045405.1). Taxonomy (GTDB): domain Bacteria; phylum Campylobacterota; class Campylobacteria; order Campylobacterales; family Campylobacteraceae; genus Campylobacter_B. The sequence goes on along the minus strand of NZ_CALIMW010000255.1, from coordinate 3,819 downwards.
GCAAAGCGGGCAATTTCATCCGCAAGCTAAATATCACGGCTACGGTCGAAGACTGCGAAAAGTGTAGATAGTTTAAAGAATTTTCTGCTATTATTACCCACTTTATTTTTGGAGCGGGTATGCAAACTAAGCGTAAATTTTTATTGAGCGACGATTCGATTCTGCGGACGCTAGAGCGTGCGGGGCTAAAATGTCGCAAGGTAAAGATCGCTTGGTTTTATACTTCGTTCTATCCCGAAATTTACTACATCCGCCAAAACGACGAGTGCTCTTTGCACCACAAAAAAGAGGATCTCGACAGACAAACTCTAAATTTTAAAATTTCAAAAGATGATTTCAAAGAGGCTTTAAAAAGCAGGATCGCCCGCGTCGTGCAAAAGAACCGCTACGGCTTTGCTAACGACGAGGCGGAGTTTTGGTTAGAGCTTTACGGCGGAGAGTTAAGTACGCTCGTGATTTTACGAGCGAAATTTCAAAGCGAGGCGGCAAGCACAAATTTTGATTTTGTAAAAACCTTCGGCAGCACCGATTTTTGCGAGATCACAGACGATTACCGCTACAAAAGCCGCTATCTGGCGCGCTACGGCGTACCGCCGCGCTCGCTTGATTTCGCGCACGCCCGCAACGTTTTTAAAAAATTTAGCCGAGTTAAATTTTTCGCGCCGCCCTATGCGGACAGCGTTAAGCTCGCGCGTTTGGCGCTTGAGCTAGCGTGGACGAGGGCGTGCGGCGCAAAGAGCGAATATCAAAAAAGCCTAGCCCCCGAAGCGCTTCACGAGCTGCGCGTGCAGATTCGTAAATTTAGAGCCGTTTTGAAGCTATCCGCGCCGCTTTTCGAAGCTGAAAAAAAGGATGAAATTTTAAAACTCCTCGCAGAATTTATGAGCCGCAGCAATCAGCTGCGAGACCTTCACGTTTTTGCGGAGTTTTTAAAAGCCGACGACGCGCCTGCGAGCTTTTTGCAGCAGCTAAATCTTATCGCGAAGCGCTCGGAGGATAAAATTTTGGAATTTCTTTCTAGCGCGGAATTTACGAATTTAAGCGGCGCTATTAGCGGCTTTCTAAGCGGCGCGGACGGCATCTACGCACGCAGCGAATATGAAAAAATTTCAAAAAAGTTCGCCTCCGCCCGCCTCTGCAAGCTGATTAAAAGCTTGCGCGCGGAGCTAAAAAATTTAAAGCAAGGCTCATCGCTGCAGGCATTTCACGACGCGCGTATAGGGCTAAAGAGGCTGCGATACGCGCTTGAAATTTTTGTAAGAAGCTTTGATGAGGGCTGCGTCAGGGAGCTGTTTAAACGCACCAAGGCCGTCTGCGAGGATTTCGGCGCGCTGCAAGATATCAGCGTGTGGCAAAATTTCATCGCGATCTATCAAAAAGCAAGCGATAAAAGCGGCGTCGCGTTTGCGTATCTGCTGGCTCTGGACGCCCGCTTAAACGACCGCCGCGCCGAGCTGGAGGAAAAAATTTTAAATGAAAAAGAGGCTCTTTTGCGCGCTCTGAAAAAATCGCTGCGCAAAATCAAAGCATACGAATAAGGAAAGCCCGTGCAAAAACAGGAAAAAATCATAAAGATGTTCGATGAGATCGCGCCTACCTACGATCTGGCAAACCGCGCCATCAGCTTCGGCGTGGACGTTTCGTGGCGCAAAAAAGCGGTCAAACTAACGCTTGAAAAGCTTAAAGGAAGGCTCGTGAGTATCGCCGACGTCGCGTGCGGTACGGGCGATATGATAAGCTCATGGCGCGACGGCGCGGCTCAGCACGGCGTGCAGATCGAGCGGATCGTAGGGATCGATCCTAGCGAAGGGATGCTCGAAGTGGCGAGGCAAAAATTCCCTGGCTGCGAGTTTATCAAAGCAACCGCGGGCGCCACGACGTTAGATGATGCAAGCGTGGATATTTTAAGCATCAGCTATGGCATAAGAAACGTCGTGGAGCTGGACGCGGCGCTTGCGGAGTTTAATCGGATCATCAAACCGGGCGGCTCGCTCGTGGTTTTGGAATTTACCAAAGCCGCAAGCGGCGGGCTCGCGTTTAAAATCAGAGATTTTTACGTGAGCAAAATTTTGCCCAAAATCGGCGCCTTTATCTCGAAAAATAAAGAAGCCTACGAGTATCTGCCAAGCTCCATCGGCAGCTTCCTAGACGCCGCGAGCTTTAGCGAAAAGCTCAAAAACGCGGGCTTTGAGCTGCGCGTGCAAAAGGGCTTCAGCTTCGACGTCAGCACGCTTTTCATCGCGGAGAAAATCGCGCGGAAGAGCGACGATGCTTAGCGTAAGCGAGCTAAACGCCCAAGCTAAGACGCTTTTGGAGACGAGCTTTAGCTTCGTCGAAGTCGAGGGCGAGATATCTAAGCTTAGAATTCAAAGCACGAGCGGGCACTGGTATTTTACGATCAAAGACGCAAGCGCGGCGATCGATTGCGCGATGTTTAAATTTAACGCCGCGCGGATAAATTTTATCCCCGCCGTCGGCGATAAGCTCATCGTAAGCGGCAAGGTCTCGCTATACGCTCCCACGGGCGCGTATCAGATCCAGGTATCAAATATACGCAAAAGCGGCGAGGGCGAACTGGAAGCGGCGTTTGCCGCGCTAAAAGATAAGCTTAGCAAAGAGGGGCTTTTTGATGCCGCACATAAAAAACAGCTTCCGAAATTTGCCCAAAGCATCGCGATCATTACAAGCGCGGGTTCCGCGGCGCAGGCGGATATGCTTCGCACGGCGCAGGACCGCTTCGCGCTTTGCAAGATCGATCTGTATAACGCGCTAGTGCAAGGCGAGAGCGCGCCTGCTTCGATCATAAGCGCATTGCGCGTAGCCGACGCAAAGGGCTACGATGCGATCGTAATCGCTCGCGGCGGCGGCTCGCGCGAGGATCTGTGGTGCTTCAACGACGAGGCTCTGGCGCGCGCGATCTACGCAGCCAAAACGCCCGTCATCTCGGCGGTCGGGCACGAGATCGATTTTAGCATCAGCGATTTCGTAGCCGATCACCGAAGCCTCACGCCCACCGCCGCGATGATCGACCTGCTGCCCGATATTTGCGCGATCTTTCAGAGCCTAGACGGCATAAGCGACGCGTTTGATAGGCTGATAAAAGATAAAATTTCATCCGCACAAAACGTGCTGAGCCTCGCAGCTTTAGAGCTTAAATCAAAATCGGTCGAGCCAAAAATTTCAGGCTCGCTTGCAAAGCTTTTAAATTTCGAGCTTAAATTTAAAAGCTTCGTGGCCTCCAAGCTAAGCACCGCAGAGCATACGCTAAGCGCTAAGGATGAGCTTTTGGCGCAAAAGGCGAAATTTTTTGAGATCACCAAAGACCTCGTTCAAATCCAAAAGGGCGGCAAAACGGTGAGCTTGGGCGAGCTTGCCGCGGGCGACGAGTTCGTCCTTTGCTCGCAGCAGCTCAGCAAAAATGCAAAAATCATCTAAAGGAGGCAAAATGGATAGGGTTTTAAATTTTAGCGCAGGACCTAGCACCATCCCGCTGGGCGTGCTAAAGCAGGCGCAAGAGGAGCTGCTAAACTACGCAGGGCTGGGATTTTCGATAATGGAGATCTCGCACCGCACCAAAATTTTTGAGGAAGTTCTGCATAGCGCGATGGACCGCGTACGCGATCTCTACGGCTTTTCGGACGATTTTACGATTTTATTTTTGCAAGGCGGCGCGAGCCTGCAATTCGCGCAGGTGCCGATGAACCTATACGCAGGCGGCGTCGCAGAATACGCCAACACGGGTAACTGGACAAGCAAAGCGATCAAGGAAGCGGGCGTGCTCGGCATAAACTACCGCGTGGTCGCAAGCAGCGAGGAGAG
>NZ_CALIMW010000254.1 GCF_938045405.1 uncultured Campylobacter sp. | reverse complement strand
TCATACGTGTAGCAGATGTCGGCGTCGGCACTGTCCGCAAACTCGGGCGGCGCGATCGTTTTTAGCTCAATCCGCGCTGACGCCAGCGTATCTTAGCAGCATCTGCTTGTAGCTCGTAGGCAGCGCGAAACCGAGCCGCCGCTGCGCCTGCGCGATCCATGCGGGCTCTATGTCGCTGCGCCCCGCGGCCGTGATATTTTTAGATTTTTGAATAAGCTCTTCTATCATTTTAATCCCATTTTGAGCGAGAAATTTTAACGCCTTAGCACGCCAGACGCGCTGTTTACATAAACCCGCGGACGTTTGGCGCGGCTTTGAAAATCTAAATTTAAAAACTCGCACAGCTACAAAACCAAAGCGAGGCGTTTAAAATTTCAAGCGCCCGTATCTAAATTTTAACCGCAAACCCGCAATGTCCTAGCGATCTAAATTTAACGCTACTTAGCCAGCGCTATTACTTCGATCTCCACAAGCGCGCCCTTGGGGAGCTTGGCGACCTGCACCGTGCTGCGAGCAGGCTTATGCTCACCGAACGCTGCCGCATATATCTCGTTCACCGCGGCAAAATCGCCCATATCGGCTAGGAAAATCGTAGTTTTGACGGCATCTTGTAGCGTCGCGCCAGCTTCTTTCAGGATCGCGGCGAGGTTTTGCAAAACCTGCCTTGCCTGCGCTTCCACGCCGCCCGCGACAAACTCGCCGTCGGGCTTAAGCGCGATCTGCCCAGAGGTAAAGATGAACCCGCCCGCCTTGATCGCCTGGGAGTACGGTCCGATGGCCTGCGCCGCATCGGGAGTCGAGATGATCTGCATGTAAAATCCTTTGTAAAAAATTTCGCCCATTTTATCGCAAAATATTTTAGCATTGCTTTAGGCGACGGAATTTCGCGGGCGAGCGAGATTGCGGGTGCAGCGGGCGCGACGGTGCAGCTAAAATTAATTGGCGGAAAGGCGGCGGCGCGGTAAAGATAATAAGCGCGGGGCGGCTAAATTTCGTTTATGCAAACACCGCAATGTAGTGGAATTTAAATGGCATGGATGAGCAAAATTTCGCCTACGATAGCAGAATGAAACGGCAAACGCAGCGGTGCGGTTAAATTTATCGCACAAATACAGCGAGCAATATGGCGGGAGGTAGTTAGCGCGAAATGGCGAGCCGTGACGGCGAAACGACAAAATTCAAAATAGCTGACGGGTGCAGAAAACGGCGCGTGAAAGTGCGGCTAAATTTAATCGCTGCGAGTGGATTTGGTAGTACATACGGGCGGCACGGCGAAATGATCTATGGAGCGGTATTTTAAAATTTTGTGGGCATAAACATATAAAATTTCATAGCACGGGTACGATAGCATTGTGCACTCGGCAATACGACGACTCTATCGGCGGCGGGCAGACCGCATGAATGCATGGCGATACGACGAAATAGATATGGGTGGTGCGGTGGAATTTAACTGGCGCGAATGGGCGAAATTTCACTGGCGTCGTTACGGCAGCAAATTAAATCCTTGTACCATCAAGATCGCAATGTCGCGACAGCAAAACTGAGCCCGCCCATGGTAGTGATACGGGCGGCGGGGCGGTAAAAGCAGCGCCAAAATCGCTACCATCGCAGCAGAAAGAACAGCGCCGTCATAAAAAAATCAGTGCAACACCGCGCAACGCAATTAAAATCCTCGCAGTAGCAAGCGCGGCAACGAAGTCGTCGATGTAGCGGAGCAAAATCGACGATATCGAAACAACAAAATCAAGACCTCATGACAAGCGAGACCTCCGACGTAACGCCAATAGAATCAACATCGCAGCAGCGGGAAATTAGCGTAGTCGCGATAAGATCAGCGTAACGCTATGATAAAATCGGCGCCATCGAAGCGAGACTGGCGCGACTCTACAGCAAGATCTGCGCTACTGCGGCAGCAAGATCAACGTCATTTAAATAGATCAACGAGAGCTCATAAAATTTTACGTGAAATTTTATACGAAATCCTGTATAAAATTCTATGATTTTGGCTTTAGATTAGCCTGCGATCGGTCTTCAACCAGTCTGTAATTAACTTGCGATCAGCCCAAATTAGTCCTGTATTCAGCTTGCGATCAGTCCGTAAAGTAGCTTTAAAATCGTGGCGGCAACGACGAACAGAAGCATCTTGCGCACGAATTTCACATCGCATCGCATCACTAGGCTTGAACCCGCGAAGCTGCCCGCGATCTGTCCGACCGCCATCACCGCTCCGACGAGCCATAAAATTTGCCCGCCGATGATAAAAACGCCCAAAGAGACGATGTTTGAGGTGAAATTTAAAACTTTCGTGTGCGCGACCGCCTTTTTCATATATAGCCCTAAAATTCCCACGAGTGCAAACGTCCAAAACGAGCCCGTACCAGGGCCGAAAAATCCGTCGTAAAACCCCAAAATAAGCCCGAAAATCGCGTAAAAGCTCTTTTTTGACATCTTGGGTTTGGTGGGCGCTTCGCCTAGGTTCGGCGAAAAAATCATATAAAATAAAAGCGCCAGCAGCAGGATCGGAATGAGGTAGTTTAGGAATTTCGCATCAATTAGAAGTAGGACATAAGCGCCGACGAGCCCACCTATGAACGTAAAAATCACGCCGCGCAGGATCTCCGCCGCATCGACATAGCCCTTGCGGATGAAATTTAAAGCGGCGGTGAAGCTTCCGAAGCTGCCTTGAAATCTATTTGTGGCGATCGCTACATGCGGCGGAACGCCCACGGCAAGCAGCGCAGGCAGCGATATCAGCCCGCCGCCGCCCGCGATCGAGTCGATAAATCCGCCGAAAAACGCCGCCGCAAAAAGCACCGCAAACTGCCAAAGCTCAAGCTCCATTTTTGTCCTTTTTGATTTCTATTATTTTACAAAATATAGACTTAAATTTTAACTGTCATACACCGCAATGGCAAATCGTATGCTATAATAGTAAAAAATAAGGATAAAAATGAATAGTTTCAAAAAAATCATAGATCTGATTTTAAAAATTTTCATCATAAGTGTATCTATTTTAGGGGTAATCATCATATTAATAATAGCATTTATTATTGCGTCAATTTATTTAAAACCATATAATGATTTTTGGAACGTAAAGAGCAATAATTTTGAAGAATTAAATATTTTAACAGACAATGCAGATATGGATGGCTTACTTTTGTATCGTAGAAAAATTCAAGCAAATGCCGCAGATAGCCTAGATGAAATCTGATATGTTCATTACGTAAAGTTAAATTCTACTAACGGCATAGCAGAAAAGAAACTCATTGAAAACGGCTACAAACCCTCCAATAAATCCAATTGTGTCGCTCAAGATAGCAATCTAGCGAAATTCAAAAAGATCACGTTTGCAGCGCCGTTTTTTCATTATCTAGGCTATAGTGATGTATTTGATAAAATATATTTAGTCTATGGCTCAACAGCTCACTTAGATGTATCTACCATAAGCGCAGAAAATGGACAAATCTGGCAAAAACAAGGACACGAAATTATTATATATCCAGGAGAAAATATAATTCAAAAGAATAGATTATTCTCTGAGTGTTTTGGTCCATTCGGTATGTGCAATTAAAGCTAGAATTAATCAAGCAGTGAAGGTAAAATTTTATCTATCTCACCGCTCTGTCCGAGGCGATATAGCGCGAAGTCGTATTTGATG
>NZ_CALIMW010000253.1 GCF_938045405.1 uncultured Campylobacter sp. | reverse complement strand
AAAAAAGAGTATGGCCGCAGTCCTGATCGCGCCGACGCGCTGGCAATGAGCTTTTTTGATCTCTGCCCGATACTTCAGAGCAGAAAGGAGGAGCGCTATGACGACTATGCATGGTGAAAAATCCATAAATGCTGTAGATTATGGACGAGAATATGATTATATTTTTGATCGGATTGATCCCGTGCTCGTGCGATCTTTCGCGAAACTTAACGACGAGGCGCTAAAACTCACGCTATATGCATATTTTTGCGATTTAGCACAAGGAAGCGCGCGCATACCGAAAAAAAAGGCAAAAACAAAAATGGCTGAAATTTTAATACGGCAAGGGAAAAATTTTAAAAAGGTGGCGGAGCTCACGGGGATAGGGCGCTCAACATTTTATAAGCTAGGAGGGAAAAATGGACGATAGGACGGCATATCTGCAGGAGCTCAAAACTGCGGCGATGGACGGCTATGAACACTACAAGCAGGGTTTCAAGGATTTGGAGGAGGCATATCTGCTGATCTTGCGCCCCGAGCTCGCAGAAAGCCTGCAAAAGCGCAACAAAAGCAAAAACTATATCCCGAAGCTCAATTCGAAGGCAAAAAGAATTTACGACGGGCTTACGGAGACCTATTTTAACAACGACAAATTCGCAAAGCTGGAGCCCTATATCAACTCTTCGGACGACGAGATAGACAAATGGCAAGCCGCAATCGATCATTACGCGGAGAGCATAAATCTATACAAAACCTTTGCACCGATATTCTTACGCGCGCCTTTTTCGGCAAGCTGCGCGGTCAAGGTGTATTGGAGCAAAGACCGCGCAATGATAGACGAAGTGAGCCTGCAAGACCTATATTTTGATCCGGGTGCGCGCGGGCTAAACGACATATCCTATCTGGTGCATCGCATCTATCTTAGCAGCGAGGATATTTTGAGCTACGGCAAAAGGGGCGTTTTCAAAATAGAGAACAAAGAGGCTTTTGAGAACAAAAAACCCTACGAGCGGATCGAAATTTACGAAATTTACGAGCTGCGCGGAGGCAAATGGTATGTTTCTAGCCTCTACGAAAACGAGCTTTTGCGCGACAAAATAGAGCTGCGAGACGGGCAGCCTTTCATAGTGGGCTATATGCTGCCGCAGATTAGATGCACGGACGAGGAAACCTATGTCAGCGCCTACGGCGAGCCCGCGCTGCTGCCGCTGCAAAACGAGCTCAATGTGAATAGAAACTCGATCACCGACGTCATTCGCCAGCAGGTCGCGCCGAAAATCATATTTGACAAGGCTTCGATGGTAGAGCGAGGCGAGCTTGAGAGCGTAGGCACGCCGATATACACAAATCAACCAAGCGCCGTGCAGGTTTTGCCCGCGGGCGACATAGGCGGAGCGATGGCGGCGCTTCAAGTCATCGAAAACGAGATGAGCGAAGTTAGCGGCGTCTCTCCTCAACAAAACGGCGCGACGACCGTGCGGAAAGAGACCGCCACGATGGCAAGCATAATGGCGAATGAGGGCAGCGTAAGGCTTCAAGGATATATCCGCACATTCAATGAGACCTTTTTTGAACCGATATTTGAGCGGCTTGCGTTTTTGGTGTGGAAATATGCCGACCCGATCTTTTTCGCAGGCTTTGGACGCGGCGAGGTGCCGAGCTTCAAAGTCAATCTAAACACGGGCATCGGGGCGCTAAATAAAGAGGTGCAGAAGCAATCCCTGATGGATGCGGCAAAGATGATCGGCGCGCAGTTTGGGATGTGCTTGCAGATAGGAGATCAGGCGGGAGCTGCTGCGATGAAAGAGGCTAGCAAAAAGCTTCTTTTGGAGCTTCTGCCGCTATACGGCATCAAAAATGCGAGCGAGTTTATCGGCGAGCAGAACAGGTTGGGAGAGATGATCCTGCCGCCGCAGATACCGCCCGATATAAATCCAATGCAAGGAGGAAGCAATGCTTTCTAACACGCAAAAAAAGGTTTTTGACGCCACTATTTCAAATTTGACGTCAAATAAAGAGCTTGAGCCGATTTTGGGGAGTGACGCCGTGAGGAAATTTATCGTTTTGCTAAGTATCAAATACGAGGAATATCTGATCGCGGCGCAAGATGAGAATGCGAGCGACGAAAGCCGTCTGCGGGCAATGGATAAGGTGAAGCTGATAGAAAGCTTCTTTGAATTTTTTGAAAACTATAAGGGAGAATAGAGATGACGGAGCAAGACGCAATCAACGCATTAGTGGGCGAACTAGAAGCAAGCGAGGGGCAAGAGCAGGTAGAGGGATCAGAGCCTGCAGAGGCGCAGCAAACAGAACATCCGCAAATCACGCAGGAAAATCTGCAAAATATGATAGCAAGCGCTATGCAAGGCATAGAGGAGCAAAAGGCGGCACAAGAGGCGGAGAAAGCCAAAGCGGCGCAGGAGGCAAAAACGGCGCAGCTTCCTCCCGAGCAGCAAGCGCTCCTCGATAGTATGGGCTTGCAGGGAATGCCTCAGATGCAAGAGCAGATCAGACAGCTTCAAGAAGCGCAAGCTCAAGCGCAAGAGACGGCGCGCAAGAGGGCGGTTTTTGATAAAAATTTAGATCAATTCAGCAAGGATTATCCTACCATAAAGCCCGAGGAGATGGGAAAATGGGCGGAACAAAACGGCTTTTTGCCGCTGCTAGGCGAAAACTACGACGGCTGGAAAGCGGTAGCCAACGCAATGATAAAGATCGCAACGCCTACGCAAAAACCCGACGAGATCATCGATACGAACAGATCGGGCGGAGAACTCGGCGCATTCGACAGGATGAAAAAAGGGGAGGAGGTAAGCGACGTAGAGATCGGCGCGGAGCTTCTAAAACAAGCGGGATTTTAAGGAGGACGAGATGAACCCATTTTTTTCAGGTATAGCAGGCGGGCTAGCAGGAGCCGCAAATACGGCGACAAGAGGCGGCGGATGGAATTTTCTTGATATGTTAAAAGGTGCGGGCAATCGGGCGCTGGGCTTGTTTTCAGGCTCGGGCGGCGGAACGCCTACGTGGTTACAAGCTGCAGGTTTGGCGGGCGGTCTGTATTCGGGCTTGCAGCAGCAAAAAGCGGCGAATAAAGCCCTACAAATGCAGCAAGATGCATATAATTTCAACAAGATGCTTTCGCAGCGCGAGATCGACAGACAAAACCGCGCCGAGCAAAATTTATATGACGGATGGAATGCGTCCACTTTTGCGAGGCAGTAATGGCTTTTTTTAACCCCCATAAGGTAGATTTCAACTACGATACACGGATGATAGATGCAGTCGGAGCGGTCGGTAGATCGCTCTATGAAATTTATAAGGACAACGTGGCGAAAAATCAAAATCAGGCGCAACTTGACGAGACGAACCGCGCAAATTTGATGAAAGAATACCTATACGGGCAGAAAAATCAAGAAACCGCGCGGCACAATCAAACAATCGAAGCCGAAACCTCAAAGAAAAACGCTTTCGATCAGGATTTGGGGCTGAGGAACTTTTACAGCACCGACGCGTTGCGTAGAGCTCAAATCAATAATCTATACGCCGACAACGCTAGAGCGAACACGCAGTTGCAATGGAATATCAGCCAAGCGCGAGATAAAGCCCAAGCCGAGCAGGAAAAACAGGCGGGCATAGATATGGCGTGGTATAACGCGGGGCAACAAGGCGGGCAATTCGGGGAGTTGCCTGAGGGCTTGAGCGACGCAGACAAGATCAATCTAGGCAGGCGGTATAGGCTGCAAACCGAAGCGCAAGGAGGAATTTACAAGGCGCAAGAGCCTATTTTGAAGCAACAGGAGGCGCAACGCAAGCAAAAACAGATCGACGCCGAAGCCGACATTATATTTTCGCAGCTCGGCGGACAGATACCGCAGGGGATGACCGATCCGCAGGCGCAGCGCGAATATATCAACGCTTACGCTGCGGCGAAGACGAACCCGCAGCTAGTGAAGCAAACCGAGGCATCGGCGGGGCAGAAAAACGCAATCGCGCTAAATCAAAAGAAATTTTTAGAGGGAATGAACGCCCTTAACGCAGGCGAGAATTTTATCAATACCACCTCGAATTTAAGCAGTCTTACGGGTAAAGGCATTGAAACGCAAAGCGGCGTATTCGATAGAGCCATAAATACTCTAGGATCAAACGTCAGCACCGATGCGGCGGCCTTTAATGCGTCTGCCGATCGCTGGGCTAGAGCGAGACAAAATCTACAGAAAGGAAACGGAAATTTTAATTACACGACCTTTAGAGATAGTCTCGACCCGGGTCTCACGGGGTCTAAAACCGCGCAAGAAACCGCGATAAATTCATACATACAAGACCTGATGGAAGTCCAAAATGTAATAGATAACCTAAGAGCTCAAGGTTACGCGGGAGCCGATGACTATCAAAGACAGCTTGACGCGAAAATGAAATCAATCGAGGACATAAGAGAGCTGCTGGCGGGGAAAAAGAGGGGCGCAAAAGCGAGCAGCGGGGAAGCGACGCAGCTATTTATGCAAAAAATGGGTATGCCCGTAAGCGTTGCGCCGATAAATTCCGCCCCGCAACCGCCGCGAGGATACCCAAGCGACGATCTGCGTCAGAGGTTGGACGCAATAGGGATTTTTAACGAGGAGTTTTAGGATGAACGCAAGAAGCTTTTTAGGAGATGGGAAAATAGGCGCACTGATGCAGCAGGGATATTCACCCGAGCAGATCACGAACTACGCCAAAACCGAATACTATAAACAGCAAGGCACGCAGCAGGCAAGCTTAGCCCCGCAGCAAGAAACCCAAGCCGCGTCACAACAAAACGTAGTTTTGCGCCCCGCACCGCAACAGAGCAAAAATACCGATTGGGCGGCACAAGGTTATCGCCCCGTGCCGATAAGAGACGAGCAGACGGGAGAAGTCGTAAATTCCGCGCCGAAACTAGGGCTTGACGGGCGCCCTATTCCTGCTGCGCCTACGCTCGGGCGCGGCGAGGAAGCACGAGCCAACGATAAGAAGAGTAAATTTTTAGGCGGGGCGCTTGACGGGTTAGGAATGGAGGCAAAGACTATTCTTGCTAATTCGTTTTTCGGAAGCGGCGAACCGGCAAAAAGCAAAGATGAAATTTTGCAAGACAAGGTAGCAAAAGCATCTAGCAGGTCTCTTTTTCAAACCATAGCAGGAGATGAAAAAGATGCCGCGGAGCTACAAAAAGATTTAGATTATATCGCAAAAAATGCAGGATATGAGCTTGGCGCGGTGCAGACTAGCGACGGCAAAATTTACTTCGGAACCCGAGGCGCGAACGGGCAAATTATTCAAAAAGAGGTTACGCCTAGCCTCTGGGACGACCTAGCCGCGCGCAAGACCGAGATAGCAGGAGGCGTCGTCGGTGCAGGGCTCGCTCCATTTACCGGCGGGGCTAGCCTTGTGCCTATGCTAGCTATGAGCGCAGGAGGTAGCGCGATAGGCTCGATGAACGATCTGCGCCAAAAAGGCGAAGCGGTCGGCAGAGAGTATAGTGCGGGGGATTATGCCTCAAGGGCGCTTCAGGCTGCGGGCGAGGACGCATTAGGAGGCGTAGCGGTTGCAGGGGCGGGTAAGCTCATAAAGGCTGCAGCACCTGCGATTAAACAGGCGGGCGAGAGGATAATAAGCCCGGTGGCGAAAAACGCAGCAAAAATTGCGGATAATAACATTTTAGTAAATTTAATGCGTAGAGGCGTAACCGATAATATCGAGGGAGCCGAGGCGCAGTATATTAAATCTATGGGCGGAGAAGCGCAGACGCTTAAGGATTTAGCTGCTACAAAAAATGCGCTAGGAGAGGAGGGATTTAGCCAATTTTCTAACGCAGATAGGTCGTTTCACATCCCAAAAACCGGTAGCGAAAGCATAGATAAAGGTATAGGTTTTGCAAACGAAAAAATTATAAAACCCGCCGAACAGACGATCAAGCGCGTTATTCAGGGCGAAAATTTAAGCCAAAGGGAAGCCGATCTGCTCGCAAGCGCGCTAAGCAACGACAAGGGAGCAAAGCTAATCCTCGACAGCGTAGCGAGCGATGCAAACGCATTCGCCAAAACGCAAAAGGTTATGCAGGGGTTAAACTCCAGTTTCGCGAAAAATATCGGCGAGGCCTTTAAGGATGCGCCTAATGCGGTTCAAACTCTCAAAGAGTATGCGGCGCGCACAAAAGGAGATTTTAGCAATGTCATAAAGACGCTGGATAGAGAATTTAGCACCGCGGGGATTGATACGCGCACCCTATCTAAAAATGTCTCTACGGCGCTACAAGACACGCTCGGAAACTCGCGCACCACAAAGCACATAATGAAAGCTATCGAGCGCGGAGGACTTGACGGGCTGCAGGACGCGAGGTCGTTTATCAACAAAGAAATTTCGGCTATGAAGGGGGCAAATGATGCCCTTAGCAGGGAGCGTATCCTTGAGCTCGGCGACGCGCGAGCGATTATTGATGATGCCGTAAACGGCGCGCTCGATCAGTTTTCACGTATAAATCCGCGCGTAGGCGAGCGAGCAAAAGCACTTATGGAGACGGCGCGAAATGACTATAAGGCTTTTAAGGAAGTGCAAGAAAGCGATCTTTACAAGCGCTTAACGGGCGCGATGAAAGACACGAACGACCTAACGAGCGCACTTATCAAAAGCGCAGACAATCAGACGGGAAAAAATTTAGACGAAATTTTAAGCGCGCTAAATCCCGCCGAGCGCGCAAACATAGAGGGAAGCCTGCTTAAAAATATCGTCGAGCGAAACACAAAAAACGGCATAACGGATTTTGGAAAAGCTTTCGAGCAGATAGACAAAATCCCTTTTAAATCGCAGCGGGTAGCGGGGGCGGTAGAGGAGCTGAAGCAAAGCGCGCCGCTGTTAAAAAATTCGGGTGAAATTTTAAAACAGCTGTCTGAAATGGCGCCAAAAACCGCCGAACTACAGCAAGGTATCGGCAAATCTATTACCGGCGCGTTTCAAGTAATGCTTAGAAATCGCCTCGTAAACAAATTGAAATCCAAAATCCCGTGGTATGGCAACAATCAAGCGCTTAAAAACCATATTGCAAACGCCCTTAAAAATGCGGGCGATTTAGAGGGCGCGATAAAAAATATCGAAGCGATACCGACGGAGGGTTTAGACAGCGCGACCAAAGAGGGACTAAGTAAATTCACAAAAGAGGTTATCCCTGAGATTAGGCAAATTCTAAAAACCCAAAACGACGAAGCCGTAAGAGCTAAATTTAGCCCCGAGGAATTAAAAAAGGCGTTGATAGATCCAAGCTTAACCACGCAAGAAAAGGTGAATTTGGTAGAGCGAGCAAAACAACAGATCAAAGAGGAGATGGGCGCAAAAAGACCCACGATAGAGGACGTATTAGCCGCTAGAGAAAAGAATCCCGCAATTGTGGCAAATGACGCGGTTGTAAGCGGGGAGGGTTTTACGCTTAAGGACGGAGCTGCGGCAAAGAGCGATTATAACGTTAAATTTAAATTAGCCCCAAATGTAAGAGATTTGGCAAAGCTTCAAACCGATGAGATTTCGGCAGATTTGGAATATTTAGCAAACAAACACCCCGAGATGTTTAGCGGTAGACCCGCCGATGTGTTTAGGCTGATCCGAGAAATCAAAGAAAACCCGACGCATTTTTATGCTAACAATAGGCTTGATTATGGATTAATAGTCAAGCGACTAGACGGCAATAAAATCGGCAAATTGGCTGTAGAAAAAGAAACGGGCGATATTAAGCACGCAACGAAAGTAAATGACAAAGACCTAAAAAGGCTTGAGAAAATAAGCAAGGAGAAATTAGGAGATGCCGGTATTATCCAAACTTTCACCCGGCCAGGTAGCAAACTCGAAAATCAAGGCTTGGGCTACCAAACTACGGATATTATACCCCAAAACTCCCAAAAAGTAAAGGAACTACCGCCTGCCGAGTTAAGAAAGGCGATAATAAATGCTAAAGACGATAAAGAGCGCCTAGCCATAATAGAAAATCAAAAAGCGGGGATTAGGCAGAGGCTACAAAGGGAAGATGCGATGAAAGAAAAAGAGGCGTTAGATCAAAAGCTCGTCGAAAGAGCAAATGAGAATTCGCAATTTAATAGGGGCAGCGCAACCCAAAGGCGGCTAAATCAAACCCTAAACGAGGTCGATAAACTTGAAATTTCGGAAGCGAAGAAAGACGCCGTTAGGAAAAAGATAATAAGCGAGGCGCAAAAAGAGCTTAGGGCATCGGCGGATTTGATCCCCGCAAACGTATCGGGAGCGGCGGGGTATAATGCAAAAAAAGCAGACAGGCAAATAGACGCAGTCATCAAAGCGCGAGAGAATAAGGAACAAATTTTAAAGCGGGCGGGCGAAAAAAATAGCCGCTTTGGCTCATTTAAAGCCGACATAGCCGATAGCGAATTTATTAAGATCGGAAACCACGTTACACTAAGCGGTAAGCCGAGAAT
>NZ_CALIMW010000252.1 GCF_938045405.1 uncultured Campylobacter sp. | reverse complement strand
CCGGCACGGAGGCAATTAAAAATTCAAATTCATTTTCTATCATATTAAAATCCTAAAAATTATTTGATTATGGGTTTAAAAACCCCATAAATTCACCACTATCAATATTCATCCTTATTCCGCCATTTTTGCTCCTGTAATCTTTGATATTTGCTTTATATTTAGGGCTATAATATGATTTAACTTCTAACTTAGAGTCCGTTAAAATTTTTTTAACTAATTTTATGCCTTCAGAATTCTTTACTGCGGCATTCCCTTTGACTTTTTCAATTATATCCCCTGACCTATCGCCGTGTTTTTGTATTGCTCTACCAGCCTTAGTTAACTTATTTCTATCAAGTTGATTTGCAGCATCTAACACATAAATCATTTCGTCTTGAGTAATTTTTATATTATTACTTAAAATAGCTTCGCTAATAGCCGCCGGAGCTTTTACAGATCCCGTGCCCGTGGTCTCACCGACAGTCGTTGAAAGTTTTGTAGCCCCTGCGCCTTCGGCGGTACCGACATCTCCTGCCTTATGGATATTTTTACCTTTTTTTAGAATACTTCCGATTGTTCCGCCGGCTATGGTCGGCGCAATATTTCCTGCTATCTCTCCACGTTTTTGGTCTCTACCTTGTTTATCACCTAAAAAATCATCTAGATTTGCTTCTTCATGTGTTTTATGTGAATTCTCTCCGAAATTAAATCCTGATTTAAAAGGATTTAAAATTCCTATCGCGGTAGCTTTTAAAAATTCTGAAGTATTATTAGTGGCTTCATTAGCTAAATCTTTAAACGGCTTTGTAAAACCATCAGCGAAATTTTTAATACTATCGGCTAAACCCGAGAACGAGAAAGTATCTGCTGGATTATCTATTTTGAGGTATTTTTCATAGAATTTCTTATTTCTAGAATACCCTTTCAAATTTGAATACCTATCGTTATATTGCTCTTTGAACGCCCAACCTATACCACTAAATTCATTATCATCATAAGTAGGGATGATTCTTGAATAATCTATTTTGGATTTTAAAAAGTCTTGAGCCTCTAGATATTCAAAAGCTTCCTCCGTATCCAAATTAGTCTCATACATATCGTTTGCATCTTTGTCTACTAAACCATAGAATGCTTTAGATACTATAGCGGTTCCCTTTTCTAGAGGTATATTCTTTTTTTCCGAGTAAATTTTAGATAGTTCATATATTTTATGTACCTCTTCATCAAGTAACTGCCTATTCGCTCCCTTCTGTTTATCCAGTCTAGAGAATTCTTTATTGTTGCTTGCGTAGTAGTTTTGATTAATGCTACTTGGATTATTTATCTTAGCAGAGCCATAGCCTGCGCCGTATGAGCTAAGAGCATATCCGTAGTATCTAGCTACTGCGTTTCCGAAATTCTGTGAATAGGTCGAATGATCGTCTTCGTTTTGGAGGAAGTTTATGCCTCTTTGATGAT
Organism: uncultured Campylobacter sp.; assembly: GCF_938045405.1. Classification (GTDB taxonomy): domain Bacteria; phylum Campylobacterota; class Campylobacteria; order Campylobacterales; family Campylobacteraceae; genus Campylobacter_B. The sequence goes on along the minus strand of NZ_CALIMW010000252.1, from coordinate 899 downwards.
CCATAGCTCTTTGGCTTTCTGTAGCGGAGGTAGCGACTAGATCCTTTGTGCTTTCATTGTTTTTTATATTGATATAGCTGCGCCCGGTCTGCAAGGAGTAAAAGCCCATTATCTGCTTACCGTCTCTACCAGATAATGGGGTGGTAGCCAATAGGAGAGCACATAAAGAGATAATGATAAATTTCATTTAATATTTCCCCTTTTTTACCCTAAACTATAAATTTCCTCTTATATGCAAATACTTTTTAATAGTTCCATTTTCATCACTGCGGTATATTATCTCATAATCTTTTTTTGTAGTCTCTATTATGTATTTTAATATTTCTTCGTCAACATCATCTTCTATTGCCAAGTTTTTTTCTAAGATATACTTTGTAATACTCCCGTAAAGTCTATAGAAAATTTGCCAATCGAATTTAGCTTTAATTCTACTAAGTAATATCACTTTGCATTCTGTACTTGGATTGTTATATGCGAATTTATTAAAATATTCCATAATAGTACAGCAATCATTATTAAGGCTTTTTCGTATATTATAAACTAAAAATATAGAACATAGAATAATAAAAACAACTAAAATTTTTTTATAAATTTTACACATAATCAACCTACTATTTTGGATCATATCTTTTGCTGCTTGCTCCAAAGTCAGGCATATTTATAAATGGGATATACTCGTTATAGAGATATTCCCCAGTTGTACCATAAACTGGAACCTTTAATATATTCGCGACCTGTTGAGCTATAGAATTTTCATTATTTGCTTTTTCGCCCAACCCAGAATAACAAACATCTAATCTTATATATTTTATATCTCTACCATTGGCTCTAATCCATTTTCTATGGCTTCTTATCATATTTGCTACGTCTTCTGCCGATAGTATTTTGGCCATCCCGAC
>NZ_CALIMW010000251.1 GCF_938045405.1 uncultured Campylobacter sp. | reverse complement strand
ATAAAAAAGACGAATACAAGCTATCCGCTATGGCTTATGCGATAGAAAATAATGCCACCAAAGCAGTAAGACTACTTTTGGATAACGGGGTTAAATTTGAAGAAGTCAAAATGGTGCAGGGCTATATAGTTTGCCCTAGATATTCTGACGACACCGAAATCATAGTTGGCAACAATATAGATATAAAATTACGTACTGAGTGTCTAATCAATCATGATCACTCAAAAGATCCTGTTTATCCATTAAACTATGCAATATATAGTAATTTGTTAGAAATTGCCGATATGATGCTACAAAGAGGTATGAAACCGAAAGCATATGAAGGTCCTTTGTATTATTTAAGTAATAGCAGCATTCCATTTCAGCGAAAAGAAATATTTAAAAGATCTATTTATACTTTTCTTCCGCGGGATATGATGTATAAAGATAAATTAAAATTATTAATAAAACATAATATAGATGGCTTGCCTGATAAAGATGACTTTATTGTAGCCCGCAACAATTGTATGAATAATACAGCCATGTCTATAAAAGAGAAGGAGTCTTACATAAACCATATGAATGATTACTGCTATGGAGAAAAGATTTTAGAATCATATGATTGGGCTCTTCGGGGGAGATGGGAAGTTAAAAATAACGAAGAAAAAGAAAAAGGAACGGATGGGTACTGGAAAGAAAAAGATTTTATAAAATTTTTCGGCTATATGCCAAATGATAAAAAATGTACTAAGCTAGAACCGGACATCAAAATATTAAATTTCTATAATATGAAAATAGATAGATATAAAGCTCTTTGCGGCAATGGGCTGAGCGATGAAGAGATTTTGCAAAAAAACAGCCTTAAAGATAAAAATAGTACCGAGGCATTCGATATTGAGACATTTTTTAAATATTTAAATTTTGAGGAAATGCTAGAGGAAGCGAAAGTGAAAATTCTACATAACGGCGAGAAGATAGATATAAAAGATTATGCCGAAATTCTAAGACAAGAAGCGGCTAAAAAACTAGATAGTAATCAATAAATTTGAAGGAGTAAAACTATATAGCATCAGAAATTAAGTGATATAGTGGGCAAAGCTTTTCTAAATTCTCATTAAAATTCCTTCCTGCCTGGCGTAAAGCTTTAAATTAATCCAAATTTCACTATAATTAATCACTTAAATTTTAAAGGCCGCAAATGCTAAGCTTAGACGAAATTCGAAAAAATATCATCCTAAAACAAGGCGTGCACTATTTTGATTTCGCGGCTTCGGGGCTTGCCTACGAGCCCGTAGAGCGCGAGATAGCGGACGTTTTAAAAACCTACGCCAACACACACTCCGACAGTAGTTCGAGCGCGATCATCACACAGCGGCGCTACGAGGGCGCGCGAGAGAGCCTAAAAAAACTGCTGGGGCTTGACGAGCGGTTTTGTCTCATCGCCTGCGGACAGGGCGCGACAGCCGCGATCAAGAAATTTCAGGAGCTGCTAGGCATCTATCTGCCGCCTGCGACTAGAAGCGCGATCGGCGAGGCAAATTTACGCGCCGCACAGCTTCCGCTCGTGCTCGTTTCGCCGTACGAACACCACTCAAACGAGCTTAGCTTTCGCGAGGGGCTTTGCGACTACATGCGCGTGCCGCTTAGCGAATCAGGCGAGATCGATCTGCTTGCACTCGAGCGCATCCTAAAGCTAAACGCTGGGCGCCGCATCATCGGCTCGTTTAGCGCCGCCTCAAACGTCACGGGCGTCATTAGCGACTATAAAAAGATCAGCGAGCTAATCAGAGCCGCGGGCGGCATTGTTGCCTTTGACTGCGCGGCGCTGAGCTCGCACGCAAATTTAGATTGCGACTACTTTGACGCGATTTTTCTCTCGCCGCATAAATTGCTCGGCGGACCTGCTAGCTGCGGGCTTTTGGCGATCAAAAAAGAGCTGCTCAGTAGCGACGTGCCGACATTTGCCGCGGGCGGGACGGTCGCCTACGCTAACCGCGAAGGGCACGTATTTTTGAAAAACCCAGAGCAGCTAGAGGAGGGCGGTACGCCGCCTATCACCGGGCTTATGCGAGCAAATTTGGCCTACGCGCTGCGAAACGAGGTCGGCTTCGAGCAAATAAAAAGCGCCGAGGACGAGCTTGCGCGGCTTTTTGAGAGCGAGCTAGCAGGCATTGACGAGGTCATAAACTACGCTCCAAAGGGTGCGCCGCGGCTACCGATAATTTCGTTTAACGTGCGCGGCGTCTCGGCGTATGATTTCGCCGCGAGCCTTAGCAACGACTTCGGTATCCAGACGCGCGCGGGCGTGATGTGCGCGGGGCCGTACGCTCACGATCTGCTGGGTATCAAGGAGGGGCGCATGCCAGAAGCCAAGCCCGGCTTCGTGCGCGTTAGCCTGCACTACACGCACACCGAGCAAGACATGCGTTATCTGGTAGGCGCGATAAAATCCTGCATCAAAAAGCACCGCGAGCTTTGGGGCGAGGAAAAGGCGATGTATGAGATGTTTGGCGGGAAAATTTAAGCGGCGTGAGGTTGGAGCTATGCCGCTTTGTTTTAGCGCTCGTGAAATTTTGTAAAGTTTTGCGCCGTTTTTAAAATTTATCGGAATTCAGTGCCGTCTCTTTAGAATTTTACGCGAGTTTTGCGCCGCAGAATTCTTACCATCGTTACGCCTTTGCACCGCAGGCGAAATAAACTACACGCTCTGCAGGGTTAAAATTTAGAATTTGAAATTCCGCGCCTAGAAATTGTGGAATTTCAAAATCCCGTTAGCTATATTCGCGGCTAAGCTTTAAAATTTCTTAGCAATGGAATTTTAAAATTTCACACTGCGCCGCCAGGTAAAGCCCTGCCTGTAAATTTCAAAATTTCAAGGCGCAAATTTTTGCGCTCTGTTTCGCCGGGTACGCCGCGCTAGATGGTTCGCAGTAAAAATTTGAAAATAATATTGGTGCCGCGCAAATAAAAATTCTAAAGCGAAATAAAGATTATCCGCACTTCGCGCAGAATTACTCCAGCCCTAAAAACGCGCCGTTTTCAAATCCGAAATAGATCCTCTCGCCCGCGCTCCAGCGCCGCTCATCCTGCGCCGTGACGCATTTTAGCAGCACGTCGCCTGCTTTGATCTTGATGAGTAGCGAGGAGCCGTACTGAAGCGAAACCGAGTGCAAAATCCCCGCGAAGCAGCGCTCAAACGGGCTTTGAGATAATAAAATTTTACTCGGATTTATCGCGATTTTGCGAGCGCATGCGAGTCTCTCTTCAAGGCGCAGCGAAATTTCATCTGAAAATTTTAAAATTCCGTTTTGCACGTCAAAGATGTTTTTGTATTCAAACTCGCATATCTTGCCGCGATGCAGAAATACGCTTCTTTGCGCGATCGCGCTGAGCCATTTCTCATCGTGGCTGGCGATGATAAAGCCGCAGCCGTAGCGACTTCGCATAAATAAAATCGCGCGCGCAAAGAGCTTGGAGGCGGCAAGATCGAGGCTGTTGGTCGGCTCGTCGAGCAGATAGAGCTTCGCGCGCTGCGCCAGAGCGAGCGCAAACGCGATGCGCTGCGTCTGCCCCGAGCTAAGCTCGAAATGCTTCTTTGATAAAAAACTTCTGTCAAGCCCCGTTAGGCCGAGCGCCTCATCCACTCGCTCGTCAAATTCCGCAAGCGCGCCGCGACTTTTGAGCGCAAATTTAAAATTTTGCTCTACGCTGCGTTTTAAAAGCACGGGCTCGGGCAGCAGCAAGCAGATCTGCCGCAGCGTCTGCAAAGAGGGCGCCTGCTGCCCCCAAAGCTCCACGTTGCCGCTACTCGGGCGCTGCAAAAAGGCCAAAATCCGCAGCAGCGTGGATTTGCCGCTGCCGTTGGAGCCCAAAAGCGCCGTGATGCCGCTCGTATTTAGATCGAGGCTGGGGATGTTTAAAATTTCGCTCCGTCCGTAGCGCAGCACTAGATCCCGCACCGAAATTTGCCCGCTATCGGGTACGGATCGCGCGGCAGCGGAATTCTCATTTGCAAAATTCTTTCTCGCAGAATTCTCACTCGCGGAAATTTTGTTTGTAGAATTTTTATCCGCGGAATTTGCGCTAATGGAATTCTCGGTCGCAGAATTTACACTCTTAGAATTTCCCGCAGTGAAATTTTTATTCGCAGAATTCTCAGCGGCAAAATTTACGCGCGTAGAATTTATGTCCGTAGAATTCTCAGGGGCGGAATTTGCGTCCGTTAAATTTTTGCTCATAAAATTTACGCGCCCGCGCTCCGCCCGGTTTTTGTCCGTGAAATTTTTGCTCGGACGCTTTAGTTTATCTGCACTCATCGATCCAGCCTTTTTAGCGCGTGGATGGCTAAATTTACCGCAAACGCTATTAAAATCAGCACCAGCGCGAGCGCTATACCCATCGCAAACTCGCCCTTGTTGGTCTCAAGCGAAATCGCCGTGGTGATAGTGCGGGTGAAATATTTGATATTGCCGCCGATCATCATCGCTACGCCCACCTCTGCGACGATCCGCCCGTAGGCGGTGGCGATGACGACGAGTAGGGCGTAGCGCAGTTCGTAAAGCACGCAAAGGATTAAATTTAGCGGGCTTAGGCGGTAGTTCATAATGTTTAGATAGTGCTTTTTGTCCATATTTTCGATGACGCTGGCGCTTAGCGAGACGATGATGGGAAGCGCCAGCGCAAACTGTCCGAGCATCACGGCTTTGAGCGTAAAAAGCAACCCCAGCTCGCCAAAAGGGCCGTTTCTGGAGATGAAAGCGTAAAGGATCAGTCCTATCGCCACCGTGGGCATCGCAAGCGCTACGTCGCTTAAAAGTCTAAGCGTTCTGCGAGCGCGAAATTCATAAAATCCGAGGATAAATCCTATCGGAAAGCCGATTAAAATCGCAAAAAGTATCGAGATGCTCGAAGTATAAAGCGTCGCTTTAATCGCCGAAAAGGTCTCCGCATCGCCGCTAAAAAGCAGCCCGAATGCGCTTAAAATTCCTTCTAAAATAAAGTCCAAGATCACGTCCTAAATATTCTATTTTGGCAAATTTATGTGCTATAATAGCATATTTTTTAAAGGAGATAACATGAAAAAAATATTTTTTGTTTCGCTCGCTCTTAGTGCGAGCCTTTTTGCCGCTGATAACGATTTGGTGATGGCAACTACAACGAGCACCGATAATACGGGCTTGCTAGACGCTATCTATCCTGCGTATAAGGCGGAAACCGGCGTCGATATCAAATGGACGGCGGTAGGCACAGGTGCTGCTCTAAAGCTTGGCGAGAACTGCGATGCGGACATACTTTTCGTGCATTCGCCGAAAGTCGAGAAAGAATTTGTAGAAAAAGGCTTCGGCGTTGACCGCACGCCCGTTATGTATAATGATTTTATCCTCATCGCCGATAAATCCATCGCGCCTAAATTTAAAGGCAAGGACCTTAAAGGCTCGTTTGAGCTGATCAAGGCAGAGAAGATTAAATTTTTCTCTCGCGGCGATAAATCTGGCACCGATAACAAAGAGAAAGGTATTTGGAAAAAGGTTGAGGGCGCCGTGCCTGAAAACGAGGCGTGGTATAACCAAACCGGTCAAGGCATGATCGCTACGATCAACGCAGCCGCCGAGCAAAAGGGCGTGACCTTCACCGATCGCGGCACCTACATCAAATACGAGGACAATAAAAAGGGAAATCCGGATATGGTTATCATCAACGAAGGCGATAACGATCTGAAGAATTTTTACTCCGTAATCGCGGTCAATCCTAAGCACTGCCCAAAAGCCGACTACGAAAACGCGCAGCGCTTCATCAAATGGATCACTAGCGAAAAGGGGCAGAAGTTCGTAGGCGATTTCAAGCTGCTAAATAAGCCGCTTTTCACCCCCGATGCGAATACTCGCAAGAATTAGCTCTAGCTAAATAAGGCTAAATTTGAAGCCCAAAGGTGAATCGTCGCCTTTGGGCTTTCGCTTTTTCATAAATCAATCTGCGCGCCTTTAAATTTAGCTCTTTTGCCTCTAAAATTTAGCGGGCGTTTTTTACTGCGTCTTTTTACGATACATTTTTTACTTTCTCGCCATACGTTTAAATTTATCGCAGTGCCGTTTGTAGGAAATAGGTTTAAAATTCCAGCTATATTTGAGATCGGTGTGGGGAAATTTCTCGATCGCATTTGGATATATGCTCTAATGTCTAGCGATATTTATACAGAGCAAAATTTAGTAGTATTTATGTGCGACTCAAAATTTTAGTTTGTTGGGAATTTAATTTGAAGTTGCGGTTAAGCTTGGGCGTATGAAAAACGCCCAAGCTTATGAAGCTATGAAATTTTATGCCCGGTTACAAAGCCTGCTTTGTCACGCGCTGATAAAATTGCCTTTCAAGCGCAGGCAAAACTACCGGGCGCGCGGTTATAAAATTTCACTTTGCGTTGGTGTTATTCGACTTCGGCGTCAATGACGTCATCGTCTTTTTTACCGCCGTTTGAGCCGGAGCTTTGCGATCCGCCTTGCGCGCCCTGATTTGCGCTGGCAGCCTTGTATAGATCCTCGGCGACCTTGCTTAGGGCTTCTACTTTGGAGTTTATCGCTTCCTTGCTCGCGTTTTCATCCTTTAGCACGGCTTTTAGATCGTTTAGCGCGCTCTCGATCTTAGCGCGTAGATCGCCCGGTACCTTCTCGCCCATCTCGCTTAGGCTCTTTTCGGTTTGATGTGCGATGCTATCGGCTTGGTTGCGGGCCTCAACGGTTTCTTTGCGCTTGTTGTCTTCCTCTTTGTGAAGCTCGGCGTCCTTTACCATCTTATCGATCTCGGCATCGCTTAAGCCGCTTGAGCCGGTGATGCGGATATCGGTTGCCTTGCCGGTAGCCTTGTCTTTTGCTGAAACGGTTAAAATTCCGTTCGCATCGATGTTAAATTCCACCTCGATCTGCGGTACACCGCGAGGAGCGGGCATGATACCTTCAAGATTGAAATTTCCTAACGATTTGTTGTCTTTCGCAAACTCGCGCTCGCCCTGCAAGACGTTGATCGTAACTGCGCTTTGATTATCCTCTGCTGTCGAGAAGGTTTGAGATTTTTTCGTAGGTATCGTAGTTCCCTTCTCGATGATCTTGGTCATCACGCCACCCAAGGTTTCGATGCCGAGACTTAGCGGAGTGACGTCGAGTAGCAGCACGTCTTTTACGTCGCCTTTGATGACCGCGCCTTGGATAGCCGCGCCGATTGCTACGACTTCATCAGGGTTTACGCTCTTATTTAGCTCCTTGCCGAAAGCCTTTTTGACCTCCTCTTGCACGAGTGGCACGCGCGTCGAGCCGCCCACCATGACGACTTCTTTTATGTCGTTCATGCTAAGACCTGCATCGCTTACGACCTTTTTAAGCGTGCTTATGGTCTCATCTACCAAAGAATCGATCATACTTTCAAATTTAGCTCTAGTGATAGTTTTCATCAGGTGCTTTGGACCTGTAGCATCAGCAGTGATGAAAGGTAAATTTACCGTCGTTTCCATCGCGCTGCTTAGCTCTTTTTTGGCGTTTTCCGCAGCCTCTTTTAGGCGCTGCATAGCCATGACATCGCCGCGCAAGTCGATACCTGTTTCAGATTGAAATTCCGAGGTTAAAAAGTCGATCAGCTTGTTATCGAAATCATCGCCGCCCAAAAATGCATTACCGCCGGTAGCTAAAACTTCTACGACGCTATCGCCGGTTTCTAGCACGGTTACGTCGAATGTACCGCCGCCCAGATCGTAAACGACGATCTTTTCAGATTCTTTTTTATCCAGCCCATACGCAAGCGCCGCTGCGGTAGGCTCGTTAATGATGCGAAGCACATTTAGGCCCGCGATTGTTCCTGCTTCTTTTGTAGCTTTTCTTTGGCTGTCGTTGAAATACGCAGGCACAGTAATGACCGCATCGACAACCGGCTCGCCCAAAAACGCCTCAGCATCCTCTTTTAGCTTGATTAGCACCTTGGCTGAAATTTCTTGCGGCGTATAAACCTTGCCTGCGATCTCTACCGCGCACGCGCCATTTCGGTCGATAATCTTATACGGTAGGCGCTTTTTGGCCTCCTGCGCATTTTTTTCATTCATCATAAGACCCATGATGCGTTTGATCGAGTAGATCGTCTTTTCGGGGTTAGTGACTGCTTGGCGCTTGGCGCTGTCGCCTACTAAAACCTCGCCTTTGTCGGTGAAAGCGACTACCGACGGAGTGGTGTTTTTACCCTCTTTATTCGGTATGATCTTGCTCTCGCCGCGCTCGAATATGCTTACGCACGAGTTTGTTGTTCCTAGGTCAATGCCTATGACTTTTGCCATTTGTTATCCTTTGTATTGAATTTAAAATTTTAAAATTTGGGTGATTATTTCGCCACCACTACCATAGCGGCGCGCAAAACGCGCTGCTTATACATATAGCCTTTTTGATATACTTGAACGATATCGCCTTTTTTAGCGCCTTCGGCTTCAATCATCGAGATGGCGTTATGCACGCTAGGATCGAATCCCGCATCCGTCGCTATCGGAACGATACCGTATTTTTCAAAAGTCTTTGTAAAAAGGCTTAGACATTGTTTTACGCCGACCTCAATTTTATCTGCAAGCTCATTGCCTTCCACATCAATTTTGGCGGCTTCCTCAAGCGCGTCGATTATCGGCAGCAGATCCTTCGCAAAGCTCTCGCTAGCGTAAGCAACAGCGCTATCTTTTTCTTTTTCCAAACGTTTTTTGAGATTTTCAAAATCCGCATTGGCGCGGTAAAATTTATCAGTGATCTCACTCAGCTCGTTTTGAAGCTTTTGTATCTGCGCGTCGGTATCGTCGCATGTCTGCGCCTCTTGCGGCTCGCTCACCTCTGACGCGCACTGTTCGCAAACCTCTTTTTCCTCGCTATCGCACGCTGCATTTTTATCGCCGTGCTCTTTAAATTTATGGCTCATGCTACTCCTTTAGCGTAGTTAAAAAATTTCTCGTAATTCTCGTAAACGCTGCCTGCGCAGATCATCGTAGCGTCCTCGCCTTCGAATTTTACGGGGCGTTTGATCCCCATAAATCCGTGCTCGAAGTAGGGCGCGAAGATCAAATTCTTAGTAAAATTTACGGCGATCGAGGGGTTGAGTAAAATTTTAAACCGCTCGTCTTTGAAAATTTTATACGCCACGACCTCGTTACAAAGAAATTCGATTTTAGAATTTTTTAGCTCCCTGATCTTGGTGCTAAGCTCGCGCAGACCAATCTGCATCGAAGCTAGCTCCAAATCTCCGAGTGAAATTCCTATTAAATTTGATAGGAATTTAAAAACTCTAAAATCGTATTTTAAGATAATCTCGTCCGTTCTAAATGCAAGGATTATGAAACGATCATCGTGATTGATGACTTCGCTTAGGGCTTCATTTTCGGCGTTGAAAATCATACAGTAAATTTCAAAATCCTCAAGCACCGCTTCTAGCTCGCGAGCATCATCTATTTTTAACTCATCGTCGAAGCTAAGTCTAGCGCGCCAGTAATCCTGCATCGTCGCAACCGTCGGAATTCTACCACCGCTTACATGAAGCTGCGTCAAAGCCCCCTCGTCGCTTAAGCGCTTAAAATAAATTCGAATGCTAGACGCGGACATTGCTACGCCCATACGCTCACCCAGCTCGGAAGATCCGATCGGGGTGTTGCTATCGAGATAGGCGGAAATGATGGATTCCAGGATCATATCACGTTTATTCGTTTTCACTTTTAGCACTCTTTCGGTAAGATTGCCAGTATTATACAACATTGAGTGGCAATATGTCAAGGTTTTTATATAAATTTTATAAAATTTTAGCAATCGGGTCCTGAGTTTGCTAAATTTTAACTATGATTTTTTTGAGGTGAGCGTAATTCTTGGAATTCTTGGAATTCTTGGAATTCTTGGAATTCTTGGAATTCTTGGAATTCGCCACGGCGCCGTCGCGGTAGAATTTTATTGTATTTTTCGTATTCGTAAACGTAAATTTTACCACGCAACCGGTTTAGGGCTTCGTTGTATGCTAGATAAATTCTATTTTTGCAAAAATAGTGAATTGGCAGTGTAGCCGCAAATTTCGTGCTTACTAGCAAAAATTTTGTCATTTGCTGTAAATATGGAGCTAAATGCCAAAAAAACGCAAAATTCCCGCATAAATGGTGCGCAAGCTAGACGAAAGTGCTAGGCAAGCAAAGCAGTGTGAGAACTCGCAAAGCTCAAAATTTTACTCGCTGGCGCAAATTTAAATATACTTTAACGAATAGAAGTGTAAAATACGCCTCAAATTTCAACGATCAAGGGTTTTTATGCTAAAAGACATCTTTCTTTTCGGCGGTTTAATTTCTTACGACCACACTTTTATCTACCTTTTTTACTTCTTTTTGGTCGTCGCTATCATCGTAGCCGTCGCGCTTTGCTCCACTCGCTCGCTTCAGCTTGTACCACACGGCATGCAAAACATCGCCGAAGCCTACCTAAGCGGCGTACTAACGATCGGTAAGGACGCTATGGGCAGCGAGGAACAAGCCAAAAAATATCTTCCGCTAATCGCAACATTGGGATTTGTGATATTTTTTAGTAACGTTATCGGCTTGGTGCCGGGCTTTGAGTCGCCGAGCGCGAGTTTAAATTTAACCCTTTCGCTTACGCTTTGCGTTTGGTTGTATTACCATTTTGAGGGCGTTCGCGAGCACGGCGTGATCAACTACCTAAAGCACTTTATGGGCCCGGTGAAAATCCTAGCGCCGTTTATGTTCGTCATAGAGATCGTCTCGCATTTTTCGCGCGTCGTATCGCTTTCGTTCCGACTTTTCGGAAACATCAAAGGCGACGATACCTTCCTGCTCGTTATGCTTACTCTGGCTCCTGCGCTAGTGCCGATGGTGCCGTTTGCGCTGCTTACTTTTATGGCGATTTTGCAGACTTTCATTTTCATGGTTTTAAGCTACGTTTATCTAGCGGGCGCCGTGATCGTCGATGAGCATTAATTTTAAGCGAAATTTCTTATACTTCCTCGTGGGTGCGTCGTTCGGATTGATCTTCGTCGGCGCATTCGTCTTTTTTGCCTATCCGTCATTTTATTTTTTGGGGTTAAAATTCCTCTTCATCTGCACCGCGCCGGGCGTGATATGCGTCATCATCACCTGCTTGATGGTCGATGTTTTCGACCTTAAAGAAAAGCTCCTTAGCGGCGGCGAATAGAAATCTATCCGATTAAATTTTAAAATTTAGCCGCGCCGCGCGCCGCTGCAAGCGAGTATTAAAGCAAAAAATTGTAAAATTACGCGAAATTTTTATTCTAAAAGGTTAAGTTTATGTTTGAAACCGTGATCGGCCTGGAGGTACACTGCCAGCTAAATACCAAAACCAAAATTTTCTGCTCCTGCCCCACGAGCTTCGGCGATGAGGCGAATTCGCACGTCTGCCCGACCTGCTTGGCGCTTCCCGGCGCTCTTCCCGTGCTAAACGAGGAGGCGGTTAAAAAAGCCATCAGCTTCGGTACCGCCGTCAATGCGACGATCAATCGCAAGTCGGTATTTGACCGCAAAAACTACTTCTATCCCGACCTTCCCAAGGCGTATCAAATTTCGCAGTGGACGATCCCGATCGTCGAGCACGGCGAGCTTTTTATAGCTGCGGACGGACAGAGCAAGCGCATCGGCATCACGCGCGCGCACCTGGAGGAGGACGCGGGCAAAAATAATCACGAAAGCTCGCGTAGCCTCGTCGATCTAAACCGCGCCGGCACGCCGCTTTTGGAGATCGTAAGCGAGCCGGATATGCGCTCTGCGGACGAGGCGGTCGCGTATCTAAAAAAACTCCACAGCATTTTGCGCTTTTTAAATATCAGCGACGCGAATATGCAGGAAGGGTCGTTTCGCTGCGACGTAAACGTCAGCATCCGTCCGCAAGGCGAGCAAAAGCTCTACACGCGCGTGGAGATTAAAAATTTAAACTCCTTTAAATTTATCCAAAAGGCGATCGAGTTCGAGATTGAGCGTCAGATCGAAGCGTGGCAGGACGGCAAATATGATCAAGAGGTCGTGCAAGAAACCCGCCTTTTCGACACCGCTAAGTTTATCACCAAACCGATGCGTAGTAAAGAAGACAGCGCCGAGTATCGCTATTTCCCAGATCCCGACCTGCTAACCGTGATCGTGGATGACGAGATGCTGGCTGCTGCGCAGCAGATCCCCGAGCTGCCGGATCAGAAAAAAGCACGCTACGTCCGCGAACTGGGCGTTAAAGAAAAAGACGCCGAGATCATAATCTCGACCTACGAAAACGCGCGATTTTTTGAGGATCTGATCGCGGCGGGGCACGAGCCCAAACTCTGCGTCAGCTGGCTTACCGTCGAGCTTGCGGGCAGGCTCAAAAACGGCGTTACGATTGAGGATTCGCCCGTAAACAGCGCGAAGATGAACGAGCTTTTAAGCGCGATCGAAGGCGGCGCAGTGTCTCAAAAGGCCGCCAAAGAGGTGCTTGATTATCTAATGGAGAACGACGAGGCGGTAAGCTCAGTCATCGACAAGCTAGGCTTGAGGCAGGTAAGCGACGACGGCGCGATTTTGGAGATCATAGCGCGCGTGATGAGCGCGAACGAGGACAAGGTTGCAGACTACCGCGGCGGCAAAGACAAGCTGTTCGGCTTCTTCGTAGGTCAAGTGATGAAAGAGGGCAAGGGCGCATTTAATCCTGCGAAGGTGAACGAGCTTCTGAAACAGAAGCTGGGCTGATTTCGCAGCTTTTGCGGCGGCAAAAGGCGAATTAAAGGCGGGGCGCGATGCATGCGATAGATGAAGCTCTTAGGGATAAAATTTTAAATCTGCTCGCAGCGTTTTGCTTCGAGCTAAAGCTTTCAGGCGCCAATGACGAGGGCTTTTGCGTGTTATATTTCATTCGGTGCGATCTCGGCGGCTACCCGCTCTCCTCGCGCACGTTTTGTTCTTTTGAGTTCGTTTTTTTCTCGTGCGGGCCGTTTGTATCAAGTGTCGGTCTGCGACGGAGGGGTTTAAGAAGGCACCCGTTAAAAAAATTTTACTCACGGCTACCGTCAAAGCGCGGCAAAGCTTGCAGGGAATGCGTAAAATTACTCTGCCTGAGGTAGCAAAAACGGCAACTCGGGTGCGCGGATAGGATCGAATACGCAGGGTCGAATTTGAGTGGCGAGTCGATGTGTAGGCTAAATTTGATCAATCGCTGCGTCGGATGCGCGTGCCCCAAACCTTGCGCCAAACGATAACGTGGCGAGCGACCGCAGATCATCTAGGTCCAAAGCACGCCTTGATAAATTTAAGCGGATTTAAAAGCGCAATTTGCACTTAAGCGTCTGAATAAAATTTTTAAAAATTTGATTTGCCTTGGCGATACGTGAGTGAAATTTAAAACGTATAATGGAGTTTCAAAATCCTCATTCGTTCACTGCCGCGCCTTTTGTGAAAGTGTTTTTGACGGAAGAGCAAAACCTTAAAAGTATGAAATTTTAGTGAGGTAAATTTTAAAAAAGCGGAGTTTTGGCTGAGTAAATTTCAAAAGCGCAAAATTTTAACGAGACGAAATTTTGACGAGATGAAATTTCAAAAAGCGAATTTTAAAGCGTAGCTTCGGCTAGCGTTTGCACAGGCTCATGTCGGCGCTTTTGGGCTAAATTTTCAAAGAGCGGGAATTTCAATAAAATGAAATTTGAAAAACCGCAAATTTGCGAATAAATTTTTAAAAAGGAACATAATGAAAATCGCGGTTATCGGCGCGGGCAAATGGGGTAGCGCACTTTTTGACGCGCTTAGCGCAAAAAACGAATGCGTCATCACTTCGCGCACGCCAAGGCAAATTCCGCATTTTGTAAGCGTGAGCGAAGCGCTGGAATGCGAAGCACTGGTGTTTGCGCTCGCGGCACAGCAAACCGCGCAGTGGCTGGATCAAAATTTCACTTACAAAAATCAAAAAATTCTAGTCGCTTCCAAGGGCATCGATGCGGCTAGCGGTAGGTTTTTGAACGAAATTTTTGAATCTCACGTCGCGCGCGGCAATCTTGCTTATCTATCAGGTCCGTCGTTTGCCACCGAAGTCATGCAGAAGTTGCCTTGCGCGCTCGTCGTAAGCTCGTGTAACGAAAATCTAGCCGAACTTTTCGCAAGTGCCTTCCCTGCCTACATCAAGACCTACACGAGTGGTGATATCATCGGCGCAGAGGTGTGCGGCGCGTATAAAAACGTCATCGCCATCGCTAGCGGCGTTTGCGATGGGCTGGGGCTCGGAAATAACGCTAGAGCGAGCTTGATCGCTCGTGGCATCGTAGAGATCGCGCGCTTTGGCAAGTTTTTCGGTGCCCGAGACGAGACTTTTTTGGGCTTAAGCGGTGTGGGCGATCTGTTTTTGACCGCCTCGAGTGCGCTATCGCGAAACTACCGCGTGGGCTTGGGGCTTGCGCGCGGCAAGAAGCTGGATGAAATTTTAAGCGAACTAGGCGAGGTCGCCGAGGGCGTGGCTACGACCGAAGCGGTCGTAAATATCGCGGCAAAGCACAAGATCTACGCTCCGATCGCTACCGAGGTCGCGCAAATTTTGCATGGAAAGGACGTAAGGGCAAGCCTAAAGGATCTGCTGCGCAAAAAATGAGCCGTACGACGAAATTCTCTCGCTAAATTTTAGTGGCGGATTCGGCTTGCATAGGTTTTGATTTAGCCGCTATGCTTGTGGAATTTAGTTGCTGGTTTGCGGATTTTGGTCGTTGTTTGTTTGGAACTGTTTACGCGGCTTTGCTCGATAATTTTATGGGCTTGATTTTCGCTTTGCTGTTTCGCGCGTCTGATACGACGCAAAATCGCAGCAAAAGGGCGCTTGTATACGATGTGGCGTAGCGGCTTTGATTTGAAATTTAGCTTTAAGCTTGAGCGCGAAATTTTAAAGCAAGGTCGTAAAATTTTAAAAAGAGGCTAAATTTTAAAACATTTAAGATGGATCGCAGGTAGTTTAGAAGCGCTACTGCTTCGTTCTGCTTGCAGCCGCCGATGGTCGGCAGTGGAGAGTGGAGCAGATTGCTCGTCTGCGACCGGATAGGTCAAAATTTTTGATGTCAGATTTAAAAATTAAGGCGTGGTATTTTTTTCTTTAGACGAGGCGGAAATGAGCCGAATGAAGGAGCGCAATCGTCTGCTTTGGATAGAATTTGCGGTAAAATGGGGCAGAAAGGCATAAATTTTGAAAATATTCAAGACAGATGATGTGTAGTTTTGATAAATTTTTAGTGCTTGCAAAGGAGCGGACTATTCGTCTGCGACTGCGGTGAGTTAAATTTTACAGAATATCGGTGTATTATAAATTTTAATACAGGAGCCAAGGCGAAGTATTTTATAAAAACATTTTGCTTTGCAAAAACGCTACGCTTGTTTTGAGATGATTTTTGGGGTTGTGCAGCGAAAATTTTGCGTAGGCTAGACGGGTAGTCTGCCGAGCAAAATTTTAGCAAACTCCGCAAAAAGTGCTCAAAAGGCAAGTCGCAAAGATAAAAGAGGAGAAGATGGAAAAATACGAAGGCTACAATCTCAGGCTACGCGACGCTCTTGTCGGCGTACAGTTTCTATTCGTCGCGTTCGGCGCACTCGTGCTGGTGCCGATCTTAACGGGGCTTGATACGTCCGTGGCGCTGTTTACGGCGGGCATCGGCACGCTGCTGTTTCAGCTCATCACGCGTAAACACGTCCCGCCGATCTTTCTCGCGTCTAGTTTCGCGTTCATCGCGCCGCTAAGCTTCGGCGTGAAGGAGTGGGGCATCGCCGCGACGATGAGCGGGGTGATCGCGGCGGGGCTTTTTTACGTGGTTCTAAGCCTGCTTATTAGGCTCAAAGGCGAGGGGTTTTTGCATAAAATTTTACCGCCCGTGGTCGTGGGCCCCGTCATCATGACGATCGGCCTCATCCTCTCGCCAGCGGCCGTAAATATGGTCATGGGCAAGGGCAAAGAGGCGCTTTATACGCAGGGCCAGTCGCTTACGATCGCGCTCATCTCGCTCTCGGCGGTTATCGTCGTTATGATGTTTGGCCGCGGCATGCTGCGCCTCGTGCCGATACTTTGCGGCATCGCGGTAGGATACTGCGCGTCGCTATTTATCGGCATCGTGGATTTTACGCCGATTTTGTCCGCGCCGTGGTTTGCGTTGCCAAATTTCACCGCGCCGGTTTTCAAGCTCGAAGCCGTGATCTATATGGTGCCTATCGCTATCGCGCCTGCGATCGAGCACATCGGCGATATGCTTGCGATCAGTAACGTAACAAAGGAAAATTTCCTCAAAAACCCGGGTCTTAAAAGCACGCTGCTAGGCGACGGGCTCGCGACGTCGCTAGCAGGCTGCTTTGGCGGACCGCCAAACACCACCTACTCCGAAGTCACGGGCGCGGTCAGCATCACGAAGGCCTACAATCCAGCCATCATGACCTTTGCCGCGCTTACAGCGATACTGCTAGCTTTTGTGGGTAAGCTCGGCGCCGCGCTCTCCACGATCCCCGCTCCCGTCATCGGCGGCATTATGCTGCTGCTTTTCGGTATCATCGCTAGCGTGGGCATGGAAACGCTCATAAAAAACAGCGTGGATCTGGCCGAGCCGCGCAATATGATCATCGTCGCGCTCATCTTCGTCTGCGCGATCGGCGGCATGGTGCTGGACTTTGGCGCTATGAGCTTTAGCGGCGTGGGGCTTGGCGCGATTATCGGCATCACGCTAAATTTGGTGCTGCCAAAGACCAAGCATTTTGACGGATACTGAGTTAAATTTGCGCGGAGCTTGCGTCGTTTTCGCGTAAATGCTGGTAAATTTGAGCTGAGGTTTGTCGTCAAATTTACTCGCAGCTTTCGCCGCTAAATTTACCGCAGCCTAAATTTTAAAATTTTCCTCGCAAACGCTCGCAAATTTCTAACGTTTTAAACTAGCAAGATATATAATTGCCTTATGAAAAAGGCGAATAATTTAAGCAAATTTGATAAAAAGGCGCTAAAGCTCCTCTTTGCGGTACTTTTCGTGCCGCTCTTCGTCTCGCTCGTTTTTATCTATGAGCTATCGGTGTATGACCGCTCGCGCGAGCTGCCTGCGGACGCGCAAAAGATCGGCCGCAGCGATTATTTCAACATCGGCGGCAAAATTTACCTACGCTCTTGGAACCTCGCTCCCTACGAGCTGGAGGGCGGCGCGGACGCGGCGAGCTTTCGCGCGCTTGATACCGGCAGATACTCCTACACAAATGTCGGAATGGACGCTAGTAGCGTATTTTGCGGCGCTCGCAAGATGTCGGGGCTGGATCCTGCGCGCACGCAAAAAATCGGCTCTCGCTACTACAGCGACGGGCGCGTGAGCTACTTCTGCTCGGACGTCACGCAGCGTACGGGCGGCGCGATAAGCTATATTTATAAAGTATTTTTCCACGCGTTCGGACTCTCCAAATGGCCGCAGGAGTACAACTACCCCTACGCTAGACTTGATACTAGCGCGCCCATCTCGCCGCTGACCGAGAGCCCTTACGTCGCCACGGACGGCGAGCGGGTATTTTACGAAGGTAAAATTTTAGCGGGTGCGGATGCAAAAAATCTAAAGCAGATAAGGCTAAAAATCATACACGAAGACGGTCCCGATTCGCCCGTGCACTTTCGCCCGGTCGATCGGTGGCTAAGCGACGGACGCAGCGTTTATGCGGACGGCGAGAGGCTAAATTTCACGCCTAGCGAGCAGATGTATCTCGTGGAGCCAAACGCCGGCATAGAGTTTCTTTATGATCCAAAGGCGGGCGCGGTGCTGATGAACGGCGAGAGATTTGATGCTGCAAACGAGCCCTATACGCCGCTAAATTTTCAGAGCGGGCATCAGGAATACATGCTGTTTGCGAGCAAAAACGGCATATTTTATCTAAGCAAGGATAAAATTTTAAATCGCCCGCGCGGCAGCGGCGCCGAGTGGCAGCTTAAAGACGCGTTTTGGTACGTTTATTATAAATTCGTCGGAGACGCCAGACGGTTAAGCGCGCTAAAAAGGGCGGGCGATAATCCGTTTAAAGGCGCCGTGCGGCAGATATCGGAGAAGCTTTTGAAGGACGACGTGGGATTTTACTATCTAAATTTCTACTCGCATAGCGTTTACGTCACGGGTCGCAGCGGCAGGCATCTGGATAAGCGGACAAATTTCATCGAGCTGCGAAAGATCACGCTTGGGGTACACGACGATGAGGTGATGGCGCAGATCGCGGACGAGGCGGCGCGAAACCCCGAAATGTCGCAGCAGGTCTTTATCGCGCAGGACGTGGAGTATGAAAACGGCGCGGCCTTTTATATGTATTGCCTCGCGGCGGTTTTATTGCTCGGAGCTTGGATTTACAGTCGCCTTAGAAAGCGCAGTTTGCGACGCGGTTAAATTTAGCGGTGCGACGGAAGGTAAATTTAGAGCGAGACAAAAATACTGACGTCGTGTTATCCAGCACACCCTTGGCTACGGAAGGTAAATTTTAAGAGCGGGACGGCACGGCGGAGCAGTAAATTTAATATAGTATTGCGGTTGCCAGCGCAGCAATGCGGCAAATTTATGGGCGTTGCGATTGCGGGTGCGGGCAGTGCGGTAAGCGGGATGCGATTGAATGTGTGCCAAAGTTTGCCGGTACCGAGTTGTCGGTTTATCGGCGCGCAGTAAGCTAGCTAGATAGTGCGAGGCGAAATGACAGCGCGGCAAAACGGCAACGACTTTTGCGCCGTTAAATCGTGCTACCTGGTTGTAGTCGGAATTTTGAAAATTGTGCGGATAAAGCTTTGGCTAAGATTTGCAAAACACCGCAAATGCGGTGTTTTATTTTAAACCGCCTTTGCCGCTTATCTAAATTTAAGGGGTAAGAATATAAACTTTAATATTCATAGCCTGGAAAATAGAATTTCTAGCGCTGTGTAAATTTCCTCCACTGGAGTTTGAAACTTGATTTTGATAGTGTTGCCGATCATGTTATAGGTGAGTGTAAATTTACTCCGCTGGAGTTTGAAACTGCCAAGAGCTAAAATAGAACGACGACAACGGCAAGGGTGTAAATTTTCTCCGCTGGAGTTTGAAACTTGATACTGCTACGAGACATCGAGGAAAAGCATTGGTGTAAATTTCCTCCACTGGAGTTTGAAACAGGCATTAGCCCCCCCCCTTTTTTTTAATAACACGTCGTATAGTGTGTAAATTTACTCCGCTGGAGTTTGAAACGCGCGTGAACTATATCTAAAAGGCTTTAGCGTCGAGCGTGTAAAATTTCCTCCACTAGAGTTTGAAACGGCATTCGTATTTTGGTAAGGAAGGATATTGCTGTTTTGTGTAAATTTCCTCCGTTGGAGTTTGAAACCTGCTGGCGCAAGAATTTGCGCCAAGAATCGGAAAGTGTAAATTTTCTCCGCTGGAGTTTGAAACGAGCAAAGCGCGATCGGCAAAGCCTATGAGGGCTGATGTAAATTTACTCCACTGGAATTTGAAACTGATTTTTCCGCTAATTCGCGGCTCATAGGCTCGGCGTGTAAATTCTCTCCGCTGGAGTTTGAAACCTACGGATTTCAAACCTTAAGCCCATAAAGATCGGCGCTTAAAGCACTGCTGCATTTTGTTACGCTTTGATTTGTGCTCCGCCTGATAAAATTTAGACCAAAAAACATATTATTGACAGCCCCGGCTCGGATCTTAGCGGATTTAAATTTTGTCGTACGTCAGGATCAATCATACCGACGTCAAAGCCCAGCTATCTAATGGATTTTAAATTTGCCGAGCGTTTAAAGAGTAAAAAGAGTAAATTATACCGGAGTTTTGCTCTAGCTCTCGATATAGGTTTTTAGTTTGCGGCCGATCTTTGGGTGTTTTAGCTTTTTGATCGCCGAGCTTTCGATCTGGCGGACGCGCTCGCGAGTGATATTGAGCTCCTTGCCGATCTCTTCAAGCGTGCGGTCGCTCTCGTCGTCAAGCAGTCCGAATCGCATGCGGATTACCGTGCGCTCGCGGTCATTAAGTTGTTCTAGGATGTCGTCTATCTGCTCTTTTAGGTCAGATTTTAAAATTTGCTCAATCGGCGAAACCGAGCTTTTGTCCTCGACGAAATCGCCGAATTTGCCGTCGTCCTCGTTTCCGATCGGCGCTTCCAGGCTGATCGGCTCCTTTGTGATTTTGATGACCTGCTTTACTTTATCGACGCTAAGGCCTACCTCTTGCGCGATGACGTTGATATCGGGCTCCTTGCCGCCCTCTTGCATATATTTGCGCGTGATTTTATTAATTCGATTTATCGTCTCGATCATATGGATCGGGATGCGGATCGTGCGTGCTTGGTCGGCGATGGCGCGGCTGATCGCCTGGCGGATCCACCACGTCGCATAGGTCGAAAATTTATAGCCGCGCTTGTATTCAAATTTATCCACAGCCTTCATAAGCCCGATATTACCCTCCTGGATGAGGTCTAAAAACGGCAGCCCGCGGTTCGTGTAGCGCTTGGCGATGGAGACGACCAGGCGCAGGTTGGACTTCGCCATGCGCGCCTTTGCGTTATCGCTGATGCGCTTGCCGCGCTTGATCTGCTCTAAAATTTCTTTCAGCCGCTCGGGCTCGAGGTTGAAGCTTTTTTTGCTAGCTTCTTTTGTCAAAAAGAGCTTTTTTATATCGACATAGGTCGAGACCATCGTAGCTTCCGGCACGCGCGCGATAATGTCGTCTTTGCTGAGCTTCGTGATCTCTTTTAGGATTTTTTTATGATTCTCACGCAGTTCGGCGCTAAACATCGGCAGCTTGTACTCTAAGCGCTTGAGCTCCTTTTCGAAGCCCTCGTCGCTTTTTAGCGCGGTCTCCATCGATTTTACGATCTCGGTGATGAGCTTGCTAGTTGGGCCCAGATCCATGAGCTTTTCTTTTAAAATTTTCTTTTTAAACGCCAAGTTTAGCTTCGATAAAATTCCCTTGCTCTGCTTAATCGCCTCGGCGTTTTTCTCGGCAAATTTCATCCAGTCCTTTTTGGCTTTTTCAAGAGCCTTGAAGCTTTCGATGACCTTTAGAGCGCGCTTATCGTTCTTTCTAGAGCGCTTTTGCTTCGCCTCGTCCTCATCCGTGCTCTCCTCCTCATCATCGTAATCATCCTCCGATAACTCCTCTTCGTCCTCGTCTTCACCTTCCTCGTCGCTGTCGTCAAAGCTCTTGAAAAGCTCCTTGACGCGGCGCTCGCGGTTGATGAGCGGCTCTTTGTAATCAAGTATAAAATCGATCAGATATGGCACGGAGCAAAACGCGTCGATGATGATGTCCTCGCCGAGCTCGATTTTTTTGCTGATCTCGATCTCTTCTTCTTTGGTCAGCAGCGGGATCTGTCCCATTTCGCGCAGATACATCCGCACCGGGCTGTCCGAACGGCTCCACTCCAAAAGCTCGACGTCGCTAGATAGGTCAAACTCCTCGTCCCAGCCCTCGTCCAGCAGCTTTTTTTGCGTGGCTTCTTTGAGCTTCGCGTCCTCTAAATTTTTGATTTTGGAGATTTCTGCGGCGGAGATCAGCTCAACGTCGAATTTTTTCGTAAGCGCTTCGACCTTCTTAACGGCCGTCGCGGTGGGGGCTTTGTCGAAAAATTTTATCAGTCTTTCGTAGGTGATGTAGCTTTTTTGATTTTCGTCGAAGAACTGCTCGATGGGCGTTAAGGCGTCTTTTGGGCTCGCCATAAAATCTCCTTGTGTCGTTGTGTATTTGGTTTTGGAAGATCGGATTATACCGAAACGCTCTTTATTTTTGCTTATATACGGTGCAAACCATCTAAATTTAATAATTTTTGAAATTCTAGAAATTAGGCTAAATTTTAAAATTTAGGTTATATTTTTAGCTAAATTTAAGATTGCTCACTAAAATTCCGCGTTCGCAAGACGTAAAACCGACGCGCCGAAACCCACTTCCTTTGCGCTGCTGCTTTAAAATTTAACGCTTCCGCACTTCCTATCTCTACGCCTTTGCGTTTAAATTTGGCCCTAAATTTCAAATAGGGGAATTCTGCCCTCGTATCGGAGCGATTGAGCGGATTTTAATAAATTTGTCGGTAAAATCGCGCATCTATTTTAAAATTTAAGGCGGAAATATGGCAAAAGTATGGAAATTCGGCGATGATATCGACACCGACATTATTATCGCGGCGCGCTACCTAAATACCTCCGATGCGGCGGTGCTTGCGACGCATATCATGGAGGATGCAGACAAGGATTTTTCGTCCAAAATCGCTCGCGGCGACATCATCGTAGCGGGGAAAAATTTCGGCTGCGGCAGCTCGCGCGAGCACGCTCCGATGGCGCTTAAGGCCGCCGGAATTTCATGCGTGATCGCAAAAAACTTCGCTAGGATTTTTTATCGAAACAGCTTCAACACGGGCTTTTTGATCCTCGAATGCGACGAGACGGACAAGATCGCGCAGGGCGACGAGCTTAGCATCGATCTAAAGGGCGGCGTAATTAAAAATTTAACTCAAAAAACTCAGTATAAATTCGGCGCAATCCCCGAGTTTATGCAAAAGCTACTCGACGCGGGCGGAGCGATAAATTATGCAAAAACAAAGATAAATTTGTAAGGAATTTGGATGAAAAAATACGACGTATGCGTGATAAAAGGCGATGGAATCGGCCCCGAGATCATTGAAGAGGCGATAAAAGTGCTTGATGCCGTAAGCCATAAATTTAATTTCGAGCTAAATTTTGACTACCGCTTGATGGGCGGCGCGGCGATCGACATTATGGGCGTTCCGCTTCCGGATGAAACGCTAAATGCCGCTAAATCAAGCGATGCGGTGCTTTTCGGTGCGATCGGCGGCGCTAAATGGGACGGCTTGCCGCGCGAGTTGCGCCCTGAAAGCGGACTGCTTAAAATCCGCAAAGAGCTTGGAGCTTTTGCAAATCTGCGTCCTGCGATGATTTTTGATGAGTTGATAAACGCTTCGACGCTAAAGCCTGAGATCATCAAAGGCGTCGATATAATGGTGGTGCGCGAGCTTACGGGCGGGATTTATTTCGGGCAGCCGCGCGCAAAAAACGAAAAGGATGCGCTAAATACGATGTGCTACAACGCCACCGAGATCGAGCGCGTCGCAAAAGTTGCCTTTGAGGCTGCGCTTTTGCGAAATAAAAAGATAACGCTCGTGGATAAGGCCAACGTGCTTGAAACAAGCCAGCTGTGGCGCGAGGTCGTAAGCGAGCTAGCCAAAAATTACGAGGGGATAAATTTGGAGTTTATGTACGTAGATAACGCCGCGATGCAGCTCGTGCGGGCGCCTGCGCAGTTCGACGTGATTTTGACGGAGAATTTATTCGGCGATATTTTAAGCGACGAAGCGAGTATGATCTGCGGCTCGATCGGGCTGCTTCCGAGTGCAAGTATCGGCGGTAAGGTAGGAATTTACGAGCCGATCCACGGCAGCGCGCCCGACATCGCGGGGCAGGGGATCGCAAATCCGATCGCTACGATCTTAAGTGCTGCAATGATGCTGAAATACGCATTCGGCGAGAATGAAGCGGCAGAAGCGATCGAGCTTGCCGTACGAGCCGTGCTTCGCGACGGATACCGCACCAAGGACATCGCGCAGTACGATGCCAAAGAAATTTGCTCGACTGCAGAGATCGGCTCGATCATCGCAGATTACGCGGCTAAGGCTTAGGAGCTAGCCTTGAATGGTGCGCTAGCATACGCTATGGAGCTTGAGAAAAAAGGCGATATCTACGGCGCAATGCGGATTTGCCGCGGTATTTTACGCGATAATCCGCAAGATGGCGATGCGGCTGTGCTTTTTGCGCGGATAAATTTAAATCATCGAGTAGGCTCGGGCGTTAATATGGCGATGCTGGAGCGCTTTTTAAGCGTCGATGCGAGCAAACAAGCGGAATTTAAGAGGTGGCTAATTGATGTATGAAAATGAACTGGAAGATATCATCGAAGCAGTAAATGAGATGAAAGCACAAAAGCGCGTGCAAGATTTGGCGGTGCAGCAAGAGGGGGCTGTGAATGCGAGCAGTACCGAAGCAGGATCGCAGGCTTCGCAGGATGCTTTAAGCCCCGCTTCTTTTGCGCCAGATCCCATTGCACCTGATGCCTTAAATTCCACATCTGCACCGGATATCGCTTCATCAAACGCGCAAAATTTCACTTCTTTGGATACTAAAAATTCCACTTCGCGCTTTGTTTCATCGAATGCTTTAAATTCCGTCCCAGATCATTCAAATGCCCTGGCACGCAAGAACTCTGCGCCTAGCGGCGCGGAATTTGCAGCGGACGCTACTTTAAAAAAATCTGCCGCAAAAGATGAAAATTTTACTTTTTCCAGCGAGGAGAATTTTAAAAATTCTGATCTTGCAGGCGGTCAAAATTCTGAGGCTTCCGCCTACCCAAACGGAGAGAATTTTAAAAATTCTGCTTCTGCAAGCGGCAAAAATTCCGCAAATTCGACCTTTGCAAACGATGAAATTTTAAAAAGCTCCACCGCAAAATTTGACAAAAGCTTGCGTGATTTATCGGGCATCGCAGGCGAAATTTACGATAGTCTAGGCAGCGATATGAATGGGTTTGTTTCGCCGCAAAGCAGGGACGCAAGCATAGCGCAAAGCTCTGCTGAAAGTAAAGATTTTGAATTAGCGCTAAATTCTACGGATGACGACTCCCAAAGTAAGCAAGATTTGACGCCTCGTATTTTAGGCGCGCATTTTAAGGAGCTAAGCAATGACGATTTTGGGCCTGGCTCTGATTTTAAAGAAAACGAAGCTGACGATTATTTCGGTACGGCGCATTCTAAAAAGCAGGATTTAGCGTCGCTTCAAGCTCAAAATTCCGTCGCGCTAGAGATCCGCAATGTTGCCGCGCAGCAGCAAAATTTCGTTTCGCAGCCACAGAATTTTACTATGCATGAGGCGCGAGACGATGAGCTCGCCACGCCGCAGCTTCGCAATTCCGCCAAGCAGGATATGCAAGTGGGAAGCCTTGCCTCTTATGGTGCTCAAAATTCCGCCGTGCGCCAGCCTGAAGCAGCGCGACATCTTGGGGCTGCGAGACAAGCGGGTGACAAATCAAAATATCTCGCAAATGCAGATTTTAAAATTTCAAGCGAAGCGGAGTTTTTGAGCGCGATAAAAGAGCGAATTTTAGTGCTTTTTGAGGGGCTGAACGCTTTTGAGAAGGGCGATTTGAACGCGCGTGTGGAGCTAAATTTAAAATTTATGGAATTTTTGCTTGCAAGTATCGAAAACCGACTTGAAAATCTATCAAAATGACGATTTCATCGCGCTTTTAGATTATCTTAAAAAATTTAGCTCGCGTATCTATCTAGTAGGCGGTTGCGTGCGCGATCATTTTTTGGGGCGGGCTAGCGCTGATGTGGATGTGGAGCTTTACGATGTGAGTCCGCACCGCTTTGAGCAAATTATGCAAGACTTCGGCGCACAGGGCGTCGGCAAGAGTTACTTCGTCTATAAATATAAAAATTTCGATGTTTCGCTGCCGCGCACCGAGAGCAAGACAGGCATCGGACACAAGGGCTTCAGTGTCGCTTTGGCTACGGACGAACATGAGGCTAGTAGGCGACGCGATTTTACGATTAATGCGATGATGATAGACGCTATAAGCGGTAAAGTTCTCGATTTTTACGGCGGGCTTGCGGATCTGCGCGCACGTATTTTGCGAGTGGTTGATCCGCACACTTTCGTGGAGGATAGCTTGCGCGTATATCGCGCGGTGCAGTTTGCTGCGAGATTTGAGCTTCGCGCCGAGCCGCACACCTTAGAACTTATGCACGGCATCGACGTTAGCGATCTTAGTTGCGAGCGCGTTAAAGCAGAGCTGATTAAATTTTTTCGTGCACCTGCGCACCGATATGGGATGATGCTAATGCAAGAGCTGGGGCTTTATGAGCGGGTTTTTGGATTGCGGATTGATCCGCGCACGCACGAGCGACTGATGCAATTCATAGAGCGTGGCGAATCTTTCGTGCGAAATGAAATGTTTTTTTTATATGCGTTTTTGAATTTTTTAGGATTAGATAAAGATAAAATTTTAAAGAATTTAGGGCTAAATTCTCTTTATAAAAGGCTACTTAGCGAGCCGTTTTTTAAGCGGGTAAGCGACGAACGGCTATGCAAAATCGCTCTAAAAATGCCGCTTAAGCAGTGGCTCGGGCTGTATTGTAAAGGTAGGGTGCAAGCATCAAAGCGGCTTGGGATTTGGGATAAGAAATTTAAGAGCTTGATTTGCGCTGGGGATGTCGCTCGCAACCTGCGCGGCGCTGCGATCGGCAAGGAGATTGAGAGGCTGCAAGAAGCGGAGATTAGGGCGTTCGTAGCGGCTTTAAAAGCGTAAATTTAGAGAGATTTCTGTAAAATCGCCGTTTTATTTAGGAGCTAGTTTTATGAAAAAATTCTATCGTCGCGACGAAATTTACGCGTTTTGCAAGAATGCTGCGTCTTTGCAAAAGTGCGCTTTTTGCTTTGATCGTAGGCAAAATCCCGTGATTTTTGCTGCGCGAAATTTTATCTTTTATGGCGAGCGAAATTTAAATTTTTGCGGCGTAAGATTTCATAGTGCAAAGCTTAGCTCGGTAGAATTTTATGACACAGAATTTTACCTATTAAAATTTCATCCGTCGTGCCGCCATACCGAAAAAGCCCACGAGGCGAAGTTTTATGGATCGAGAGAATTTCGCAGATCACATCGCTGCAGCGAGAAATTATACGAGCCGTGCAGCAGCGAGACGGAATTTCACGGCTCTCATTACAGCGAGATGAAATTTTGCAGATTAGGGCATCTTGGCACAAAATCTCACAGCCTGCGTCATATTAAACGCATTAAAGCAAAATTTAGCGAGCCGTATTGCGCGTCCTGTGCTATGGGAGTAGCTGTCGCGCCGCACCACAAAAAAATGCAAGAGCCATATCGCTGCAAAGAGATATCTGACGTCCTGCAGCGTCGCAAAATCATGAACCTAAATTTTATTTCACAGAATTTCAAATTACAGAATTTTGCCCATTCAAATTTGCAAGGCTTTACTGCGCGAAATCCCAAGCCGCGTAATTTAGCTTTTCGAAATTCTAAATCTCAAAACCTTGTCTCGCGGAATTTTAAATCGCAAAATTCTGCCCGTTCAAAATCGGTGATTTTTGATGTTTAATATCGTACTAGTCTATCCGCAGATCCACACAAACACGGGCTCCATCGGGCGTATGTGCGTCAATGCGAGCTGCCGCTTGCATCTGATCAAGCCGCTGGGATTCCTAATCGACGATAAGCATCTGCGCCGTGCGGGGCTCGATTATTGGGCGAACTTGAATCTTAAAATTTGGGAAAATTGGGACGAGTTTATGGCGGCGAACGATAAATTTAAGCAACGCTTTTTTTTTGCGACGACGAAGAC
Source organism: uncultured Campylobacter sp. (assembly GCF_938045405.1). Taxonomy (GTDB): domain Bacteria; phylum Campylobacterota; class Campylobacteria; order Campylobacterales; family Campylobacteraceae; genus Campylobacter_B. Next base: position 10,515 of record NZ_CALIMW010000251.1, on the reverse strand, counting down.
GAACAAGCTCTACTATGAGGCAAAATTTCAGCCGGGCGATTTTTTGATTTTCGGCTCGGAGGGGCACGGACTGCCGCTTGAGATCATGCGCACAAAGCGCGAAAACTGCATCACGATCCCGATGAGCGGGGCGGGGCGCAGTTTAAATTTAGCTACCAGCGTGGGCATCGTAACCTACGAAGCGATCCGCCAAAATATCGATAAATTCGACTTTAGGAGCGCGGTTTGCGAGTTTTAGCGCTACTTTTTGCGATGTTTTTCTGCGGTGCGGGTGCGGCGGAGCTGAAAATCGCATCGTTTAACGTGCAAAATTTATTCGACGGCGTAAACGACGGCACGGAGTATGCGGACTTTGAGATCGGGCGCGGTGGTTGGAGCGAGCAAAAATACGAGCGCAAGCTGCAAGCGGTGGCGGATGAGATAAGCGCGCTTAATGCCGATATTTTGGGGCTGCAAGAGATCGAAAACGAAGCTGTGCTAAAAGCACTTGCTCAGAAAGCGGGCTATAAATTCTACGCTTTTTCGCGCGCACAGACTGCACCTGCGGGCGTGGCGGTGATGTCGCGCATACCGATAAAATTTCAAAAAACCTACCGCCCGATAGAGCTTAAAACTAGAGATATTTTGCGCGCTGATTTTGCGCTTGGCGGCGCTGATTTTAGCTTTTATGTCGTACATATGCTCTCTGCACGCAATCCGCTAAGCGAGCGCAAGCGCAATTTCGCCTTTTTGCGCGAGGTTTTGCAAGGGCACCAACGCGCTATCGTAGCGGGAGATTTTAATACGAATTTCGGGCGAAATTCTTTGCTAAACGAGCTTATCGAGCGCGATGGATTTAGTGATTTGTGGGCGCTGCATCCCTGCTCGCAGTTAAAGCATTTTAGCTCTTGTGAGTCTCATGAAAGCGGCGCGGTGCTCGATCATATCTTGCTTAGCGACGATTTTTTTAGTAGCGAGCCTGGATATAAAAAGGACAGCTTCGCGGTTGTTAAATCCTCTACCGCTTCTGATCATTTTCCGATTAGCTTCATTCTGACGAACGAAGGCGCTTTAAAATCTATGCCGAAAAAGCAAGAATTTTTAGCTAAAAATACTGCTAGTGCCGCAAAGACCGTCACGATAGAGGAGCTTTACGGGCGCATTATAAGTGAGCCTGTGCTGATAAAAGGCGTAGTCGTGAGTTTTACAAACCGCCATGGCTTTGCGATTTCTCAAGATGGAAGTGGAGTTTTTGTCTATGGCGGCAGCGGGCTACAGCTAGGCGATAAACTCGATCTGCTAGTAAAAAAGACGAAATTTTATAAGCAAAGCTTTGAGATCGACGATTTTGAGATCGTATATAGAAGCGGCAACGTAGGCTCTATCGCACCATACGTTTTGCCTAGCGCATCGGTGCGGCAGCTGCGCGCAGGAGATGTGATAAGCACGATCAAAGGCGACGTTGAAGACGGCATAATTGATCTAAAAAGCGCGGGCGAGTTTAGAATTTTTCGCAAAAGCGCTCCTGTGCAAAACGGCAAAAATTTAGAATTTAAAAATGCCTATTTTACGATTTATAAAGGGCAAAAGGAATTTATAGTAGAATGATACACGCCGTTATAACCGCACTTTTCGTGCTTTTTATGATATTTATGATCGTAGGATTTAACCGCGAAATGATGGAGAAAAACGAAAAACGAAATCAACGAAAAAAGGATAAAGATGGAACTACTCATTGAGATTGGGGTCGAGGAGCTGCCTGCGATCCCGTTTTTAAAAGAGCGTGCGAATATCGCGCCAAAATGGCGCGCGGTACTTGAGGCTAACCGCATAAATAGCGACTTTCGCTTCGAATTTAGCCCGCGTAGATTTGTGTTATTTCACGAGGATTTTCCGAAACGCGGCGATGATGCGCAGATCGTAAGCACGGGCGCGCCAAAATCCGTCGCGCTCAAAGACGGCGCATGGAGCCCTGCAGCGCTAAGTTTTGCTAAAAAATGCGGCATAAGCGAAAACGAGCTGGAATTTCGGCAGGTGGGCGGCAAAGAGGTGCTCTACCACGCTGCGGTGCAAAAGGGGCGTGATAGTCGTGAAATCCTAGGCGAAATGATAGAGGAGTTTTTACGATCGCTAAATTTTGGACGCGCGATGCGCTGGGGTAGCGGCGAGTTTGAGTTTATCCGTCCGATAAGAAGCATAGCCTGCGTTTTGGGCGGTCAAAACGTAGATTTTGAAATTTATGGCGTGCGAAGCGCGGCTGCATTTTTTCCGCACAGAAAATTTGGCTATGAAGCGATTAAATTTAAAGACGCCGCAGATTATTTCGCACTGCTGGAGCGTAACGGCGTAATTTTAAGCGAGCAAAAAAGAAAAGATAAAATTCTAAGCGAGTTTGCAAAGCTCGAGAAAAAGCATGGCTTTAAGATTGAGGTCGATCCTGCGTTGCTAGATGAAGTAACGGCGATCACCGAGTATCCGACGGCGCTGCTAGGCAGCTTTGAGCGAGATTTTTTAAGCGTGCCAAAAGAGGTCATTATCACTTCGATGAAGGAGAATCAGCGCTATTTTCCAGTTTTCGAGGGTAAAAACTTAAGCAATCACTTCGTTGTTGTTAGTAATGCGATCACCGATGATGATGAGCTTGTAGTACGCGGCAATGAAAAAGTTTTACGCGCGCGCCTAAGCGATGCTATGTTTTTTTGGAAAAGCGATTTGCAAGCGGAATTTAGCCCTGAAAAACTTAAGCAAATTTCCTATATGCAAGCCCTTGGCTCGGTTTATGATAAGCAAGTGCGCGAGCTAGCGGTAGCAAAGGCACTGAGCGCGGATTATGCTACGCAGATTGAGGCGGAGATCGGCAAAAAGGATTTTGCGCAGGATATAGAAAATGCCGTAATGTTTAGTAAAACAGATCTTAGCAGCACGATGGTGGGCGAATTTAGCGAGCTTCAAGGCATTATGGGCAGCTACTATGCCGCACACGCTGGACTGGCAGATCATGTATGCCGCGCGATACGCGAGCAATATCTGCCTAGCGGCGAGGATAGCGAGCTGCCAAGCGGTGTATTTAGTAGCGTAATCGCTGTGGCGATGAAATTTGAAACGCTCCTGGGGCTTTTTAGTATCAATAAAGTTCCAAGCGGCAATAAAGATCCGTATGCACTTCGCCGCGCAGCTACGGGGCTAATTAAAATTTTACTAAATCAAGGATTGAGCTTTGATGCGAATACGCTGGCGCAAAAGCTGGCGCCAAATTATAAGAAATTTGACATTTCTAAGCTGCTGGATTTTATAAAAGATAGGTTATACGGAATTTTTGACGAAATAAATCCGTCCGTGATCAAGGCGTGCATCGCAAGCGGCGAAAACGATCTATTACGACTAAGCAAGGCCATAAAGGCGCTGGGCGAGATCGCAGCAGCAGCGGATTTCGGGGAAAATTTCGCGACTTTTAAGCGCCTAGCCAATATCATCAAGGACGAAAAAATAGGCGCGGTGGACGAAAGCCTATTCGAACACGATGCTGAGCGTGCGCTAAATGCGGCGTTCAGGGCGATTAAGCTCAACGAAAACGACGTGAGTGGGTATCTGCGCTCACTATTTGGGCTTAAAGGCGTGATTGATGATTTTTTCGATAATGTGATGATAAACGTCCAGGATGCCGCGATACGCGCAAATCGTATCGCAAATATCGGGCAAATTTATCGCGCGTTTTTGCAGTTTGCCGATATCAAAGAGATAGGATTTTAATTTTACTTAGAGCTCATTTGCCCAAGGTTTGCGCGAACCTTGGGCAAAATTTTACCGCGCAAAGGAGCGCAAATGCTAATCATCAACGCAAAATTACCAACTAAAAATCTAAAAATCACAAAATCTCTCTCGCAGCTGATTCAGGGCTTTCTTTATCGCTATCTGCCGGCTTCAGAGCACGTAGGATACAGGCACGAATCAAGCGGTAAAATTTTTAAACGCACGGTGTTTGATTTTATCTTGCGAGGAGAGGATTTGCGCGTGCGATTTGCTTCATGCGAGCCGGAGTTTGAACGTAAAATCGCGCTAGCAGTGCTAAAAGACGGGCTAAGCTTGGGTGAAATTCTATTTACGCAAACTACCGTCGAAGCAAAAAATCATAAAATTTGCGAGAACGAAGCTATTGTGCAAGGCTACGTGGCGTGCGCAGTAAGCGGGCTTTTGGGGCATAAAGTCTATTTGCAGCCGCAAGATAGCAGGCATTTAGAGATGATGAAGACAAATATTTTACAGCGATTTGAAACGATTATGGAGCGAAAATATGATGGCGAAATGGAGTTAAATTTATTGTGGCAAAAGCCGGGTGAGTCTGTGAAATTCTATTATGGCAACAATCGCGAGCCGGTATATGCGTGGCAAGCAAGATGGAAAATTGTAGCTAGGGCTGAACTAATAAATTTGATCCTTGGCACGGGCGCTGGAAGTGGGTGTATGAACTACGGAGTAGGGGTTTTGGGGGTTGTAAAGCAAAAAGAATAAGGTCACAACCTTTAAAACAATAATTTTAAATCCCAACGGGAAACCTTATTCTTTAATCTGCATTATAGTGTGCATTTTGTGTATATTTTTTAGCCCTATCGTAGATGTTAAAATATTTGACATAAATTTTGGGCAGATAGAGTTCAGTATTTATTGCAATTAGTTTTGAATCACAATAAAATATGCCTCTTAATGCCTTAATCTTATTCTGATTTCAAATCTAGAATAATTTTAGAAATATTTAAGTAAAATGGTCGTAAAATTAACTAAAATACTTAAGGTAAAAATAAGATATGGGATTAGCTCATAAACTCTATAAAATTGGCAGCCTGCTAAGTGACGACGATGTTAAGGCTATGATTAAAAGTTCCAATTTTAAGGATAGTGACCATATAACTTTGGCTATTGATTTTAAAATTGAGAACGGGAGGCTTCTTAGTACTCCAAAACTATCACGAACTTCATTAGACACCATAAAAACATTTTTTACAAAAAAGATAGGTGGAACTAGTAATTCATATTATTTATACCCAAACTACGAGTATCAAAACGAAAAAGATTTATATAAAAAATTCCAAGCTATTTCGCATACCTTACAAAATTCCATTTTAATCTATTCAAATCCACAAAATCATAGTTTAGCAAAGATTGTTTTTGATTATATAGATAACTACAAAAATGATGAGCTTGGATTGAAAGACTTTAAGCAAGGCGATTATTTTCTGATTTTACTTATAAATGGCAAAAGTTTTTATGAGCTCATGCCGGAAGTTTTGCAAAATTATCTTAATGAATTTGTAAAGCCTCATATAGAGGACAAAAAAGGGAACGCTTTTTTAAAGGAACAGATAGATATTGTTACCCAAGAAAAAGAACCTTGCGGGTATGATCCGAATGTCAAGTTTTTTACTATGGATAATTATGATGACAAATTTAAAGAGCAATCCATAAGCCGTCTTCCTATGTCAAAAAATACGGCAAAATCGGTCAAAAAAGGCTGGATGTATGCGATAAACAATCTTAAATTTTATTACAAAGGATTAGAATATATAATAATTCCGTCTATGGTAAATTTTGACGAAGATATTTTTAAGGAAATGATAAATTTTCTTGAGAAATCAAATACTTTAAGTGATGAAGCTGCTAGGGAAGAGAGCTTTATTAGAAAATTGAATAAGCAAATAGAAAATTTCAAATATATTAATAGTTTTACGCTCGATATATTCTTTACGGAGGTGAATGTTACCAATTTATCTGTTAAAATATTTGCTACTCTTGAAGATGTTTTGCCAAGCAGGATAAGAAAGGTAGCGAATTTGATGCAAGAAGAACATATTACGGATGCTATGAAACGATTTCAAGACGAGGATGATGATATTAGATTTGTATATTTAAAGGATTATTTTAGGATTACGGAACAGTTTGCTATATCTACAAATAGCATTGCAAATTTGAAAAATAAAATTTTACAAGAAAAAATATATTTAGCAAAATTGCTTTTAGGATATTTAAAAATAAGTTATCTGGAAGTTTTAAAGCGTTTTGAGCACTTTAGAGAGTTTGACGGTGAAAATAAAAGTAAATTGAAAGATGGCATAAAAGAGTGGATAATGTATCCGAATGTTTTTGTAGAGAACGAAAACAAGGTTTTAAAATTTTTAAAAGATATAAATGCAATAAGGATGTAGAATGGAACTTTTTTCTGAATATTTTGAAAAATTATTGCTTGAGCAACCCGATTATTTTGAGAATGGCTTAATAAAAGGAGCTTATTTAATAGGCGCTTATTCAAAAGGTATTATCGATAGTTCGTATAATCCTAACGGGAAAGTTGTAAAAAAGAACGAGACGTTTAAAAAATGGTTATCGACCAAAAGAATAACGGAATCAAATTTAAAAGCTATTTTTAATAAAGCAACCTATTTTGAGAAGCTATTTAGTCTAAATACTCCCAAGAACAATGATTTATCACAATTAGTTACCACTTATTTTATATACCCGAAAAATATAAGAGTAGCTCAACAGGAGATTTCTTTTGCTTTCATTAAAGGGTTTAATGATTATGCAAAATTTAAAAAAGAAAATCAAAAACAAGGAGAAGACAATGAGTGAGTTGGCAAAGCATAGTGAAATTTTATTTTTATGGGATGCAAAAATGACTAATCCTAACGGCGACATGCTAAACGATAATGCACCAAGATACGATGAAAGCGATAGAAGGGCCGTCGTTAGCGATGTTAGAGTAAAAAGAACGATTAGAGATGATCTGCAATATAGAAAAGGTAAAACTGTATTTGTAAATAACGCAGAGCAGGTACAATCGGCAGAAACCAGATTTGCTGAGTTGAAGAGTGCTTTAAATGAAAAAGATGATAAAAAAGTTTTTTTAAGCTGCATTGACAATAGACTTTTTGGAGGAGTGGCACCCAAAAGTAATCTTCAAATTATAGGTACAGTGCAATTTTCTTGGGCTAAATCACTAAATGAAACAGAGACTATTTTATCACAAGGAACCGGCGCTTTCGGTAAAGACAATAGCTTAAATAAGACATTTAGAACCGATAATTATATACCTTATGGGCTGTTTGCAATGTACGGTACTATAAATTCTCTAAGTGCCGATAAAACGAACGCGAGCGAAGAAGATGTTGCCGATATGCTTGATTCTATGTGGCAAGGCACCAAGTTGCTCAACACTAGGAGTAAAGTCGGACAAAAACCAAGAATGCTTATAAGGATTATCTACAAAGATACTTATATGATAGGGCTACTTGACGAGCTTGTAAGTATAGATAATGAAAACTCTCAACAGCTTCGTACTTTTAGCGAATGTGAATTAAATTTCTCGGCTCTTGTAAGGTCGTTAAAAAATATGAGTCAAAAAATAGAAAAAGTAGTAGTTTTTTATGATGATTCGGCTAAAAAGTATCTGGACAATTTTAAAAATTTAAATATAAATTTAGAGGTCAAAGAACTGTAATGTTTGCATTTAAAATTTGGGGTAAATTTGCTTGTTTTAGAGATCCTTTGGGGATTAGTCAAAATATCACTTTACCCATCCCTCCAAAAACTACGGTTTGTGGTATGTTGGCAGCTGTACTTGGCATAGATAACTATTTAAATGATGATAGATTTGACGACTTTAAATATAGCGTAATCTCATGTGCTCCTATTTTGAAAAAGAGTTTTTCGCAAAATTATATAAACGACTATACGAAATTTACAAAGTCTCATCTAAATAGTTTGCTTAAATTTGATATGCAAAAAATCTCGCTTGGTTTGCGTGACGATAGAGCTCCTCAAAAACCAATAAATAGAGAACTCTTGATTTATCCTAAGTATATAATTTTTATTGATAAATTTAAGCTCGAAGACGAAGTGATTCATAATCTAAAAAATAGAATTTGTAAATTTTCATTTTATCTTGGCAATAGCGAATTTGCGGGCAATTTCGAATTCATAGAAATAACAAAATATGGAGAGAAAAAATTTGATGAAATAAATATAGATTCGTTCGTGCTTCAAGATGACGTAAAAAATATAGATTTTGAAGAAGGTATTTTATATTCTCCGATTAGTTTTGCGAGTGTTTTAACGCCAGAGAGGTCTCCTGCTTCGGGCGTAAATTTAATATTATCTAACAAGCAAATAAAAGCTAGAGATATTAAGATTTACGAGATAGTTTGCGTCGATGAAATTTATCATTGTAGATTTGTATAATGCAAATTTCAAACTCTTTTAACTCGCATCCTAAAAAATCATACAATTTTCATGTAAAAAATATAAGCGATAGTTTTGATGAAAGTGATCATAAGGAGACGGCATCCTTTCACGATATTGCTAAGATTGCACAGAGATTTCAAGATTATATAAATTTAGAAGTAGAAAATTTTGCCTCAAAAGAGGACTTTGAAAAAGCCCAACAAAAGCTAAAAACAACGCATACTCTAGAGAGTGCTTTTATATATTTTTTTATTAGAGTCGATAAAGATATAAATTTTTTAGCTAATTTTTTTACTATTCTAAAACATCATTCCGATTTGCCCGATCTTAAATCTTTCTTTAGAGAACTAGGCAATATAAAAGCAAAAATAAAAGATAAATTTAAAAAGATAGATGAAGTGATTTGTAGATCGAATTTAGAGATAAAGCCCGATGTTAATGATTTTATTGGCTGTTTTTTGGATTTAGAGGCCGAGCTGGAAAAATACCAAATTTTAGATAACTACTTTATTTTTAAGAAGCGCTATTCGAGGCTTATTTTGGCAGATAAATTTGAAGCTATTTTTTCTAAATCCTATAAAAATGTAGAAATTTTAAGTGAAGAAAAAATAGATCTTTATCTTAATAAGATAGAAGATATTATAACCTCAAAGCAAACTGGCAGTAAAAACAAATACAGAACAAAAGCGAAGGAACTTATTTTTCAAAATTTTAATCATAATACGCAAAAAGATAAGTTTTTGATTAAAGCGCCCACCGGTATAGGGAAAACGTTTTTGGCCCTAAATTTAGCACTGCAAATAGCTAAAATAAAAGGCGATAAAAGACGAATTATAACAGCTATACCATTTACCTCTATTATAGATCAAACACATAGCGAATATCAAAAGATAATATCGGATCAAAACGTACTAAAATATCATCACCTAACAAGCTATAAAAGTAGTAAAAGAGATAAAGAAAAAGATAATGAAGATGAGCAAGAGCAGTTTATGCAAAAAGTATTTTTGGCTGATATTTGGCATGAGAATTTTATCGTTACGACTTTCAATCAGCTATTTTACGTATTTTTTTCAAATCACAATAGAGATAATTTAAAACTAGAAACTTTGCGAGATAGTGTTATCATAATAGACGAGATACAAAATATCCCAAGAGTTTTATTGAGGCCGATTTCTGCCGCTTTTAATGAATTTACAAAAAGATACAATATCCACTTTATACTTATGTCTGCGACTATGCCTCATATTGCAGCAGAGCTTGAAAATTTTACTGAGCTTTCAAGCCCTGTTTTATACGAGCGAGATAGGGATAGATATGAGCTCGTTTATAAGCCAAATTTAAACGATTTTGACATCCTAAAAGATGAAATTTTAGCCCATAAAGATCAAAGAGTACTCTGTGTCGTAAATACCATCTCAAAAGCTAAAAAGCTATATGAAGTCATAAAAAGCAAAAGCGAGAATAAAGATAGCGTCTATCTTTTGACTACGCACCAAATTCCACTTCACAGAGTTGAGATTATTGACGAGATAAAAGTTAAATTAAGTAGTGGTAAAAAGATTATCTTGATTGCAACGCAGCTGATCGAGGTGGGAGTCGATCTTAGCTTTGATATAGGTTTTCGAGAGTTTGCCCCCTTTGGCTCTATTATTCAAGCTGCGGGTAGAGTAAATCGTGAAGGCTTGTCAGATAGGCCTGCAAAAGTTATAGTTTTTGATTATTTAGAAGGTAAATCATTCCCATATCACGATACGGATCTGCAAGAGGATAAGATAAAGGAAATTCTATCGCAAAATATAAAAGAGAGCGAAATTTATAATGTCCTAGAGAGCTATTTTGAAAGTACAAAGAATGAAACGACTAGTGTAGATTTATTGCAATACGCTAAAAACCTGGAATTTCAAACATTATTTAAAAAATTTAATGAAAATTTTATGCCAAAACAGGAGTGGAAGGTTTCAATTTTTGTAGAGCAGTATAGTGGGCATTTCGACAAGTTTTTAGATAATCGGGATAAATTGTTACAATCAAATGACGATAAATTTGAAATTATTGCAGAAATTAAAGATTCGGAAAAAGATTTGGGATTATATACGATATCCGTTGGTAAAAATTTACTAGAAGAACTTAAAAAAGATTATAAAATTACTTTAAAAGATTATTTTGGCAGATATATTTTACCGCCAGGCAATTTCTATAATAAATTCTATGGTTTCCTTCCTAAACTTACGATTGCCGAAGAGGTATTCGACTAATGTTTTGCAAAGACCAAATCACCGGCACGCTTGTGAATTATTACGT
>NZ_CALIMW010000250.1 GCF_938045405.1 uncultured Campylobacter sp. | reverse complement strand
AAATGAATGTGAAATTTTGCTTGTAACAGGTTCATATAGTGCAGCACTAAAAAATAAAGATGACGATTCGTTCAAAATTGTGCGAAAAAATAATGAAAATTTATTACTTGCGACAAACATCGGAATAGATAAAGATTTCACAAGTGGACAAATAGCGATAAAAGAATTAAATCCAATATTCTTGCAAATTCATATAAATCTTATGCAGGAGCTCATAATGCCTGAAGGAAGTCGAAATTTTAATGAATGGGAAAGTAATTTGGGAGATTTTATAAAAAATATAAAAGTTCCGTTGATTTTAAAAGAAGTTGGCTTTGGAATGGACAGCAAAACCATTGAAAAAGCGATAGAATTGGGAATAAAAACAGTGGATATAAGTGGTCGTGGCGGAACAAACTTTGCTTATATCGAGAATATGCGCCGTAAAAATCATTTTGAATATTTGAATGACTGGGGAAAGACGACGGTTCAAGCACTTTTGGATGAAAAAAAGTTTGATGGAAAAGTTGAAATTGTTGCAAGTGGCGGAGTGAGAAATCCGCTTGATGTAATAAAATGCCTTGTATTAGGAGCAAGTGGCGTTGGAATTTCAGGGACAATTTTAAAATTTTTGAGTGAATATTCTACAGATGAAATTATAGAAATTTTGAATAGCTGGAAACATGAGTGTAAAATGATAATGTGCGCTTTAAATGCGAAAAATTTAAATGAATTAAAAGCCTAGCTCATTTAGCTTTCTATATCCGTCACAACCGACTTGAGATCCTAAATCGCAAGCCTTATTTAAATATTTTTTTGCAGTGTTTGTATCCTGTTTTACGCCTTCACCATAGAAATATGAAATCCCAAGATTATAGCAACCGTCGGCAAATTCCAAGCGACAAGCCTTCGAAAATAGCTCGTTTGCTTTTTTAGAATCTCGCTCTACGCCCTCGCCCGAATAGTATAGAACTCCCATATTGTAGCACCCATTGACTAATCCTAGATCGCAAGCCTTAGAATATAACTCATATGCTTTTTTGTAGTTTTGCTTTGTGCCGCTACCATTTTCATATGAATTCCCGAGATTATAGCAGCTTTGAGCAAGCTCTAACTCACAAGCTCTAGAGTATAGTTCATTCGCTTTTTGGTAGCTTTGTTTTACGCCTTCCCCTTTTTCATATAAAATTCCAAGATTAGTACATCCTATGCCATATCCTAAATTACAAGCTTTAGAATACAATTTACTCGCTTTTTTATAATCTTGTTCTACGCCCTTGCCGTATTCGTATGACGCCCCTAAGGTGGTGCAACCCCAGCCGTCGCCCAAATTACAGGCTTTAGAATTTAGCTCTTTTGCTTTCTCATAATCCTGCTTCACACCATCCCCTGAATAGTATGCCATGGCGAGATTTACGCATGCTAAGGTGTTGTTATTATCGCATTCGCTTTGCAACTTGCTTATACCGGGATCCTCTTGTTTCGTCGATGACAAAGCCGTGGCTTCTGCTAGTAGCGATAAAGCCGCCGTAGCGATCAGCGCTAAAAATATCTTTTTCATACATCGCTCCATTTAAAATTTCGGCTATTTTATTTCATTTTCGCTTAATCTTTTGAAAATCGGCGGGCCCAAAGGGTCTTTAAATTTATACAGCCGCGAGCTTAAAGGCGAAATTTAGCAAAAAGCGTTAAAATTCCAAGCATTACAAGGAGCAAAAATGAAAATTTTAAAAAGTACGAAGGCAAATTTCAAAGAGGAGTTTGCAAGGCTGGTGCGCCGCGGCGAGATGGATATGAGATCGGTAATGCCCGTCGTAAGCGGTATCATCGAAGATATCAGAGAGCGCGGCGATGAGGCGCTAGCTGAACAGATTGAGAAATTTGACAGATGGCGCGTGCAGGGCGATCTGGCTATCACGCAAGAGCAGATGAGTCTCGCGTATGAAGGCTTAACCGCAGAGCTAAAAAACGCGCTACAAGTCGCATACGAGCGCATCTACGCCTATCACGAAAAGCAGCTTGAGAGAAGCTGGTTTAGCTTCGATCCAAGCGGCGCGATGCTCGGGCAAAAGATCACGCCGGTAGATCGCGCGGGGCTGTATATCCCGGGGGGCAAGGCAGCGTATCCGAGCTCGCTTCTGATGAACGCGATCCCCGCAATCGTCGCGGGCGTGGAGGATATCAGCGTCTGCACCCCCGCCGTGGGCGGCGTCGTAAACGAGCTACTGCTTGCGGCGATGCATGTGCTGGGGATCAAAAAGGCCTACAAGGTGGGCGGCGCAAGCGCGATCGCGGCGATGGCATACGGCACGCGCACGATCGGCAAGGTCGATGTCATCACGGGCCCCGGGAATATCTTCGTAGCGACCGCTAAAAAGCTCGTATTCGGCGACGTAAATATCGATATGATCGCAGGCCCTAGCGAAGTGGGCATCATCGCAAACGCCGTGGCAAATCCGCGCAACATCGCCGTGGATCTGCTCAGCCAAGCCGAGCACGACGAGATCGCGAGTAGCTTTTTGATAAGCGACGATGAAAAATTCGCTCTTTGCGTCGCAGAGCATATCGAGCGCGAGCTTCCTACGCTCGCGCGTGAACCGATCGCTCGCGCCAGCATCCAAAACAAGGGCGCAATCATCATCGCGCGCGATATGAACGAGTGCGTGGAGCTGATGAACGAGCTTGCGGTCGAGCACCTCGAGATCGCGACCGAGAACGCCTACGAGCTGCTTCCGCGCATACGCCACGCAGGCGCGATATTTTTGGGCCACTACACGCCAGAGGCGATGGGCGATTACCTCGCAGGCCCTAACCACACGCTGCCGACCGGCGGAAGCGCGCGATTTTTCTCGCCTCTTGGGGTTTATAACTTCATCAAACGAAGCTCGATCATAGCGCTAAATAAACGCGCCATAGACGAGCTCGGAGGCGCGTGCATGGCGCTAGCGGACGCCGAGGGGCTCGGCGCGCACAAAAAATCGGTGCAGATTAGATTTGAAGAGAAGTGATTTTACGCTGCAGCCCCAAGAGGCGGCGAGGACCGAATTTTAAAGAGCACCGGCGGTTGTTGCTAAACCAAGAGCTGAAATTTTAAAATTTAAAGATGAGTTAAATTTTAAAAAACGTAAGCGTCGCAGCGAGAGTAAAATTTTAAAATTTCAAAAGCGCTATAAATTTAAAAAAACAGCCGTATTTGATTAAAATTTAAGGCAAATTTACTAAGCGAAATGATATACTTTCGCTGATTTTTTACAAGGAGAGAAAAATGAAAAAATCACTTTTAGTTTTGGCTAGTTTTGGCTTTGCGCTAAGTCTTAGCGCCGCAGATCTTTCAGATAGCTGCAAGGAGTACTTCGCAGATCTTGATAAGATGGTTGACACCTACAAACAAGCTGGTCAAGAGCAGCAGGTCAAGATGTATGAGGATCAAAAAAAGCAGTCTATGGATCAGATCAGCGCACTTCCTAAGGAGCAGCAAGAGGCCACTTGCAAACAAGCTAAAGAGATATTTAAGCAGATGATGGATCAGATGAAACAACAAGGCGCTATGAAATAAATACCTTCGCGGGCACGATGATGCCCTCTCCAGTCGCGGCGATGCGATATCGTCGCGATTAATTCTCTTTAATCTCACATTTTTTTAAAAATTTTTAAATTTTAAAATTTGGATGTTTTATCCTCGCTGCTTTCGGGGCGCACCAAGAATTTCAGATTTGATATTTAGCTTGTTGCAGGAAGTCAAAACCAATAAAGCGCTCGTCGTCGTTAAAATGCTCCGCAAGGCGACGCATCTTAGTGGGACGCTGCGGTGCACCAAAGATTTACGAGCCGTTTTGGCGCGGCTCGAAACAGTGCCTCATCAATATGATGAATTCGAGGCTCGGTCTAAGCGTTATTTTATCGCGATTTGAAATAGCTGGGCTCATAGATAGAGCAAATTCGCGTCTCAGTTTGCGGCTCTGCTTATGAATTTACGGCTTTACGACCAAAAACATCTCGCAAGATCGCCTTGAATTTTAATCCTTAGTAACGATCGTGCCGTTTTGTATTTCGTGCACGCAGACATTTCTGTGCAGCTCTTTATCGCTATCTAAAGTATAGTAGTGCGTTGTTACTGTGCAGCGTAAATCGGCGCCGATGACGAACTCCTGCTTGGCGCGCATCGGCGGCTTGCTTTTACCGCAGTGCACGTAATCGGCGTAAATTTCGCGACAATCGCTTATACGAAATGCGTCGTTTAAAAGGCACATAAAAACATATTCGTGCCCGTGCTTGCTATCTTGGAAATCCCCCAGATAAAGCCTTAGCAGAATTGTTTTGACGCTCTTTTCTGGCAAACGACAAGCCCTTATGTCTTTGATCCTCACCCAGTACGCGCTTAGATTGTCAATTAAAAAGTTCTCCTTTGCGAACGAAAACAGCTCATTTTTATCAAGTAAATTTTTATCGATAGCTGCTAAGGGCGAAATTTCTCCCGGATAGCGCATTGGCAGTTGCGCGATCGGTAGATCGTCGTAAATATCTTTCATACTCTGATAAATCTCTGGCCGCGGCGCATCGTCTTCCTTGGCCGCGGCATTTTCCATGCCGCATAGCGTAAGTAGGCACAGCAAAAATATCCACACCTTCTTCATAGCATCCCCCCCCTGTTTCGGTCGTGATCCCTTTTCTCCTAATCATACTGAAAATTTTAAAGCCTTATTAATATGAAGAAAAAAGATCAAAAATCAAAGCGCCGCTTTACAGCCATCCTTAGCCATCTTTTTCTATTCTACCCTTGCTTTTGGGCTAATTTAATCCGAGTCCTCTTCTTGTGTGAAACGGACGATGCGCGGCTATTCGCCGTCCTGCGCCTCTTCGGTGAAGCTAACGATGCGCGGCGCTGCGATGCGCGCGTAATCCCGCGCGTTTAAAATGATCGAGTGATCGAGCAAGCCCGCGTTGAAAGCGATCTCATCAAAGCGTCCGAACAGCGACGGATCAGCGATTAGCAGCAGTTTGTCGTGGAAGCTAAACGGTGGCACCGAGCCGATGACGCAGTCCGTGAGATCGCCCACTTCATCGGGGCTTACGAGCGATGCTTTCGTGCCGCCAAGCCCCTCTGCCAAGCGCTTTAGATCGGTTTTATGATCGGCTGCGAAGACCGCTAGGACGTAGATCCTGCCGTTTCTGCCCGCGGGTTTGTCGCTAGGAAGCTTCAGTTGCTGCGGCACATTGGCGCAGATTTGATCGGCGGTTAAAGTTAAATTTTCCGTGCAGGCGCCGTTTTCGCAGCCTTGAGCGCTCGCAAAGCTGGAAGCATTGGAGTTTTGCGCGTTATCGGCGTTTGCTAAATTTAAATTTTGCGCGAAAGAGATTTGCCCATCCTTAAAGCCCTTGATCGTGCAAACTAGCGCCTTTGCGCCTTGTCCTAGCTGCGTGCCGCGGATTTTGGCGACCTCGGCGGAGGTGCCCGCGCTTTCGTGAGCTACTACGCGGAAGCGCGCGCCCTGCTGCGTCAAAAGCTCTTTTAGGCTTTCAAAAATTCTCTCTGACATGCTCTCTCCTTGTTTTTGCGAAATTATACTGAAATTTTAACCAAACGACCCATCGATGCCGAAATTCCATTCTTCTCCGTAGAAAATTTGTCTTGCGCCGTAGAATTTGTCTCGCCTACGCGCAAGCCCATTGCGCGATGAAAGATCTATTGCATGGCGGAAATTCTGCCGCGCATAAGCTCGGTCCGCCCTGCTTCTTGCGAAATTATTTCATCTTGCGGATTTTAGGCTCTTTGCTCTCTACGAGCTCGTAAATTCTAAGCTCGACCTTGACGTCTTTGGGCGCTAAAATTCTAATTTCGCCGCCGTCGTAGGCGAATAGATGCGTGAGCTCGTAATAGATCCGCTTCTTTTGTTTCTTGCCGTCGCACAGCATCAGCGTTTGAGCAAGCTCATCGCCGCCGCTAAACTCGTAATAAAGCCCGTCCGAGCTCTCTTTTTGCTCTATTTTGCCACCGATCAGATACGCGTCGTTGCAGTCGGCTTTGATCTCTTTGGAAAAGATCGCTTCGACCTTAAACTGCTGCGGCGGCATCTTTGACGGCGTTAGCTCAAAGACGTTTAGCTGCTTCTGCGCCTCGCCGCCGAACAAAAACAGCGGCAATAGGAAAAATAAAACGCTTTTTCTCATTTATTACTCCTTAAAAAGATATTTTATTTAAAATTTTAGCAAAATTTTCACTCATTAAACTGAAATTTCAATCGACTTTGTTTTTATCTATAGCAGATGATATTTTTTAACGCCTCTGCCTCCGGTTTTAACGCCTCGCTATCGGTTTTTTGCGCGGTACTCTTTTTGTTTGCTAAATTTTTGCTAGAGCTTTGCGGCGACGGCTTTTCGTGCGAGTTTAAAGCCTTGACGATGTCGCGCGATATTTCGCCCTGCGTCTGCACGGCGGAAATTTCGCCGCTAGCCCCGTCTGCCTTGCTCGTGCGGCGGCTTAGTATGCTTTTGACGCGTATCTTTTCGCCTGCGTAAAACGCCTCGCAAAGCCCGCCTTGCGCCTCATAGTCCGTCACTTTGACGCTGCCTTCTTGAAATTTATAAAATTTCGCCCGTTTCGCTCTTCGCAGCTCCTCCGCTCCGCCCCATACGTCGCTCTGCGCGTCAAGATCCGCGAGCGCGAATGCGCCGTCTGCCGCCTTATACATATTGCCGAGCCTTATCGGTATGCGTTCGCCGCTCTTTTTGGTAAGCACGAAGCCGATCTTTTCGCCATCTTTTGGGCTCTGGCGGAACTGCTTGGAGAAAAACGCCGTGAAAAATGCGACCTCCTTGATCTCGCCGTCGGTGCTTAGGTATCTCGTCCAGCCATCTTCGGGCACGTCGATTTCGGCGACGTCTCGTCCGTCCTTTGCGCCGCATTTTAAGCCCGCGCAGCCACTAAGCGCTAATGCCGCAAGCGCGGCTAAAAATAAGTTTTTCATATTTTCCCTTCAAATAAATTTTGCTCAAAGCGGGGCGCTCAGGCACGTAAATTCGTAGCGCATTATTTCAGGCTTGCGGGATAGCCGCTAAATTTTTCGATCCAGCCGTCCTCGCCGTAGAGCTCGCCGCAAAGCCCGTCCGAGAGCTCGGCTAGATTTTCGCCCGCCTCGTCCGCAAGCCGCCAGCGCTCGCTTTGCTCGAAAAAGCTTAGCGTCTCATGCAGGACGTGATCGGTAAGATGCGCGCAAAGCGTCCTTGGTGCTTCCCTCTGCTGCAGCGAAAAGTCCGCTATCGATGCATAAGTCGCTCGCACCGCGCGCCTTTCATCTGCCCGCTCATGACCGCATCCAACCACGCCAGCGACCCGTCTCTGAGCTGCCGCACATACTCCTGCCCGAAACTCTGCAAAACATCCATTTTTCACTCCTTGCGTTTAAATTTTAAAATTTTTGGCGTCTCGCCTAAATTTAGATCGAAATTTACTTCCTAAGCCCGTTTAAGCTTTTTGCGTCCTAAATACGGCGCGCCGCATTCAACTTTTATAAAATTCTACTTAGCGAGCGCCGTTTTTTATCGTTTGCGCTGCTATTTTACCGCGCCGCAAAATTCGCGCTGCACTTCAAAGCCCAGCGCCGTTTAAATTTTAAAATCCGAAAGCTCGCGACCGAAATTTTAAAATTTAAGGCTCGATGAAATGCGTTTCGGCGCGACGGTATGCGCCGCTTGAAACTTTAAATTTTAAAAACTCGCACTTCGCCTCAAAGCCCGCTAGCGGGGCTAAATTTATCAAGCCGACGTCGCCCAGATGCGTAAAAATCGCTGTCCGCTCGCCTCAAACGAGCACTCCTGCCAGTCCCAGTCGTTCTCGCCGCCCATTGCGAAATTACGAGGCTCGTCCGATAGCCCTGCCGCGCTCAAAGCAGCCGTTATCCGCTCTTTCATAAAATCATCGGGCTTGCTCGGCGTAAATTTTTCAAATTTTATCTCGTAAAGGGAGGCGAGCCCAAAGTCCGCGCGTACGAGCTTGCCGCATTGCTGCGCGAACTCCGCCGCGCTGCATTCGTGCTTTGGGGCATAGTACCAAACCTCCAGCTCCTCGATGCTTTCGCCCCCAAATTTTATGGATTTTATCATTCTGACTCCCATTTCGCTCATCGCGGCGGTTTAAATTTTATCGCTTAAATTTTGTTTGCACTCATGCGGCGCAGATCTTACGCGTAAGATAAAACCTTCGCCATTCGGCGCGAGCATGCCGTGCGGGCAAATTTTAAATTTAATCCGCCGCGCTTTAAATTCAGACGCCGAAGTCCGCCCGCATCCCCTCTTTGCCTTTCGGCGTAAAATAGCAAACGACGTAGCAGAGCATTCGGTCTTTGCAGTCGTATTTGGCTTCGAGGCCACGGGTAATGCGCGCAAACTCCTGCGGCGGCTTGTCCTCAAAGGCGCCTCGCAGCTCCTCTGCGGCGATATGTCTCGGGCTAAGAAGCAGATACGCCGCGCCGCCGTCCTCATCCTCGCTGATGGCGCGTAAAATTTCACCGCTCGCGCGAATGCCCCTTGCCGTCCCACTCGCGCAGGCTCAAAAATGCCGTGCCGCCGTCAGCGTCCAAAGCCTTTTTGTTTGGAATTTGAGCGCGTAAAGCACCTTCATTTAAGCTCTCCTCGCTCGCAACCTCGATAAAAACGTCCGTGCCGAGCAGATAGCTGGTCCGCTCAAACTCGCTTTCGTACTCCCAGCCGTCAAATTTAGCGGCAAATTCGCGCACCCGCTCGTCCGCTTCGCAGCCGAACATCATCGCGTCGCTATCTGAAATTTTAACGATATAAGGCTCGTTCATGAGGCTTTTCAAATTTTATTGCGGCTCGCATTTTCCGTAAACCCACTCGCGAGTTTCGTTTAGCTTAAACTCGCCGTCCTTTAGAAAATACTGCTTGCTGCTTTTGATCGCGTTTTCGCCCGCGGCTATGTAGTCGCCGATGAAGCCGCGATCCAGGACGTCCTGCGCTAAAATTTCAGGCTCAAAGACGTTTTGCGTCCTTTGCGTCTCGTGCCATTTGCCGCTCTCATCAGGCTCGCGCAGGATGATGGAGATGTTATTACCCGCTTCGTCGTAGTCGTAGATGTATTCGTACTACTTGCCATCGGAGGCCGTGCGATTTTTTATCACGTTGCCGCGCGCGTCGTAGCTAAACTCGTTTTCAAACACGACCTCCCAGCGTTGCGATTCCTCGCGCCAGAGCTCGGTTCGCTCGCGTAGAGGCCTGCTTTCCTCGGTCTCCTCGTGCACGTTTTTGTAGTACTCCCTCCACTCGTTTTTTGCGGCGTCCCAGCGCGATCTTAGCTCGCTAAAGCGCCTATACTTAGGCTCGATCTTGCGTAAGACCTTTTCATCGCGCTCCCAGGCGCCGTCGCGCCATATAAAATTTATCTCGCTGCGCGTCCCGTCCGCCGCCGTAAAGACGGTATGTTTTGTAAGCGGCACCCATTTGCCGCGCCACGCGTAGCCTTCGGAGCCCGCGTAAGCGTCGCCGTTGTAGTGATATATCGATTTTTCGTACGGCACCCATTTTTTCGCTTTGGCGTTCCATTCATAGGTCGATACGAAATTGTTTCTGTCGCTTTCATCGACAATCCTTTTTGTAAGGTACGTCGGCGTCCATCTGCCCTTTTTTAGCGTGAAATTTTGTAAAATTTCCGTTTTGCCCTCGCGCTTTTCGACGGCTTTTTCCCCGTCGTATGGCTTGCCGTCCTTGCTTTGCAGGCTGAAATAAATTTTTGAGCCATCCTTTGCGATCTCCTGCTTGCTCATCGCCGTTTCGCGCAATTTATTTGCGTCCGCGTCCCAGTCGTATTCGATATTTTCGATCTCGCGCTCGCCGCTTTCGTCAAATTTGCTAAAGCTTTTCGATACGGACGCTCCCTCTTCGCTGCTTTTTCTGTAAATTTTTTCTAAGCGGCGGGTTTTGGCGTCGTAGTTTTGGCTCACTTCATATTCGTAGCGCGGCAGGGCGCCGCCTTCTGTTTTATAGCTCGTCTTTTGCAGACAAATTTTATCCGCCGCCGCGTGTTTTGCTGCCGTCTCGGTCGCGCCCGCAGGCATCGCAAGCGTTAACGTCGCCGCCAAAATAGAGCCTGCTAAAACTGCCGCTCGAACTCGAAGCTTGTCTGCCGAAACCGCCGCCTGCGCCCCAAAAGCGCCCGCCAAAATAATCGCTCGCGCTTTTAAATTTGCCGCCGCAAAATCTGCCGCACCCTCGGGTGAAATTTTAAAAACACCTCTCATGACCGCTCCTTTTATTGTCTAAATTTTAATCCATGCTACGTCCGCTAAATTTAAACGCAAAGCTCGCGCGGCGCCGCGTCTGTTAAATTTAAACGCCGCGATGATAAAATTTAACTGCAGCACTCGCGCAAGGACGCGCAGATAAAATTTAGCCGCGAAATTTTACCGACGCATCTTCAAACGCTACTTTATCTTTTTATATTTCCACGTCTGCTCCGTTATGAGCTCGGACCTGCCGTCTTTAAGCTTAAATTCCTTAAAGCTCGTTATCGCGTAGATACTAGGCATCTCAAACATCATCAGCGCGGCGCCGTGCCCCACGCTATCTGACGGGATTTGGGTGTCGTAAGTAGCCTCCGAGCGCCCGGTTTGCACCCATTTGCCGCTCGCGTCAAGTTTGTAGATATCCATCGCCGTATTGCTGCCGCGCTCGTCGTAGCTATAGACGTATTTGCCGCTGCTGGAATTTGATTCGTAGCTTTGCTCTAGTAGTCGCTCGCCCGATTTATCGTAAATTTCGCCGTTTGAGTAGCTTTTGACCCACTCTTTAAGCCGCTCGTCCCACAGATAAGAGGTCATATTAAGATCCGCCCCCTTCTTGATAACGGTTTGTTTACTCATATTATCCCACGCGCCCTTCTCGTCGTTCCAGATGAAGCTCGTAACGATCCCCTCGCCCTTCGCGGCATCAAGCACGTGCTTGCTCATCGTCGCGTTTTGCCATGCGCCGTTTTGAAAAGTGCTGCGGATCTGCTCGTAGCTGCCGTTTCGATCGCCGTTAAGCATCTCTCGCTCGCTGTTTTGCCACGCGCCGTTTACAAACTCGTAGGTTACGTATCCATTCATCTCTCCTAGGCCGTCGTAGAAAATTTCGGTCTTATATTTGGGCTGCCAGCTCTTGCCGTCCCATTTGAAGCTTATCGTAAGCTCCTCCTTATCCCGCGCGTTTTTTACGGATCTGTTCATGCTCTCTTTATGCCATTTGCCCTTTATGAGCTTATATCGCACATCTTCGGTTGCGTTGCCGTCGTAGCTGGAGACGGTTTTGCTCGCATTGCGCGTGCCGTCATCCGCTATCGAATTGCTCTCGCGCGTCGTGATGCCATCTTTGACGCTTTCCATGTAGTCTTCTATTTTTTTCCACTTGCCGCTTTTAAGATCGAGGCCAAATACTTCAAATTTAACCATTCCCCCCTTTTCGTCAAAGTAGCTGATCTCTTTGTAGCTAGAGCCTAGGCCGTCCGAGGAGTTCCTGTCTCTTATCTGCTCTAGCTTGCGCGCCGCCGCGTCATAGCTTAGATGCGTGCTCTCCTTGCGCTCTCCGAGTGAGCTGTAGCTCATACTTTGCACCATATACTCATACTCCTTGGCAAACGCCGCCGCACAGAGCAGCGCAAGTATCGTAGCGAGCTTTTTCATCCTCTCTCCTTGGAAAAAATTTTGATAATTATATAATGTTCGTATATAAAAACGGATAAAATTTCGGCATGCGGCTAAATTTAAAAAACTCTGGCTTTGAGGCAGCGGCAGCGGAATTTTATGCTGCGGTATGCTCATGAAATTCTGCGTAGATCGGCGAGCGGAATTTTATGTCGCTGAAGCGCCGGTTTTACTCAAATATGCGGCGCAAATTTTACGCAAGCCGCTAGGAGGCGCCTTTGGGTGAAATTTAAGAGAAATTTCTATAAAATTTCGGCTCAAATTACATTAAGGAGCACTTATGGGATACCTTTATTTGGGCATTGCGATAGTTTTGGAGCTGGTGGGAACCAACTGTATGAAGCTCTCGGACGGATTTAGCAAGCTAAATTATTCGCTCGCTACGCTGGCGGCATACGGCGCCTGCTTTTATTTTTTGGCACTCGCGCTAAAAACGGTAAAGCTTAGCGTCGCCTACGCCACGTGGGGTGGGCTTGGCATAGTGTTGGCATCGCTACTTTCGGTGTTTTACTTCCACGAAAAACTCTCTGCGCCCGCGATCTGCGGCATAGCGCTCAT
The DNA here is from genome assembly GCF_938045405.1 of uncultured Campylobacter sp. Lineage (GTDB taxonomy): Bacteria > Campylobacterota > Campylobacteria > Campylobacterales > Campylobacteraceae > Campylobacter_B. The sequence goes on along the minus strand of NZ_CALIMW010000250.1, from coordinate 26,021 downwards.
CGTGATAGGCACGGCGATGTGTAATTTCTTCGGCGCAGGCCACTAAGGCCGCGCGCCTTTGCGAGCTAGCAATGCGTTTAAATTTGGGCGAGGAATAGGGTGTAAAAGCGGATAGAATGACGCAGTGGCTAAATTTTAAGCCGCCTAATCTCGCAAAAATTTCTTATCGATCAGATCGTAGTTTTTATACAGCCTACGCAGCTCGTCTCGCAACTCCATCAGCGCAAAGCCGAGCAGATTTTGCTCACGCCCTTTCCTTAAATTTTATTTTGAAGCATAGCTTGAAATTTGCCCAAATTTAACCTGCGAGTTGAAATTTAGGCAAAATGCGGCTAAGCTAGCAAAGCCCGCCCGACTAAATTAGCCGCAAATTTAGTCGCAGAAGCGCTCGTCTGTGCGGTATTTCTTACGCTCAGCGATGTAATCGGCTCTGTTTTTTGGATCGGCGAAATACTGCTTTTGCTTCTGCTGATCGGCTTTGAGCTTTTCTATTACTTCCTTTAAAGCCGCCTTGCGGTCGCTAGCCATGGATGGGAATTTATCCGAAAATATCGCCTTGTATGGATGATCCTTTACCCAATCGACCGCCTTTTCGACTATGATCTGTTGCTTGTCGATGTCGCAGAATGCGTAGGGGTTGATCACGTCGCCCGCAAGGTGCATGAAAGCGGAATTTGCCTCGACCGTCTCCATAAACATCGCGCCGCTGACGTCGATTACCGAAGCGAAGGAGATGAAGCGGTATTTGCCCGCGTAGAACCAAAACACCGCGTCGTCCTTAAGCCCCAGATCATAAGCGCGCGCCGCGACGGTCATCAGCGTAGTCGGAGCGACCATATCCGGGGCGTCCTCGATGATTTTGATCGCCTTTTTTAGACTCGCCACGTCGTTTTTCATCAACAAATCGTCGATCGGCTCGTAAACGTGCACGTATTCGGGCTTGCCCTCCTTGGCCGAATAAAACGGCGAGACATAGATGTCGATCGAAGTGATTTTTTCCACCTTATCCTCACTTTGGGCGCTCAAAGTCGCAGCCGCCGCCGCACAGAGCAGCAGTGAGCGAAATTTTTTCATGGTCTCTCCTTCGGTTAAATTTTGTAAATTTGCTTCGTAATTATACCCTGAAATTTTAAGACGCGGCGTTTGATTTTTAACGAATATGCTTTTGCGGAATTTTAATTTTTGCGGTGCGGCTCTATTTTCTTTTGATTCGGCTTCAGCGCGACGCTTTACGCGGATAAATTTAAGCGACATTAGTCGTAAAATTTAGCTCATAATTTAGATCGTCTAGCTAAATTTTTCCGTTCGCGCTTAATCTGAAAACATATTTTATCTTTGCTTAAATTTCATCGCCGAAAAAATCGCCGTCGATATCGCAAATTTCGATGTTTTGCCGCACTTGCACGCCGAGTTTATATTTTATCATCAGCTCCGCCAGCCGCTCGCCGTCGATCAAAACTACTGTGCGACTTTGCACGTTTGCCGCATACTCTTTGGCATCTTTGCTAAATTTTGACGTCGTGATAAATACGCCCTTTTTGGTCTGCTTATCCGAGATCGCGCCGACGAACTTTTGAATTTCAGGGCGTGAAACTGCGCCTTGCCAGCTTTTGGCTTGCACGTAAATTTGCGATAATCCAAGCTCGTCCTCATCTATAATGCCGTCTATGCCGCCGTCCGCACCGCTTTTGGTTAGTCTGCCTACTCCGTAGCCCATTTTTTCGAGCAAGCGCGCCACTAAATACTCAAAAAAGCTCGGCTTTTTTTGCGAAATTTCGTCTAAAATTTGAGATTTTAGATTTTGTGCGAGCTCGTTTGCCGTCTCGGCGATGACGTCGCTAGGCGTCTTTTCTTGCGTCGCGGTTTGCGAGATTTCGGCGCTCGGCGCGCTTTTGTTTTTATAAATTTCATCGTACCAAGCCTCAAATTTCGCCTGCGCGTCTTTACTTTTTAGTATTTGTTTGCCAAGATCCGTTATCTCGTACACGCCTCTGCCGGTTTTTTTGACGGGCTTTTTGGCGCCTGGCAAATTTACGACTTCTTTATTGCCCGCAAAATACGACAACGCCCAGCCTGCGCGGTTAACGTATAAAAGCATGCCGCTAGGTATCCTCTGTAAGAGTTAGTCGTCGTTAAATTTATAGCTTTGTAATGAACTCGAAAATTTCTTTTCTGTCTGACTTGCCGCGCTCGCCGATAAATCTTAAAATCGGAAACATCATCTCTTTGTAGCTTGGTATCATCGTTTTCCTTCCTAATTTTTAAAATTTTACCTCTCTAGGTCTGCGACTCAAAAACTTCAAATTTTACCGCTAAATTTAATGTTGCGCTTTAAATTTTACTCTAAAAGCCCGTTTTCGCCACGTCGCGGTAGAAATCTATCTGATCTTTTTTGATGATACGGATGTAGTCGGTGCTGCCGGGATGGCCACTTTGAAAGCCCGCCGTCATCACGTAGGTGCCGCCTTCTTCGATGAGTCCGCGCTGCAGAGCCTCGCTTATGATATGTGCGAGCAGCGAGTTGATGCTCGTTTTTTCCTTGACCATCGCTGGATTTACGCCCCACACGAGACTTAGCGCGTGCGCGGTCTGCTCGTCGTGTGCGATTGCGATGATGTCGATTTTGGCGCGGTTGCGTGCGAGTTTGATCGCCGAGCGCCCCGAGCCCGTGATCGAAAGTATCGCGCCCGCGCCCAGCCTTGCGGCAAGCGCTGCTGTGCTTGAAGTGATCATATCGGTCTCGTCGTAGAAATCGTAATCGTTAAATTTATCGTAAGGATAGATCTTTTCGGTCTCGCGGATCGTCTCGCTCATCGCGGCGACTACGGCTGCGGGATTTTTGCCGATGGCGCTTTCCTCGCTTAGCATCACGGCGTCGGTGCCGTCGAGTACGGCGTTTGCGACGTCGCTGATCTCGGCTCTGGTGGCGCGCTCGTGCTCGGTCATGCTAAGCATCATCTGCGTGGCGGTGATGACGGGCTTTGAGCGGGCGTTGGCAAGAGCTATGATGCGCTTTTGGATGCGCGGGATCTCATAAAACGGCATCTCGATGCCCAGATCTCCGCGCGCGACCATTATACCGTCGCTTGCTTCGATGATCTGCTCTATATTTTCGACCGCGTCGAATTTCTCGATCTTGGCGTAAATTTTAGCTTTTGAGCCTAGCGAGTTTAAAATTTCGCGCACGCGCAGGATGTCGTTTTGCGACTGCACGAAGGAGATGCCTACGAAATTTACGCCGTGCGCCGCGCCCCAGCGCAGATCCTCGAGGTCTTTTTGCGTGATGACGTCGATATTTAGGCGGGTGTTTGGGAAGTTCACCCCCTTATTCGAGCTTAAAAAACCGTCGTTTTCGAGCACCGCTCGCACGCCTTGCTCGCTTACCGCGACTACTTTGGCGCGGATCGAGCCGTCGTAGAGGTAGATAAACTCGCCTGCTTTCATCAGCGGCAAAATTTCTGGGTGGTTGATACACAGCTCGTATTCGCCTTCCGCGCTCTTTTTGCCGATTATTTCGCGAGGAAGGAAGGTGATTTTATCGCCCGTTTTTAGTTTAAAATTTTCCTCGAGTTTGCCGACGCGGATCTTTGGGCCGCTGATGTCCTGAAAGACGCCTATACGCACGCCCAGGCTCTTTTCTACGGCGCGGATTTTGTTTAAATTTGCCTCGTGATACTCGTGCGTGCCGTGGCTGAAGTTCATCCTAAAGGCATTGCAGCCCGCCTTTACCATCGCGCTCATCATCTCCTCGCTGTCACTCGCGGGCCCGATGGTCGCTAGGATTTTGGTTTTTTTAAGCATCTTTTCTCCTTTAAATTTAAAATTTATCGCCGCATTAGGCGAAATTTTGCGCAAAATTTTGAAATTTCTAAATTTTAAAATTCGCTAGACGAAGGAATTTTAGAATTCTACGGCACGGCGAAATTTTAAAATTTCATAACTTGCAGTGCAGGTTAAATTCTAAAAATTCGCGTTTGAATGAAATTTTAAAACTCTCTATATATGTGAAGCGCAAGCAAAATTCTAAAATCCTCGCCGAAGTAAAATTTTAAAATTCTTGCCCGAGCGAAATTTTAAAAATTCCTCTTTATTGCATCATTTCCGCGTCAAATTTTGCATCATCAAAGCTCACTCCCAAATATTCGCAGGCACTTTTTGCGTCGCGAAGTGCGTTGCCTAGGCAGCTCGTAGCGCCGGGGCTTGGGGTCATATTAAAGATAATCCCCGGATTTTCACCTATTCTAGCTTCGCCTAAAAGCAGCTTTTTTTGCGAGTGTGAGATTACTTGTGGGCGCACGCCGCCAAAGCCCTTGGCATAATAAATATCCTCCTCGCGGATGCTAGGTATGATCTTGCGCGCATTTTTGACGAAAAGCTTTTTACCTAAAATCGGTATCTCAAAGCCTATATTGCGGATTAAGAAGTCCCTTACCTCGCTATCGCCAAAATTTTGCCAAATGACCTTGGCTACGTCCATGTCAAAATTTAATGATTGAAAAAATTCCGGCACCGAACGACAGCCCTTGTAGCGCTCGAGCTTCGGCATCGTAAGCGCGGTAGGGCCAAATCTCGTGCAGCCGTCTGCGAGTAAATCTGGGTCGCCGTGAAGCGCGGCAAATGGAAGCTTTGGGTTTTGCACCATGTAAACCTTGCCGTTTAGAAGCTTTTGCTTGGTTAGATAGAAGCTGCCCGCGATGCAAATCGTGCTGAGATCCTGTCCCAGCCCCATTTTGTGCGCTAGCCACAGCGAGTGGGCGCCCGCATCTACGACTACGAAATCAGCGCTTAGCGAGAGTCTATTTGCGGTGCGGATATAGAACTTATCGCCTACTTTAGTGATGTTTTGCACTTCGGTGTTTAGGTACAGATCGCAGGTTTTGCCATCCACGTTTTTAGCGTTTTGTACGAAGGAATTCGCCATCGCGCCGTAATCGATCGTCGTGTAAACTCCCGATTGCACGCCCATTGCGACGATATCCTCCGCTCGCTCCTCGCCGCGTCCGTCAAAAACTAGCTTGGGCTCGATTTTTTTGAGCTCTTCCTTGTCAAAAAGCTGCAGATACGGATAAAGCTCTTTAAATTTCTCAAAGCGCTCTTTAATTAGCTCTACCTCGCTTTCGCCCACGCCAAGAGCCATTTTCTGCCCCTGAAATAAAAATTTATTCTCATATCCGTGCTTTTGGCAATATTTCACGATCATATCCGCCTTGCGCTTGACTTCTGCTGCTTTTTGCAGGTCGTAGTTGGTCTCGATGTCGCCGCAATGAATCGTCTGAGAGTTTGCGCTGGCTTTAGAATTTAGCGTCGCAAGCCCTTCGTATTTTTCAAGTAGAGCGATATTTTTGATCCCGCTAAATTCTGCCAATACATATGCTAACGCGCTGCCCGTGATACCGCCGCCTATGATGATTACGTCGTAATGTTTTTCTTGCATGCCCTTTCCTTATCGAATTTGGCTGCAATTGTGCGAAAATTTCGCTTAAAAGCTAGTTATAAAAGCGTGAATTTAGATGATTTTATATAAAATTCGCACCATTTCATTTTGGGAGTAGTATATGAAAAAATCGATTCTTGTCGGATTAAGTTTGATTATAGCCACGTCGCTGTGGGGCGCAGATAAGAAAGTTTATCGCCTTAAGCTAGCTCAGACTTACGAGCTTAGTATGCCTATCGTAGGCGATGTCGCCAAGCGTATGGCAGATCTTGCAGATAGTATGTCTGATGGCAGGCTGAAAATCAGCATCGACGCGCCTAGCAAACATAAAGCACCTTTTGCGATCTATGATATGGTCAAAAACGGACAATACGATTTAGGCTATACTGCGAGCTACTATTATAAAGGCAAAAATAGCGCGAATATGCTGTTTACGACCGTGCCTTTTGGTATGACGAAAGACGAACAGCACGCTTGGTATTACTTCGGCGGAGGCAAGGAGCTAGCGGATAAATTCTATGCTAAAAGCAATCTAAAGGTCTTTAATATCCTAAATAGCGGCATGCAGATGGGTGGCTGGTTTAAAAAAGAGATTAATACGCTAGACGATCTAAAAGGGCTTAAATTTAGAATTCCAAGCTTTGGCGGGGAGGTTATGAGCCGCCTTGGCGTCGCAGTCGCTACGATACCGGTAGGTGAGCTATATATGGCACTAGAGATGGGCACCATCGATGCGGTCGAGTGGGCAAGTCCTAGCTTTGATATACCTCTAGGCTTTCACAAGGTCGCAAATTACTATTATACGGGATGGCAAGAACCCGCTAGCGAGCAGCAGATAGTGATAAATCTACAAACTTGGCAGAAGCTTCCTAAGGATTTGCAAAATATCCTGGAAGCCTCTATCGCAAAGGCGCGCGAATACGCAGAAAACGAGACGTTTTATAAAAACGTAATAATTTGGGACGAGATCAAAAAGAAATATCCGAACGTTCAGATTCGCTCTTTTTCGCCTGAAATTATGCGTGCGCTTCGCAAGGCGACGGATGAAATTTTAGCCGAAGAAAGCGAGAAAAATCCCGATTTCAAAGAGATTTGGGAGAGCCAAAAGGCGTTTTTAGCTAAAGCTAGAACGTGGACGAAGATGGGCGATTTTACATATATCGAAAAAACGGGCGACGTTGAAGCCGAGCAGAATTTCACCGCTTCGGTGAAAAAAATCTCTGTTCCTGAGCCCGTAAATAGCGCAGCCAGCGAGATAAATGCAAGCACTGCCGCCCCAAAAAACGAGGATAATCAGACGAAATAGTGCTTCGCTTTTTAGCTGCGTTTTTATGCCGCGCGGCTAAACTAAGCGCCAGATAAAGGTGTATGCGGCTTAAATTTGATCGGCAATTTAGGCAATTTAGGCGAGGCGCGGGCGATTAAAATGCAGGTGATTTGCTTATTGCAGCTGCGTAGCTCGGGTGTATCTTTAAAATTTTAATTTATGAAAGCGGCGATGAAATTTTATCGCCTCTTAGCATTTAAGTTAAGGCGTGTAATTTGTATCACTGCGTTTAAAGCCTAGTTTAAAAGCCACTCGGTCGCCGCCGCACAAGGCTAGAATTTTATCAAGCTCCAAGCCCCTTCTATTTTTGCTTTATTCTTTTATCTTTTGCGTTATTTAAGCTTGATATTCCGCCGTGCTCGTTCGCGGGCGACATTGAGCGAGGCGAATTAATCTTACTTTTTAATTCATTCGCATCGTTGGTAGCAGAGCTTTGGCGAAGCGTGCCAATCTGAGATTTTAAATTAGCAGCGTTCATAAATTCCACATTTTAAAATTTTAATGTTTCTGTCTTGCCGATACCGCTTTTAAATGAAATTTGCTTTGGGTTTTCTTGCTGTATAAAGCAGTGAACTTCAAATAGAATGCAAAATTTTAAAATCTACACGCTTAAATATCACAAGTAAGGAGAATTTAAAATTTTGTCTTTCGGATATTAAGTACAAAGCGCGTTAGAAAAAATTTTATAGGTCAAATTTCATTTTAAGCGATTGCAAATTTAAAAGCTTGCATGTAAATTTTTTTAAAGCCTGCTCTAGTTAGAATTTATCACTAAACTAGACGGGCTCAGCCTTGGAATTTCACCGCGCCAATTTTAAAATTTTGCGCGAGTTAGGCTTAAAATTTTAAAATTCGATTCTACCTGCGAAAACTCTTAAATTCCACTGCTTAGAATTTTGATACAGAATTTTGCCGCAACGCTATTTTTTGGGATGCGATAAAACTATGCGGCATGCAAAAGCCGCGTAGAATATTGAGCTAGGCTCGCTGCTGCAAGCCTAGCGAATGTCGTAAGCTAAAAAGGCGCTACTGCAAAGCGTAAAATTTTATTTCAAAACCTTAAAAAGCTCGACGCTATCGAGCTGCTCCCACGGGTACTCGTCGTTTCCGACCTGTCCGCGTGCGGCGACGTCGGCGTAGAGAAAGCTTCCTTTGCCGGGGCGATCAAGACCGAATTTATCGATGATCCAGCGCGGCGTGAGCGGGAATTTTTCAAGCACGAAAGCAGATAGCCCATCGTCGCCAGCCGCGCCTAAATTTGTCCCCATACAATCGACGCTGACGCTGACGGGCTTTGCGACGCCGATTGCGTAACTGAGCTGGACGATGCATTTTTTCGCAAGCCCTGCCGCGACGATATTTTTGGCGATATAGCGCGCCGCATAAAGCCCGCTGCGATCGACCTTAGTGTAGTCCTTGCTGCTTTGAGCGCCGCCGCCGATCGGACTGTAGCCGCCGAAGCTATCTACGATCAGTTTGCGTCCCGTTAGGCCGCTGTCGTGAAGTGAGCTGTGATTTACGTAGCGGCCGGTCGGATTGATGTAGATGATCGTTTTGCTTTTGTCGTAAAGCTCCTTCGGAAGCCCCGCCGAATCGATCAAATTTCCGATCAGATCTCGGACGCGCTCGATACTCATACTTTCGACGCATGGCGCGGAAACCACGATCGTATGGATGCTTTGTGGTTTGCACTCCTCAAAATTGCTCTTCGTGCCGTAATCGACCGTAACCTGCGTCTTAATATCGACGCCAAGCTCGTTAGGATGAGACTTTGCGTAGGCATAAACGTGATCGCAAAGAAGCCTCGCGTAGGTGATCGCCGCCGGCATAAAATTTTTCGTTTCGCAGCTTGCAAAGCCGAACATTATGCCCTGATCTCCCGCTCCGATCTCGCCGCCCTCTTGATCGACGCCTTGGTTGATGTCGGGGCTTTGCTGGTTTAAAAATACGTCCACTTGCAGATCTTGCGGGTGCAGGCACTGCGCGCGCGTAAAATGAGGGTTGTCGTTGTAACCGATCTCGCTAAGCGCGCCCTTTACGATGTGGCGGTAATCGTCGTGGGTAAAATCGATCTTGGCGTTTACTTCGCCGCCGATTACTACGTGTTTGCCCGCGATGAAAACCTCCGCCGCGACGCGCCCGTTGGGATCTTGTTTTAAAATTTCATCCACGATGCTGTCTGCGATAATATCGGCGCACTTATCCGGATGACCGGGGCTTACAACCTCGCTGGTAAATAGATACATATCTGCTCCTAATTAAAATTTCGCGTCATTTTATCTAACGAGGTTTTAAGATTAACTAAAAATTACGAAATTCCGCTCAAATTTAAATGCGCTTAAATAAAATTTCGATATATTTCAAACGACGTTTTGATTGAAAGGTAAAAAATGAGTTCGATTCAAAAATTAGTAGCTAGCTACAAAGATAAAAATCTAGTTCTGCGCATAGTTACAGGCTTGATAATAGGCGCCATTTTGGGCTTTGCCGCACGTTCAGCGGCGGGCGATATTGCGGCAGAGCACACTTCGTTTTTAATAAACGTAGTAGCTTTTGCGGAAATTTTAGGAAATTTATTCGTAGGCGCCCTTAAAGCGGTAGCTCCGATTTTAGTTTTTATCTTGATTTTAAGCTCGATCGTAAATAAACAATACGGCAGTGCAAGCGGCTTAAAACGTGTGGTTGTTCTATATATCGTAGGCACCTTTTTAGCCTCGTGCGTGGGGGTTGCAGCCAGCTTTTTATTTCCGACGCAGCTTGCTCTAAGTAATGTCGGTGCGGCGGAAAATGCGGTCCCTGCGAGCGTTTGGATCGTGCTAAAAGATCTGCTTTTTAAGGTCGTAGATAATCCGCTAAACGCTATCGCGCACGGAAACTACGTAGGAATTTTAACCTGGGCGATAGGTCTTGGCGTCGCGCTTAAATTTTGTACTAATGAAACAAAGAAAATTTTTACCGATCTGAGCGAAGCGGTAACCAAAATCGTGCAATTCGTAATCCAGCTCGCGCCGTTTGGAATTTTCGGCTTAGTAGCTTCTACCGTGTATCAAACCGGCGTCGATGCGCTGCTTGGATATGCGCGAATCGTAGTCGTGCTAGTAGGTGCGATGGCGTTCGTAGCCCTCGTGGTAAATCCGCTCATCGTCTTTGCGGTGATTAAGAAAAATCCATATCCGCTCGTATTTACCTGCCTGCGCGAAAGCGGCCTCACAGCGTTTTTTACCCGCAGCTCGGCGGCGAATATCCCGGTAAATTTAAATTTATGCAAAAAGCTCGGCATCAGCGACGAGCTAAGCTCGATCTCGATCCCTTTGGGAGCTACGATAAATATGGCGGGCGCTGCGGTGGTAATCGCGATCTTGGCGCTTGCTGCGGCTCATACGCTTGGCGTGCGCCCCGATTTTTGGACGGCGCTACTGCTTTGCGTGGTCTCGGCAGTCGGTGCGTGCGGCGCTAGCGGCGTGCCAGGCGGCTCATTGATGCTGATACCGCTTGCGTGCTCGCTCTTTAATATCTCAAACGACATCGCAATGCAGGTCGTCGCGATCGGCTTTATCATCGGCGTGATTCAAGACTCGGTAGAAACCGCGATCAATAGCTCCACGGACGTGATTTTTACGGCGATCGCGTCGCAAAGTATGCAAAAATAACTCACCTTAAAATTTTACCGCGAATTCCGCTGAGGCGGCGGATCTCGCGGTTTTTAACATTTTACTTATGCTTTTTTGATAAAATTATCCAAAAATTTTAAAAGGAAATCGATGAATTGGAATTTAGGCGAGCTGTTTGCAAACGAAGCGGAATTTAGCGGCGCGATAGATAGCGCCTCCGCGCAGGCTAGGGATTTTGAAGCTAAATTTAAAGATAAGCTGCGCGCTCTTAGCGCGGAGGAGTTTTTAGACGCGCTTGAGCTTTATGAGAGCATCAGCGAGCAGATCGGCAAGATAATGAGCTTTGCGCATCTTAGCTTTGCGCGAGATACGAGCCTTGGGGCGCAGCAGGCTAAGACGGAGCAGGCTTGCAACGACATTTCGCAGAGCCTGCTCTTTTTCGAGCTCGAGTTTAACGAGCTTGACGCCGCAAAACAGGACGAGTTTATCGCAGGAAGCGGGAGATTCAGATATTATTTGAGCTTGCTTAAGCAGCGCAAGGCCCACCAGCTAAGCCTTCCGCAAGAAAGCGTGCTTTTAAAAACTTCGCCCGTAAGCGGCGAGGCGTTTTCGCGGCTTTTTGACGAGAGTATGGCGCGGATGAGCTTTGATTTTCGCGGGCGTAAGCTTGGCGAGGAGGAAATTTTAAGCCTGCTTCATAGCTCTGATCGCGAGGTACGAAAAGACGCCGCAGCTTCGCTAAGTGCGGTGCTAGAGCAAAACTCCCACCTGCTCGGCTACATCTACAATATGATCAAAACCGATCTTAAAATTCGCTGCGAGCTGCGCGGCTACGATAAAGCCGAGGCGGTGATGCACGAGGAAAATCAGATAAACATCGCAAGCGTCGATGCACTGATCGCAGAAGCGGAGCGAAGCTTCGCTCTGGTCGGCAAATTTTACGCCAAAAAGCGCGAAATTTTAGGCTACGACGCGCTGTATGATTACGATAGATACGCGCCGCTCGGCGGCGATGAGAGCGAGTTTAGCTTCGAGCAGGCTAAGCAGATCGTGCTTGCGGCGTTTGAAAAATTTAGTCCGAAATTTAAGCAGATCGCGCTGATCGCGTTTGAGCGAAACTGGATCGACGCGATGCCCGCGCAAAATAAGCAAAGCGGCGCGTTTTCGCATTCGGGCTCGCGCGATACGCACCCTTTCGTGCTTTTAAATTTCACGTGCAAGCGCCGCGACGTATTTACCCTCGCGCACGAGCTGGGGCACGCGATACATCAGTATCTAAGCTACGGCGTGGGCTATTTCAACTCCTTTACGCCGCTGACGACGGCGGAGACCGCGTCGGTATTTTGCGAGATGCTAGTGTTTGATTATATGCGCGAAAATTTTTCAAATTTAAACGACTCTCAAAATTTAAAAAGCGCCGCCTCGGACGGCTCGCAAAATTTTAAACGCGATGCTTCGCAGGAGGCTCGGGGCGGTGAAATTCCAAGCGAGCGCGCCGTAAAACGCGCCGCTTCGCAAAGCTCTGCGGGTTCGTGCGAATACGCAGAGCGCGATACCGATACGCCATCGCAGACCGCAAGCGATAAGATCGCGCTAAGAGCGATGCTTGCGGCAAAGATCGAGGATATCTTCGCTACGCTTTACCGCCAGATCGGATTTACGACCTTTGAGCGGCGCGTGCATGCAAGCGCGGATGAGCTAAGCGTAGACCGTATTAATGAGCTTTGGATGGAGGAGTCGCGCAAGATGTTTGCGGGCGAGCTAATCTTGCAGGATCATTACAAAAGCTGGTGGAGCTACATCCCGCACTTCGTTCACACGCCGTTTTACTGCTACTCCTACGCCTACGCGCAGCTTTTGGTACTCGCGCTTTACGGGCTGTATAAGAGCGGCAGGCTCGAAAATTTCGTTCAAATTTACACCGAGTTTTTAAGCTCGGGCGGTAGTGACGAGCCGCAAAAGCTAGTGGCGAAATTTGGGTTTGATATCAATAAAAGCGAGTTTTGGCGCATCGGCATAGAGCAGGTCGCAGCGCTTGTAGATGAGTTTGTGAGGGGTTAGGATGATAGATAAAATTTTAAAAGACGATAAATTTATCGCTGCGAGTAGTGCAAATATAGGCGCGGTTTTGGATTACGTTTTGGCTCTTGGATATGGATTTGGCATCGTTGCGAGGACGGATCAGATAAAATTTGACCCGCCGCTGCCGGAGGAAATTTTAAAAAGCTTCAAAATGCCCGCGATCTTTTTGCAGCTGGAGGAATACACGCTTTCTAGCGCGCATCTTAGCAAGGATGAGCTGGTTTTCGAGGCGGGTTTCGGGCCGCAAGATTTTGCAAGCACGCTTAGCGTGCCGTTTTACGCGGTCTTGCAGATCGTCGTGGACGGCAAGCCCATCGCAGTAAATTTCTCCCAGCCCGAGTCCGAGTGGCTTAAGCGCGAAAAATCGCGTAAAATTTTTTCAAAATGAGCGATATTTTAGAAGGTCTTAATCCCGCTCAGCGCGAGGCTGCGAGCCACGTGGACGGAGCGATGTTAATCTTAGCGGGTGCAGGCAGCGGCAAAACCAAAACGATCACCGCGCGCCTTGCCTACTTGCTCTCAAACGGCGTGCCTGCGGAAAATACTCTCACGCTTACGTTTACGAACAAAGCCGCCGCCGAGATGCGCTCGCGAGCGCTTAATCTGATAAGCGGGCTAAATTTAAGCAGCGTGCCGCTTTTGTGCACCTTCCATAAATTCGGACTTTTGTTTTTAAAATTTCATATTAGCGAGCTTGGGCGCAGTGCAAACTTTCAAGTAATCGATACCGACGATAAGAAAAAGATCATCAAGGGCTTTGAGATAAATTTGCCTACATCGCTATTGTCGGCCAAAATTTCAACCTATAAAAATTCCTTGATCGATCCCAAAGATATCGACGAGCTTCTAAAGGGCGAGGACGATGAGCTAAGCAGGATGTATAGCGGATTTTACGCGCACTGCGCTAGAGCATACAAGCGCTACGAGGCGTATTTGGCGGCGAATAATCTGGTGGATTTCGATGATCTGCTGATCTTGCCGTATAAAATTTTAAGCGCGAATGAGCGGCTATGCGATGAAATTTCGCGCCGTTACGCCTACATCACGGTCGATGAGTATCAGGACACCAACGACATTCAATTCAAACTGCTACAAAAGCTCTGCACCGCGCACGAAAACCTCGTAGTAGTGGGCGATGACGATCAGAGTATCTACGGCTGGCGCGGCGCGCGGATAGAAAATATTCTAAATTTTAAAGATCAGTTCTCAAACGTAAAATTTATCAAACTCGAGCAGAACTACCGCTCCACGGATGAAATTTTAAATGCCGCCAACGAGCTTATCTCGCATAACAAAAACCGCCTCGGCAAGAGCCTTACTAGCATGAACGGCGGCGGCGAAAAGATCGAAATTTTGCGCTCTGAAGAGGAGAGTATCGAGGCGGCAAAGATCGCAGAAGCCATCAAAAAGCTGCTTTCAAGCGGCGTAGCGCCTTCTCAAATCGCCGTGCTTTACCGCGTAAACGCTCTTTCGCGCGCGCTGGAAGAGGGGCTGAATCGCGCCAAAATCCCGTACAAAATGGTAGGCGGCGTGAAATTTTACGAGCGCGCCGAGATTAAGGATACGATCGCCTATCTGCGCTTAGTAAACGACGAGCACGACGACTTTTCGATGAGGCGGATAATAAACGTGCCCAAGCGCGGCATCGGCAAGGTCTCGCTGGCAAAGCTCGAGGAGCTTTCGCGCCTGCGACTTATCAGTCTATTTGACGCTTTTAGCGAGCCGGACGCGGGGCTTAGCGCTAAGGCGGCGCAGGCTCTAGCGGAACTTAAAAGCGGCATTGCCTCTATCTCCGCGCTAGCCGATACGATCAAAAAAATAGACGCGCTGGAGCCCGCTTTCGGGCTAAAGGCTTACTATGCCTCGCTTCCGGATGGCGCCGACCGCGTCGCAAATATCGACGAGTTTTTGGCGATGCTGAAGGACGAGGCGAGCAATAAGCCCGATTTTGATCTGGCGGAATTTTTAAACGAGCTGAGCCTTCTTAGCGATCAGGACGCCGTATCTGGCGATGCGATAAACATAATGAGCGTGCACGCGAGCAAAGGGCTTGAGTTTTCGCACCTTTTCGTAATCGGACTGGAGGAGGGCTTTTTCCCGCTTTTGGGCGACAGCAGCGACATCGAGGAGGAGCGTAGGCTCGCATACGTAGCGATCACGCGCGCCAAGCGCACTCTCACGCTTAGCTTTGCCGCTAGCCGCTTTTATCGCGGCAAGCGTGAGAGGCTCGATGTTAGCAGGTTTATAGCCGAGGCGGGTTTGGTAGCCAAAGAGCCGCCGCGAGAGCAAAACAGCGGCTTTAGCAAGGGTGAGCTGATCAAACACAAACTCTTCGGTATCGGACAGATCACGGCGGTAAACGGCGATCGGCTCACTATAAATTTCGGCGGAATTTCGCGCGTGATAATGTCAAATTTCGTAGAAAAGATCGGCTCTTATGAATAGATTGTTTTTGGCGGACAAACCCGCGGGTATCGGCAGCAATAAATTTTTAAGCGCTCTTAAGCGCAAATACGGCGTGAAGAAGGCGGGCTTTAGCGGCACGCTCGATCCCTTTGCAAGCGGCGCGCTGATCGTGGCATTCGGGCAATACGCGCGCTTTTTTAGGTTTTTGAAAAAGGAGCCTAAAATCTACACTGCGACGCTGTGGCTGGGCGCGCAGAGCCCAAGCGGCGATAACGAAAACATAGGGCGCGTGGAACAAATTCCGCCGCTTTCGCGCGAGGTTTTAGACGCTGCGATGACGCAAATGCGCGGCGAGATAAAATTTATCCCGCCCGCCTTCAGCGCCAAGAAAATTAGCGGCGTGCGCGCATACAAGCTCGCTCGCGCGGGCGAAGAGGTGAGCTTGAAAGAGAGCTCGATGCGGGTTTTTGATGCCGAAATTTTAAGCTACGCTCACCCCTTCGTGAGCTTTCGCGTCGCACTCAGCGAAGGCGGCTACGTGCGCTCTTTTGCGCAAATTTTAGCAGAAAAGCTAGGCGCCACAGGCACGCTAAGCGCGCTTAGACGGCAGAGCGAAGGGGCTTTCGATTTGAAAGATCCGCGTTTTGCGGATGAGGCAGCACTAAATCCGCTCGAGTTTTTGGACCTCGCGCCAAACTTTTACGACGGCGACGCTCGTGACGTGATCTTGGGCAAAAAGCTCGCCGCAAAGGATCTAGCGAGCCGCGCGGACGGCCGCTATCTGCTTATCTGCGGCGATTTTTACTCAATCATCGAGATAAGCTCGGGCGAGGTGAGGTATCTTTGGAACGACGTTCCGATCGCGTGCGGTGCGTTTTAATCAGCGCCTCTAGCTTGCGGCGGAATTTTGATCGGACGGTTTGAGCTTGAAATTTTGAAGCGATCATAAATACGACGCGTTTTAAATTTGCTCGCATAGCGCGCCGCCCTGCGCGGTTAAATTTTATCGTGCGGAGTAGTGAGCGATCACGCTTTTTTGTTGCGCACAGATCGCAAATCGGCCTCAGGCGGCGTAAATTTAAACATGCGGCTAGGCAAGCGACGCTCGCTTGTGAAAAGAAATAAATCCGTGAGGATAAATTTAAACGCGGCGGAGCGGCGTTTTGATTTGCTTTTTGGTGTGCGATGGCGACGCGCCGCAAGATTAAAATTTCGCGATTTACAAAGCGCGCAGGTTGGGGGCTTATTGCGGCGCAGCAAGCGGCCTGTGTCGAATGAAATTCTAGCTCGCGGCGGTGCGTAGTCTGCGCCGACGGGTTTGATTTTACGGCGGGCGGCGTACCGCCAAGTTAAATTTACGATTTAGCGCAGCGCGGCTAGAATTTTGCGGCTTGGAATTTTAATCTCTGAGATAGATTTGCGCCGCGAGTTGAAATTTAACTCGCGCGTTGCGGATTTAAAATTCCGCGCTTTATAAAATTTACGTATCGGGCGCCGCGATTGCGGATCA
The DNA here is from genome assembly GCF_938045405.1 of uncultured Campylobacter sp. Taxonomy (GTDB): domain Bacteria; phylum Campylobacterota; class Campylobacteria; order Campylobacterales; family Campylobacteraceae; genus Campylobacter_B. Next base: position 9,651 of record NZ_CALIMW010000250.1, on the reverse strand, counting down.
AATTCCACGGCGCGCACTTCACGGCACGTGGTTTTGAAATTTTAATCGCACTGGACAGGGCTTGCCGCAGGCTGAAATTTAACTCGCGCGCGGATCGGAATTTTAATCGCGCTAGATGGACTTGTCGCGGGCTAAATTTAACGCAAGCGCGCCAAAGCGCAGAAGGAGTAAAATTTTGAAAGCTTATGCAAAGATTAACGTTTTTTTAAAAGTCGTCGGCACGCGCGGCGGCTACCACGAGATCGCCTCGCGCTTCGTGCTGCGCAGGGAGCTTTTTGATGAGATAAGTTTCGAGCGCGCGAGCGGCTTTGCGCTTGAATGCGACACCGCGCAGATCGCGGACAATATAATTTTAAAAGCCAAGGCGGCGCTTGAGCAGGCGGGCTTTGCGCGCGAGCTTGCGGAGTTTTTCGGCTCGCACAAGATCGTGCTTAAAAAACGTATTCCGATCGGTGCTGGTCTTGGGGGCGGCAGTAGCGATGCGGCCGCGTTTTTGCGGCTTGCGAACGAGGAATTAGGCTTAAAAATTTCACGCGAGCGGCTTACCAAAATCGCGCAAAATATCGGCGCAGACGTCGCGTTTTTTGTTAGCGGGCTGGAGGCCGCAAACGTGCGCGGCATCGGCGAGATCATCGAGCCTTTCGAGGACCGGCTGCCTGCGATCGAAATTTTAACGCCCGCAATCTTTTGCTCCACCGGCGCGGTTTATAATGAGTTTCGCGCAAGCTTTATGCAAAATATAAACGCCGCGCAGGCGCAAGAGATGTTGCGTTTAAGCAGCGAGCAGCTGCTGGCGCAATATGGCGGCTTTACGTTAAATGATCTTTTCGCGCCATGCATAAAGCTATATCCGCAGATGGATAGGTATCGCGATATGTTTCTAAGCGGCAGCGGCAGCAGCGTGTTTTTCTTAAAATAAGAATTCCAAGGCGCGCGGTTAAAATTTAAAAGCTAAATTTAAAGATAAAATTTAAAATTCGCTCGCCCGCTTTTAAATTTAAGCAAAAACGGGCTAAGCTTAGGACTAAATTTAGAAGGAAAAAGATGAAAGAACTGAGTAAAAATCGCAAGGCATTTCACGATTTTACGATACTTGAAAGCTTTGAAGCGGGCATCGTGCTAAAGGGCAGCGAGGTCAAAGCTCTGCGCGCGGGCAGGGGCAATCTCAAAGATAGCTTTTGTCGCGTGATCCGCGGCGAGCTGTTTTTGCTAAACGCCCATATCAGCTATCTTGAAAGCACAAACGCTCACTTTCGTCCAGACGAAGGGGCGGCGCGAAAGCTTTTGATGCACCGAAAGCAGATCGATAAGCTTCTGGGCGCGGTTAGCAAAGAGGGCCTTACCATCGTAGTTTTGTCGCTGTATCTGAATGATAAAAACCGCGTAAAGGCGCGTATCGCTTTGGCTAGTGGCAAAAATCTGCACGACAAGCGCGAATCGCTAAAGCGCAAGGAAGCCGACCGCGAAGCGCAAAGCGCGATGAAGCGATACGACAAGCATTCATTTTAAATTCACAAAACTTTGGTTAAAATGCGGGCTTAAATTTAAACCCGAAGGAAATGCAATGAAGAAATTTTTACTATTATGTTTGGCGATTTTTGTTTTAAGCGGCTGTGGAGATGATTCGCAGAAAAAGACGGGCTCTACGGGCGAGAATCCTGCCGCGAGCGAGAATCAGATGGCGAAAAATTCCGCTCAAGATAAAAATGGCGAGCGTATTGGCGGAGAAAGTGGCGAGGAGGTAGCTTTTACGCCGTTTAAAACGGGCGAGCGCCTTACGCTTAAAAGCGTCGTAGGCGGCGAGGTAACGATCGAGCGGACAGAAAAGGGCTTTAAGCTCGCGGACAGCGATAAAATTTTAATGTTTGATATTTTTGGTACATACTGCCAGCCGTGCCGCATCGAAGCGCCGCATCTGATGGACTTTCAGCTAAAAAATTCCGCGGATTTTCTAATGGTCGGCTTGATTTATTTTGAGGACATTACGGACGCGCAAGTGATCGAAAATTTTACGAAAAAGTTTAATGCGTATTATTTCATCTCCAATTCAAAACAAAACGAGCGCATAGTGGGTCAAATTTTAAGCGACATCGGTTATCGCCACGCGCTTTCGATCCCTTTTAAGGTAGTACTTAAAGACGGAAAATATCAAAGGCTTACCGACATTAATGAAGGCGATGAGCGGGGCAAGCCGTATTACTTAGGCATGGTCGATACCGATGTGATAAAAAGCGATATCGCCAGGATAAAAAATGGCAACTAAAACCGGCGTGCAGATTCGCACTCGCGCCAAAACAAAATCTTTCGTGCCTCGCCCGTATAAAGTAATTTTGCTAAATGACGACGTGACGACGATGGATTTCGTGGTTTATATTTTGATGGAAATTTTCGCCAAAAACTTTAACGACGCCGTAGATTTAATGATGAAAGTTCATAGGCAGGGTCGCGCGGTTTGCGGCGCGTATCCTAAAGAGATAGCCGAGTGCAAGCAACAAGCGGTTTTACAAGCGGCAAAGGCCGCAGGATTCCCTCTTAGATGTGAGATCGAAGAGGATTAAATTTAAAGGAAAGCAATGATAGGATTTTTTTTAAACAAACATTTTGAACAAGCAATCAGCGTCGCAAACGACGGCGAGGACGAATACATCACTACTTCGCACGTAGTTTATGCTATTTTTAAATACAATAAGCCATTTCGCGGGCTCATCGCCAAAGAAATTCCGGATATTAACTATCTAAATATCTTGGATAATCTGGGCGGGCTTTTGGATATGATGCCTAAATCAAGCGGTAAGGATCCGGCGCAGACGATAGAATTTAAGCAGTTCTATACTGAATTAAATAACGCTAAAGAGCCTAAAAACGAGCTTGATTTTATGCTTAAAATTTTAAATGATAAGGAAAACGACTGCACTAAAATTTTAAATCACTACGGTATCAATGCCGCGATTTTTGAGCTCATTGTGCGAAAGTACAAATCTGCTTTCGATCACCGTGATGAGGTCGTTTCTCGCGACGAAGCCGCAGCGATTAAGCTAAACTCATACGATATCGATGATATCACGCATGCGATGAATTATGACGAAAGCCGCAGACAGTGGCAGAATACGGAATTTGAGCCTGCGTTTGAGGGTGAAAAGGACGCCATAAACGAGCGCGATATTAAAAAGGACTCACCTAGCTCACTTTATACAGCGAATCTCAATAAAATTGCGCTTGAAGGTAAGATCGATCCACTCATCGGACGCGAAAAAGAGATCGAAAAGACGCTACAAACCCTCTGTCGCCGCAAGAAAAATAATCCGATCTTAGTGGGCGAAGCAGGAGTTGGTAAAACCGCGATCATCGAGGGTATCGCGCTAAAAATCGTCCGCGGCGAAGTGCCAGAAAAGCTAAAAAACAAGGTGATTTACGCCCTTGATGCTGGCGCGCTGATCGCAGGCACTACGCTGCGCGGGGAGTTTGAGGAGAGGCTAAAGGATCTCATAGACGAGTTTAGCGCTAATCAAAACGCGATTTTATTTATCGATGAAATTCACACGATCGTTGGCGCAGGTACGGGCAATCGCAACGAACTTGATATGTCAAACATCCTAAAGCCTTCGCTTGCAAGTGGTGAGCTATCGGTCATCGGTGCTACTACATACGGTGAATACCGCTCGTTTTCGCAGGATAAAGCGCTTAGCCGCAGGTTTTGTAAGATCGATGTAAGCGAGCCTAGCATCGACGATAGCGTTGAAATTTTAAAAGGCGTAGCCAAAAAATATGAGGAATTTCACGGCGTAAAATTTAGCGACGAAATTTTGCGTGATAGCGTAACGCTTGCTAAAAAATATCAAAGCGATAAATTCCTTCCCGACAGCGCCATTGATCTCATCGACGAGGTGGGCGCGAGCTTTGCGTTTAAACCGCACGAAGCTCCGCTTGAAATCAGTAAGGACGATTTAGTAAATACACTTTCGATTAGCGCGAATATCGCAAATTTAAGCAGTAGCGTCGATAATAAACAGGTACTAAAAAATCTGGAAGCCAATATCAAGCGTGAAATTTTCGGTCAAGACGAGGCGGTTAGCAGCCTTTGCAAGGCGCTTCTGCGCTCTTACGCCAGGCTTGGAGGCGCAAGCTCCCCAATCGGCGTATTTTTGTTCGCAGGTAGCAGCGGCGTGGGCAAAAGTGAGCTAGCTAAGGTCTTAGCCGCGCAGCTTGGAGTGCATTTTGAGCGCTATGATATGAGTGAATATATGGAAGCTCACAGCGTCTCTAGGCTCATCGGAGCACCTCCCGGATATGTGGGCTTTGAAAACGGTGGAATTTTAACGAATAACATCAAAAAGCACCCTTACAGCGTCATTTTATTTGATGAGGTAGAAAAAGCTCATCCTAGCATGACGAATATTTTTTTAGGAATTTTCGATAACGCAAGTCTTACCGATAACAACGGCGTTACGACCGATTTTAAAAATACGATCATAATAATGACGTCGAATTTAGGCACGAAAGAAGCGCCGCAAGTTGGATTTACGAAGGACGAGAGCTATAAAGTAGATAGTGCCATAAAAAGCTTTTTTGCGCCAGAATTTCGCAATCGTATCGATAAAATCATAAATTTCAACCGCTTAAGCGGTGAAATTTTAGAAAAGATCGTGGATAAAACTATCGGCGAGCTAGAGTCGCAGCTAAAAAACGTAAAGATTAGCCTAAACAAGGAAGCAAAAGATTTGATTATCTCGCGCGGCTATTCGGACGAGTTTGGAGCGCGAAATTTAAAGCGCGAGATCAGCTCTCAGATCAGCGATCATATAAGCGGCGAGCTGCTTTTTGGCGCGCTGCAAGAGGGCGGCTTAGTTAGCGTGAGCGTAAAAGATGGCGAGCTAAGCTTTAGCTTTGCTTCTACGCCTTTGCCGCAGATAGAAAAAAAGCAACCCGCACTAGCTCAAAGCAGCGTCGTTAAATAATGGCTCGGTTTTACGATTTTCCAGATCCTATGGATGCGCCCGATTTTGCGCCGCTTGCAAGTGGCGGCGATCTGAGCGAGGATTGCTTGCTTAGCGCTTATAGCGCAGGGATATTTCCGTGGTTTAGCGAGGATGAGCCGATTTTATGGTGGTCGCCCGATCCGCGCGCAGTGCTTGATCCACGCGAAGTACGTGTGCAAAAGTCCATTAAGCCCTATCTTAAGCGATATGAAGTGAAATTTGACGCAAATTTTAAGGGCTTCATCGAGCGCTGCAAAGACGTGCGAAAAAAAGAGAGCGACGGCACGTGGATCAGCGAGCAGATCGTGCAGGCTTACTCGCGTTTGGCAGCAGACGGCTACGCTCACAGCGTCGAGACATACGAAGATGGCGAGCTTGTGGGTGGGCTATACGGGCTAATTTTTGGGCGGGTGTTTTGCGGCGAGAGTATGCTGAGCCTAAAGAGCAACGCTTCGAAAGTAGCGCTGATTAGGCTTTGTGAGGTGCTTGCAAATTTCGGCTTTCTAATCGATTGTCAGATTATGAACGAGCATCTGAAATTTATGGGTGCTAAAGAGATGCCGCGAGCGGAATTCCTCGCTCTATTTGCTGAGCTTAGTGTGCAAGATAGCGGCTTTGAGCGCTTCGCGGATCTTAAAGTTCCGCGCGGAGCGCAGCATTGAGTCAAAGCTTGAGATGCAGCAGCGTAAAAAATGCGCGGAATTTAGAATTTTAAAGAAATAAGATGTGGCAAAGAGATAAAAGCTCCTCAGTCGGTATGATCATCGTGATGTTTATATTCGTGCCGGCGGCGCTTTTTGTATTTTTGGCGATTTTATATTTTTGGGGCAGCACTGAGCGCAAGCTACCGCGCCTGGATGTCAATGAAACCAACAGCGCGATCCGCGGCGCGATAATCGCAAAAGATAACTACGTCGCGGCAAATTCCGTCAAACTCTATAAAGTTAGCGTCGACGCACGCAGCATCGATAAAAACAAGCTTGATCTTTTCGTACGGTTATACTGCATCTACACGGGCGATAGTGAAAAGCGCGTCAAAAGCGCGATCGAGGGCTCTGGCGGCACGACCGTGCTGTCGTATAAAATCGACGCCAAAACCGCCGTGCATCTAAAAGAGCTTGCGTATAAGCTAAATTTAAAAAAGGTATTCGTTAGCTTCATGGGCTCAAACGGCAGGTTAAATCCGCCTATCCGCATGAGCGTGACCGAAAGCGGCGAGAAGCGCAGCTACAATGTCGGCGATTCGCTCACTCCGTTAATCGGCTATATCAATAAAAAAGAGGTTGATGGCATTACAAAGGTTAGCGGAATTAAGGGGATCGAGAAGTACTATGAGTATTATCTAGCGCCGGTTAGAGATGAGTTTATCGTGGGCCCGCGCGATATCGGCGGCAACATCATCCTAGAGCGCAGCAGCAAAAAAACGGGCAGGATCGACGGCTACAACGTCCGTCTAAGCGTGCCGCTAACGCTGCAAAGAAAGATAGAGCGCCTAAGCGATGAGGGCGCTGATAATTACGATGCGCGAGAAATCGTTGTGGGCATTATGAACTCCAAAACGGGCAAAATTTTATCCCTTGCGACCAATGCCCGCTATGACCCCTCAAACATCACGAAAAACGATCTTAAGAATTTAAATTTTACCGCGAGCGAATACGCCTACGAAGTGGGCTCGATTATGAAGCCGATAATTTTCGCAATCGCCTATGATGCCAAAGCCGTCAAACCGGGCGAGATCATCAATACCTATAACGGCAGCTATAAGCTTGGTACTCGCACGATCCGCGACACGCACCCGGCTAAGCAGATGAGCGGTGAGGAGATCATCATCCACAGCTCAAACATAGGAATGATTAAAATTTCAGAGCGGCTGGAGGGGCAGGCTATTTATGATGGGCTTATGAACTTTGGTATGTCGCAAAAAACGGGTATCGATCTGCCGTATGAGCAAAGCGGAAATATACCTAGTATCAAAAGCCTGAATAATAAAATTTACAAAGCTACGATCAGCTACGGCTACGGCGCGCAGATGACTTTCCTTCAGATGCTCAATGCCTATACCGTCTTTAACAACGGCGGCGTCATGATTAGCCCGCGCCTAGTCGAAAATCTCGAAAATAATGGCAAAACTTACACCGTTAACGAAAGCGAAACCCGCCAGGTAATCTCTAAACCTACCGCTGACGTAATAAAAGGAATTTTAATCAAAACGGTTGAGAGTGGCACGGGGCGCAAAGGGCGGGTAGCGGGGCTGCAAATCGGCGGCAAGACGGGCACTGCGCGTATCGCTAAGGGGGGCGGCTATTCGAGCGCCTATAATAGCTCGTTTTTTGGCTTTGCCAACGACGCGGACACCAGCTACACGATCGGCGTTTTGGTGCGCGAGCCTAAAAGGGGCAGCTACTACGCCGCTCAAAATGCGCTGCCGATCTTTAAGCGGGCGGTAGGAATTTTGATAGAGGAGGGCTATCTAAAGCCCGCAGCCGACGCAAACGCCACGCAAAAGGTCGAGATCAAGGATGAGGCAGTTGAAATTAAAGATTAAATTTGCTAAATTTCGCGAGGTTTTTTAAAATTTTGCGACTTGCGACGACGAAAATTCGCGGAATTTGGCGCGGCTTTTTGAAATTTTACGGCGTTTAAATTTTATGGCGCGGAATTTTGGCGGCATAGAATTTCGTGGCGTAAATTTTAACGGCACGAAGATGGAATTTTATCGCGATGCGGGATTTTGGCGCGGTAGTAAAATTTTATCACGGCTTGAAATTTTGCATGGCGCCGCTCGCTGCACTAAAGCAACTGAATTTTATCGTGATGCGAAATTCGGTGCGGCATAAAATTCCGTATCAAGGCAAAATTTTAAATTTGCCGCCGTGCAAATAAGCGCAAGTAAAACGGCGAGCGAGCTTGAAATGTTAAATTTAAGACGCGCAATGTATCTGCGTAGCCCTGAAATTTAGCGAGTTTGAGAGCGAAATTTAACTATGAAATTTAACGCAAAGAAAAGAGGAAAATATGAAAGCAAATGAGGGAAAAATGAAAATAGCGATAATCGGACTTGGCTACGTGGGGCTTCCTTTGGCGGCGGCGTTTGCCGCAAAACACGAGGTTGTGGGCTTTGACGTCTCGCAAGAGCGCATAGAGGAGCTGCGCGGCGGGCACGACCGCACGCTGGAGCTTAGCGACGAGGAGCTTGCTGCGGCGATTCAAAACGGACTTAAATTTAGCGCGAAACTAGACGATATGAGGCAGAGCAATTTTTATATCGTGTGCGTGCCGACGCCCGTAGATAGGCTAAATCGCCCCGATCTCACGCCGCTAATCAAGGCCAGCGAAAGCGTTGGAGCCGTGCTTAAAAAGGGCGACATCGTCGTGTATGAAAGCACCGTCTATCCGGGCGCTACGGAGGAGGACTGCGTGCCGGTGTTGCAGCGCGTAAGCGGGCTAAAATTTAACCGCGATTTTTTCTGTGGATATTCGCCCGAGCGTATCAATCCGGGCGATAAAGTTCACACCGTCACGAAGATCAAAAAGATCGTCTCGGCAAGCACCCCAGAGGCTCTGGACGTCGTAGATAGCGTCTATCTTAGCATCCTGCAAAACGGCACCTTTCGCGCTAGCAGCATTAAGGTCGCCGAAGCCGCGAAGGTGATCGAAAACACCCAGCGCGACATCAACATCGGCTTTATCAACGAGCTTGCGATCCTGTTCGGCAAGCTCGGTATCAACACCAACGACGTCATCGACGCAGCGGCTACGAAGTGGAATTTCTTAAGCTTCCGTCCGGGGCTCGTGGGCGGACACTGTATCGGCATCGATCCGTATTATCTGGCGCAGAAGGCGACCGAGGTGGGCTATCACCCCGAAATCATCCTCTCAAGCCGCCGCATTAACGACAATATGGGAAGCTACGTCGCTACGGAGGTCGTTAAGATGATGATAAAATACGACGAAAAGGTAAAGGGCGCGAAGGTCTTGATCTTGGGGCTGACGTTTAAAGAAAACTGCCCCGACACCCGCAATACGCGCGTCGTGGATATGATAAGCGAGCTTAAAAATTTCGGCTGCGAAGTAAGCGTCTATGATCCTTGGGCGAGCGCCGCCGACGCCAAGAGATACTACGACATCGATCTGCTGCAAAAGCCCGACTTGCGCAAATTTGACTGCGTCGTAATCGCCGTAGCGCATAAGCAGTTTTTTGAGCTTGATTACGCGGGATCGCTGGTTTACGACGTGAAAAACGTCTATAAAGGCGCTCAAGGAAAGCTCTGAAATTTAGCTTGGGGTTTAAATTTAGACTTCTAAATAGGCGGTTTAGCGGGGATAAGGATGAATGAAGCAAGGCTTGAAAAGTTAAAGAGGCTTTTAGATGGGCGGCGTCAGAATTTAGAGCAAGGCTTGCAGGAAAATTCTGATGCTCAAAATTCCAATGCCTTAATTTTAATAAAGGAGATATAGATGAGTAGAGGAAGTGTTGATAAAAGGTGTACTTATTACAGGTGGTTTTAAATCGCTACAAGAATATTCTGATTTACCAAAAGCTACTAAAGGAATACAATGAAAAACCCGCTTTACTACGTAGATTATTGGTATGATTTGATTAAATTCGGCTTTGATCGGAAGCATACTTTTATAACGCTAATCGTTGTTTGCGTTTCATTTATCGCACCGATAC
>NZ_CALIMW010000249.1 GCF_938045405.1 uncultured Campylobacter sp. | reverse complement strand
TGCCTCTAAACTTAGCTGCTAGCGATATCCCTGAGGATGTGCCGTTAAATAGTATCGGCACAAACGAACCCGCCGAAAGTAATCACGCGCCTCAAGATGAAATTTCGCTCGCAAAGGATGACGCTCCGATAGCTCTAGCGGCGCTAGATGATGAAAATCCTAAGAATTTCAAAACAAATAAATCGCAGACAGAAGATGAAATTCCCGCCACACGGGCAAGCGAAACTTTACCGCTTGCGCAGCAAGACGAGCCGCAAAGAGCTGGCAGCTCTAATGAAATTGCCGTTGAAAAAAAGGCAGACGCTGCGCCTAATCTAGAGGAAGCGAAAGACTCTGTGGATGTTACGCTTAAACAGCATGAATCAGACGGCTCATTTGCCTATAAAACAGATGAAAAAAATTCTGCCTCGCAAGTAGTGCAAGATGCAGCTGGCGCGTCTGTTAACAGTGGATTTGATATGGATTTTTCCAGGCTTTTCGATAGCGCTGGCATGCCCGTGGAGGAGTTTGGCGGATATGATAATTTTGCCGCGGCTGCGTTTGCTTCCGATGAAAAAGAGGATAAAAGATCTGCGCATGATAAAAATAAAGCGGCTACGGATTCTCAAAAGACGCAAATTTCGTCTCAATACGAGGTCGCTTCAGATACGCCGATTGCGTTAGCGGGTGCGGGCGATATACCTCGTGAAAATCTTTATAACGCCGTTCCGTTTCAAAGCATGGAATTTACCGGCGGACTTGCACAGAATACGCCTATGTCTACTCATAATGAAACATGGAATTCAATTGGCGCGAATTTTGCAGCTTCCGCGAATTTTGCAGCTTCTGCAAATTCTAGCAATATCAGGACTACAAATTCTACTCCTGCGCCGAATTTTTCGGAGCTAAACTTGCCGCACATATTAGATGCCTCAGATTTACCGAAGCAAAGAGAACAAGCTGATAGCGTTGCCGGCGGGTTTGCGGACGGATTTTTGCGCGCTATGGAGGGCGATTTTGCAAACTCGTTTGCCGCAAGCTCCGCAGATAGCGAGCAATTTAAATCCGGTAAGCCCGCAAAGAGCGCCGCGCAGCAGATAAAATTTAATGCTTCAAAGCCTATATCAAAGCCTTCGGAGCGCACCGAATTTAAATCTCCTAAATTTGGTACGTCCGAGCAGGTAAATGAGATGAAATTTGGCGCACAAGCTATGCCGAATGAGCTTGCCGCTTCGGCTGCGGCGGAGTTTGCCAGCCTTATGGCAAGCGAGTTAGAGCCCAGCGCCAAAAGCGAGCCGCTGCGTAACGAGCACGGTAAAAAACCGAGCGCCGAGGAGCTGAAAACCAAACTGCGCGATGATCTGGAAGCGGGCATCGCAAACACGATCGAGAAATTTGCGGGCAGCAAGGACGCCAAAGACGCGCTGAAGGACTTTAAGATCAATATCGATATATCGTTTGGAGACAGATAGTGAAAGGCAAAATTTTGCTCGTCTCCGGTCCCAGCGGCAGCGGCAAAAGCACGCTCATAAAGCGTCTTATCGCAGAATTTGGCGAGCAGATATACTTCTCGATCTCCTCTACGACGCGTGAAATGCGTGCGGGCGAAGCGGACGGCGTAAATTATCATTTCATAAGCGAGAGCGAGTTTCGCGCAGGCATCGAGCGCGGAGAGTTTTTAGAGTGGGCGTTGGTCCACGGCAAATATTACGGTACTTCGCTAAAAGCCGCTACGAGCGAGCTTGAGCGGGGTAAGATCGTGATTTTTGACATCGATGTGCAAGGATATGAGATCGTGCGTAGCAAAGTGCCTAAAAGCGAGCTTACTAGCGTATTTATTACTACGCCGAGCTTGTCGGAGCTTAGGGATAGGTTGCGCGCTCGCGGCGATAATGATCCTGCCGATATTGCTTTACGCCTGCAAAACGCGCAAGAGGAGATGGAGCGCCTAGGCGAGTATGATTATTTCATAATAAACGACCGCCTGGAAGCGGCATATGAAAATTTAAAATCGATCTATAAAACTATCAAATTAGAAACGGCGAGCCGCGACATAGGCAAGCTAATCGAAATTTGGAAAATTTAAAGGAGAAAAAATGGGTTCTATGAGTATTGGACACTGGCTGATTGTTTTGATCGTTGTTGTGTTGCTGTTCGGAGCGAAAAAAATCCCAGAGCTTGCAAAGGGTCTAGGACAGGGCATAAAGACTTTCAAAAAAGAGATGGAAGAGGACGACGAACCGCAAAAGGTCGAGAAAAAGATGGAGCAAGAGGTTAAAGACGCCGAAATCAGCGATACTAAAAAGGCGTAAAGGATTTGAAAAATTTAGTCTTAAATGAAATTTTTAAAATTTTATCTCGCAAAGTCGTTTTAGAAAGACCCAAAGATAAAAGTTTGGCTCATTACGCCTCGCCCGAGGCTTTTGCGCTGGCTAAGGAGCTGCGAAAGGCGCCTAAGCTCATCGCCGAGGAGCTTACGGCTAAATTTAAATATAGCGAAATTCTAAGCGCTACGGCGGTGAACGGCTATCTAAATTTTCACCTAAAACCCGCCGTGTTGGGTGCTCTTGCTGAAAATGCTCTTAGTCTGGGCGGCGATTTTGCGAAAAACGACGCGAAACTCGGAGCCGGAATTTTATCGGCTTCGGAAAAGATTTGCGTGAGTGATCCTGCTTGCAAAGACTCCGCTACGAATCTAGCTGCGAGTGGCAATGACACCGCCAAATCGCAAAATTCCGTCGCTAGTCAAAATTTTATTTCGCAGAATTCTGCAGAGGCGTCAAATTCCCTCGCAGCATCAAATTGCGATGAGGCGCGGAATTCCTCCGTTATGCCGCAAAAAATTTTGCTTGAATACATCAGCGCCAATCCGACCGGGCCGCTTCATATCGGGCACGTGCGCGGCGCCGTTTACGGCGATACGTTCGCGCGTATCGGAGGCTATCTGGGGCACCGCGTCGATACCGAGTACTACATCAACGACGCGGGCAATCAGATCGAGCTTTTGGGCACTTCGATCGCGCTTCGTGCGCGCGAGCTCGCGGGCGAGGACGTGAGCTACCCCGAGAAATACTACCGCGGCGAGTATATCGACGAGATCATCCCTCTTGCGCGCGCCCAATTCGGCGATGAAATTTTCCGCGACGAATCGCGCGTTTTGATCCTTGCGGAGTTTGCTAAGGATGAAGTGCTAAAGATCATCCAAAAAGATCTTGCAGATGCGGGCATTCACATCCAAAACTGGGCTAGCGAAAAGAGCCTCTACGGCGAGCTTGAGCCTACGATTAAGAAGCTTGAGCGCAGCGGCAAGATGTATGAGGCGGAGGGCAAAATTTGGATCCGCTCATCGCAGCTTGGCGACGAAAAAGATCGCGTCGTCATCCGCGAGGATGCGCGCCCGACCTATCTTGCGGGCGACATCGTCTATCATAACAACAAATTTGAGCGCGGATATGAGCGCTGCATCAACATCTGGGGAGCCGATCATCACGGCTACATCGCGCGATTAAAGGCCGCCGTGCATTTTCTGGGCTACGACGAAAGCAGGCTCGAGATCATCCTAATGCAGATGGTAAATTTGCTCAAAGACGGGCAGACCTACAAGATGAGCAAGCGCGCGGGCAACGCGATTTTGATGAGCGACGTGCTCGCCGCGATCGGTAGAGACGCTATGCGATTTATCTTCATCAGCAAAAAGGGCGAGACGCCGCTTGAGTTCGACGTGGACGAGCTCGCGCGCGAGGACAGCAGCAATCCGATCTTTTACATCAACTACGCCCATGCGCGGGTCAATCAAATTTTTACCAAAGCGGGCAAGCGTGAGGCGGACGTCCTAGGTGCGGACTTCGGCGCGCTGGATGAAGCGGGGCTCGGCCTAGCTTTTGCGGCGCTTAGCTTGAATGAAATTTTAAACGACGCTTTTAATTCGCGCGGCTTGCAGAAGCTGCCCGATTTCCTAAAGGCGCTCGCGGCGGACTTTCACAAATACTACAATGAAAATCGCGTCGTAGGCAGCGAGAACGAGGATGCGAAGCTCAAGCTGTTCGCGCTCGTGGCGCTTAGTATCCGCACGGCGTTTGCTCTGATGGGCCTAAGCGCGAAAGAGAAGATGTAGCCGCACAGGCTACATTCGCGCCGATAGCCTAAATCTCACGAACGAAATTTATGATTTAAATACAAAGCGAAATTTTACGGCGGAATCTGGGATGAAATTTTATCGCTATGGAATTTTAAAACTAATTCTAAATTTACGGCTCGTAAAATTTTAATTTTAGAATTTTGCGAGCGATTTTGCGGTATTGCTGTGGCGCTGGGTGCGGTTCTTAAAATTTAAAATTCGGCTGCAAATTTACCGCTTGCGGAATTTTGAAATTTTAAAATTTTGCGGCGTGGAAGTTTTAAGTAAAATTTTAAAACAAGGCTTAAGGTACTAAAATTTTTGTGCAGATTAAATTTCATGTGAGGGAATTTCATCCGCAAAATTTATTCGGACGGGATTTGTCTGCAAGACCGCTCCTTAAGCCCCGCGGCGCATCGCTGCAAAAAGGATAGATATGAGAAAGATCATCGACATAACGGCACTTTCTATCGCCGTTTGCGTCTTGGTTATGGTACTTTTTTTGCCGTCACCCGTTTTGTCGTTCAAATGCTACCGCGGCGATGGCGTAAGCTGTGCGCAGCTGGGGCGCGACAAGCTTTCCCGCGGAGATTACGATGGCGCCAGGCTCGCTTTTGCCAAGGCTTGCGAGGCGGGCGAGAAAGATAGCTGCTTTGATTTGGGAGCTCTATACGACGGCGAGGGCAATGCGACGCAAGCGGGCGTATTTTATGCCGCAGCGTGCGATAAAAACGTCGCCATAGCCTGCCACAAGCTAGGCAACCTGTATCAGCGAGGGCGCCTAAGCAGGGACTTCGTTGCCGCCGCGCAGCGTTACGTTAAGGCCTGCGATTTGGGCTATGCCAAGAGTTGCCACAATGCGGGCGTGGTCTATTACACGGGCGGTTTCGGGCTTGCGGCGGATCCGGCAAAGGCGGTGAGCTTTTTCGAGCGAGGCTGTGACGGCGGGCTAGCGGACAGCTGCTATAACGCTGGCGTTGCGTATGATAAGGGCCTCGGCGCGCCGCAGGATCGCGACAAGGCGGAGAAGCTTTACACCAAATCCTGCGAGCTGGGCTTCGGCGATGCCTGCAATAATTTAGGCTATTTATATGTGAGCAAGGGGGATCTGCGCGGATTTTCCAAGGGGCTTGGATGGGTCAAAAAGGGCTGCGACGCGGGCAATAAAAAATCCTGCCAGCTCTACGAATTCATGAAAGAGCAAATTTTAAAGAAGTAGGCGCTTGGTAGCCCGGCGCACATTTGCCGATTTGCACTGCCTGCCGTGCACGCCGCCTGTTTTGTATTGCTCGCCGTGCACCGTCTGTTTTACGCGGTCTGCCTTGCACTGCCTGTTTGCGCTGCTCGTCGCGCGGTATTGGTTTTTGCGATGGGCTTTGTCTGCGATATTGCCGCGACGGGTTTGTGAGCTTTTGTAGCGCGCGCAATTTCGCCGAGATTTTACGACATGCGAAATTCAGTAAGACGCAATAGCCAGTGCATGCGATTAGCTAAATTTAGCGGCGAGCTTTACTTGAAATTCTATCGCTATGAAATTTTAAGGCTTAGCTCTAAATTCAGGACTTGCAGAATCTCAACTTTAAAATTTTACGGACGGCGCTGCAAGCAAGGCAAATTTTAGATTTTAAAATTTTACGGCGCGGAATTTAGCGCGGAAGCAAAGCGCAAAGCTGTTTGAGGAGGTAAATTGGAATATGAGATCACGGGCGAGGTTCGAAATCTCCGCGTCCACGCCGCAAGAGGAAATAGCAAAATTTGGGTATTTTTCGAGATAGACGGCGTAAAGCTGCGCGGCGAGTTTAACGATATCCCCGTAGAAGAGGGCGAGCTTGCGCGCGCGTATTTCATCCGCGGAGGATATGCGGGCAGCTACGTGATTACGCGGGTTTGGGTAGCGCGCAAACCAAGCCCTTTGCGCCGCAAGCTGGGGATCGCGACCGCCGTGTGTACACTGGGTTTCGGCGCGGCGCTGTGGATCGTGGGCTTTGGGATTTTAAACGTCGGTGGGAGGGGCTCTCTAATTAATTTTGTCTGTATTGCCGCGGCAGGATTTGGGGTGCTAAAAGAGGGCGCGGGCAATCTTAAAATGTGGCTAAATCAGCGCACGTCCGGGTAGATCGCCGCCGCGACGCAAATTTCATAGATTTACAAATCCACCGAATAAAATTTACTCACGCTCGCCGTATCTTTGCGGCGCAAATTTTGCTAAAATTCGCTCCGAGCGCGAAATCCGCTGCGCAAATTTAGAAAAAGGTAAAATTTTGAATATAAACGAAGCCATAGAGGCAACCGCAAAAAAGCAAAAAGAGTGCCGGCTAGCATTTATAAAGTATCTGTTTTTGGGAATTTTATTTATAATAGCGCTGCCCGTAGGCGGCGGATTTGCCGTATGGCATCTTTTTGAAAATCGCCTTGCACCGCTATTTTTCATCATTATCTATATTCCGTTTTTTCAAGCCGCGCTAATGGCTAACGCTAGCCGAGTGACCAGCGAGCTGGGGGATTATAAAGCGTTTTATAAAGACGTTTTCGTCCGCGTCGCTATCCGCGAGGTAGATCCAAATTTTAACTACGATCCGAATGCCGGCATCAGCCGTAAAGAATTTCGCAAAATCGGCATCTATTCGCCCGATGAGTTTCGCGCCGAAGACCAAATCAGCGGCATTTATAACGGCGTCAAATTTAACCTCAGCGAAGCGATCCGCATCCCAAATGGTGCGACGCTGGAAATCGGCGACTCGGCGGCGCTAAATTTGCTATCCGCGATAATTTTTGCATGGGAGACGATGAAGGATATGCAGGCGTTCAGTGGCTCGGTCTTGGTCTGCGAGTTTTACAAGAAATTTAGCGGGCAAACGATAGTCGCGAGTCGCACGCTAAACACCAGATTTTTAGGCGAAAAAGAACAGATGGACGACGTGTTTTTTAGCAAAGAATTTAGGGTCTTTGCGGACGATAGAGTAGAGGCGCGATATCTTTTGACGCCCGCGTTTATGCAGCGCCTGCGAGAGCTAAAGGAAAAATTCGCGGGGAAAATGGGGGTGAGCGCGGCGTTTATGGACGATAAGCTTTATCTATTTTTAAACGGAGCGAAAAATAAGTTTGAAACAACGCTCTTTTCGCCGCCGCCGAGCTTAGAGGACGCTGCGGGGATCAAAAATGAAATTTTAGAGTTTTTATCGATAATAGACGAGCTAAATTTGAACCCGGATTTAAGCGGGGCGGCGATTTTGGCTGATTAACGCGCGCCGCAGCTAATTGGCACTAAATTTAAGCCTACTAAAGCCCAAATTACTCCGTTTCGTCCCTCTCCAAGCTATCTAAATAGTCATGATACACGATACTTGAGATTGCATAAAGAAAAGCCATATAAAGTAATAAGGGAATACACAATAAAAAAGCCGAAAATAAAAGCCAACCATATAAGGTGTCGGTAAGCTCGCCGAGTGCGGGAATATAATAAAATGAGCTTTTCATAGAGCCTTCGTTCCAGTCTTTGCCGTTAGCTAAAAGTAAGATGTTTAAACCCAAAAGGATAAAAAATAAGCCTTGTTGCTTAAAAATTTTAATAAGCGGAGAGCACCTATATATTACCGCAATAAATACACAAGCCGCAATAAAGAAAAAATAGATATTGTAATATCCGCTTATTAAAAATAGTCCTAAAATTATAAAAATTACCACGATCATATATTGCCATAGAAATGTTCTTGTTCGTGTTTTTTTATCCATTTCATTTCCTTAATTTCGTTCACGCCCGTTTATTAAAGCTGATCTAAGATTCCACCTGAAGCGTCGTTTGCTGTGTAAATACCGTAAGATACGATAATATTTATTTTTTCATCGCGGGATCGTTCGAGAAACAGATCGCCTTTAGCTTCTTTCGGTCGGGCACTGTTTAGCGCGTCAACCATATGACGGTAAAATTCTATCGCAACGGAATTTTACCGTGATAAACCTAAAATATCTCATCGCGATAAAATTCCGCCTTTTAGAATTTTGCCCGCCGCGAGATTTACCACAAATTCTGCTACTTTAGATTTGCAACGTTAAGCCTCGATGGCTTTAAATTTTGCGGCGTCAATCCTCGATAAAATTCTGTAGAATTTCATCGCAAGTAAAATTTAGCCTGCCAGCGCCTTTAGCTGCTCGGCGTTTAGCCCATCCACCAAAATATAGCTCGCATCGATGAAGCGGTAGTTTCGCTTCGGCAGCCGCGCGATAAACTCGCCGTATTCCAGCTCGACGATGGCGCGGTAGTTACCTGCGTCGTTTTCGTCGCCCTCTATGCCTATGAGCGCGATCTGCCAGCGCGCTACGTCGCTATTTTTCAGCATCTCCGCGTTTTGCCACTCCACAAACGGCTTGTAGGGCAGGATAGTGGGTAGGTCCTGCGTGAGCGCGTATGAGCCCATTATCGTGCCGTCATCTCCATTTCGGTAAAACCTCTGGTGCGCGCTGTAAGCGTCGAGATACTGTACCTCGGTTAGTCGCTTGCTAAACTCGGCGGCGGAGTTATACGAGGCTAAAATTTCATCCATCATCGCGCGGTTTATCGCAAAAGGTCTCTGCACCCCGTAGCAAAAATTTACCTCCGTATCGCCGCTTAAGTGTTGATCTATCGAATGTAGCCCCGCCGCTATATCGCGCTCGTAGTCGAATTGCTCTATACTGTCGTGGGTGTAAATTTCGCCGTTTTCATCCGTGATCTCGCCCCCCAGCTGCTTAGATAGCGCCTGCAGATACGAGATCGCCAAAACCCAATCAAAGATCGTCGCGGGCGTATTTACGCGCACGGCGTAGCTTTGCTGATCCTCATCGTAGCTAAGCTCCATACCGCGCCCGCTCTTGCCCCGCACGCCTAAAATCAGACACTCATGCTCGCTCAAAGGCGATTTTAAAAACGCCCTCTCGTCAAAGTCCTCGGCGCTCTCGTCTATGCCAAATACCGATAGATCGGGCAGCAGATCCAATGCCTTGCTAACGCTCATAGCATCCGAATAGCCCATAAATAGCGGTCGCTTTTTGTTTTTGACGCGAAATTCTACGCTCATCGTTTTCTCCTTATTGAAACGGCAAAATTATAGCGAAATTTTACCCGTCGCAGCGGGCTAAATTTGTGCTCGCAAGCCCGCATTGCTGGTTGCATGAGCGTGCGCCGCAGCCCGCACAAAACTCACTAATAATTGCAAAAGCTTACGCGCCGATCGCGTCTTTTAGGCTCTGTGCGCACAAACCCGCATCCTTTAGCTCGCGCAAAATTTCACCCATCAGCTCCTCTTTGAAAATGTCCAGTATCATCGCGCCCGCATCCAGCTCAGCATAGCGCAGGGCGGGCTCGCTAAAGTTTTTAAGCTCCTTAAAACGCCGCTCGCCTCGCCTGGCAAATCCGAGCCGAACCTCGTTCGGGCTAAGGCTCAGCACGCTGCCATCGCGAGCGAAATTATATACGCTAAAGCCGTAAAGCTGCGGTTCTGCGGCTCTAGCACGCACGCTCAAAATTTCCTCCAGCCGCGCCTTCGTGCCATTTAGATCGAGCCCCGTTTGTAGCGCGATCTTGCCGCCCGTATCGAGCCGCAAAAGCGCCAAAAACGAAGCGAAATCCTGCGCGATGATGCTTTGCTCATCGCATTCGACGTCGATATAGGCGACCGCAGGCTGTTCGCTCGCGCGGTAGTCCAGGCACAGATACCAATGCCCGTCGCCGCTGAAGGGCACCAGCCCGTCAAGCTCGAAGCTCACGCACTCGCGCTCCTCGCCCCAGCTAAAGCGCGTAAGCGACGGATGCGCCTCGCCGATGCCGCTGACGGCGTCCAGCGGGTAGCTCTCCAGCTCGTAGCGCAGGTAGCCGCCGTTTTGCACGCTTAGCATCATGACTAGCTCGCGCGGCAGGGCGTGTCCTAGCTCCTCCTCCGCGGCCCTCAGCGACTCGGGCGTGAGCGGTTCTTGCAGATATGGCAGGTAGATCGGCCTGCGCCAGATGTTTGCAAGCTCGTTTGCGTTCATTTTCGCTCCTTTAAATTTACGGGTTAAAATTTCAAGCGCGCCTTAAATTTTAAGCTCGAAGCCGAAATCTCAGTTATAAAATTTTAAAATTTTGCGGCGTCGAATTTTTCACGACCCGCTCGTTGTATTCGGCTCGCCTGCATCTATACGGCTCGCCTCTCGGCGGCTTAAATTTAACCTATATCAGGCGCCGTCTAAATTTAATTCGCACCGAGCGGGCTCAAAGCCGCACGCCGATAAAATTCATCGTAAATTTACTCGCTCCCGGCGTCTGTTTGAAGCGGCGGAATTTTGCGGGTGAGCTAAAGCCTTTCGCGCGCCTAATCGAAATCATAATACAGGCTCCATGCGCCGCTTTGCGGGTTTTTGGCAAACATCAAGCTGCCGCCGTCTATGACGTTAAAGCCCGCTTTTTCGTCTGAAGAGACCTGAAAAACGAACTGATAGCCCTCGCCGAAGCTCACTCCTGACTGGCAAAAGGAGGGGTAGCCGCCGAGCTTCGTGCAGTTGTGATACTCCAGCCCAGCCGTGACGTCGGAATAATAGAGCCCGACTGACCTTTTAAGCTCTAAAATTTCGTGCACGACGTCAGGCTCCAGCCCGCCGCCGTCCCAAACGGGCGTATCGTCCGCGGCAAATTTGGGTTGCAAAGGAAAGGGCTTTATCTGCGAGCGCGGATTTGCAAGCTCCTTTATGACGAGCTCGGCCTCGTTTTTATACTCGCGGATTGTCCATAGGCCGTCCATCTGCTCAGGGGATTTGCCGATGAGATCCTGCGAGATGAAGACCGTAAGCAGCTTGACGCCGTCCAAGACCTGCGGCACGTAGGGCAGCGCGGGCAGGTAAAACTGCGCCAGAGGAAGCATTGGCGCACCGTTTTGATCCACAGGCAGCTCCTCGTCCGCCGCGCAGGCAAGCACGCGGCCGATCCAGCACTCATCGATCGCGCCTCGCGGCCTCACGCCGCCCGTCTGAAAATAGGTGATTTCGCGCGCGATCTTGCGCTGCAGCTCCTTAATCTTTTCTTGCAGATCCGTTTGCATTTGCGTCCTTTTCGGTTGGAATTTTAGCGCTTTTGTGAAATTATAGCGTAAATTTTACCCGCCGCCGCGAGCTAAATTTGCAGTGTAAGGAGTTGCGAAAAGTGAGCTTAAAGCTTTTTGAGAGTAAAATTTAAACAGACCCACGTAGGCGGTAAATTTAATCAAAGGAGCGAAAATGACGAAAGATCAGTGCTGCGTCCTAAAGCATTTGACGGCGGGCGAGACGGGCGGTTTTGAGAAGATAGGCGAGATGAATGACGGCGAGTTTTTGGATGCGCTTATCGGAAAAGGGCTTGTTTGGATGCTTGACTGGGTCGGCGAGGACGAGACGGGCGATGTAGGCAAATTTATCAGCTCTAGGCTTGATGCGCTGCAAAGCGGCGTATCACTAGACTACGATAAAATTTACGCAAGGCTTGCTTTTAATGCGAAGCTTTTAGAATTTTAACTTATTAATGAGCGTGGAGGAAAAAATTTGATTGAAGAAATACGGCAAATAACGATAACCAAAGATGATTTTTTAGGTATAAACTTAGACGAAATATTAAAAGACACAAAATATTTTCATGATTACAGTTCTAAATTCGCGTACTTGTGCGAGGAAAATTTTAAAAACGGGGATTTAAAAGTAAGTAAGGTATTTTATTTATTAAGGGACGCTTGCTCTATGACCTTAAAACCTAAAAGCACAAATGAGCCGTACGAAGCCGGGTGCATCGCGGGCGATTACAGATGGGCGATATTAGAGGATTTTACCGAGCAAAATTTGGAATTTTTAGCGAGTATTTTGGATGAAATAACCGATTGCAGACTAAAATCAAGGATAGCAGATATTTTATGGATTTTAAAAAGCCCTAAAAATATCAAATTTTTAGAGATCGCCGTAAATGAGTACTCGAAAATATCTCTAGAGCCAAAGTCGCTAAATCAATTTAAGATAGATGCGTTTGAGAGGGCTATCAGACTATCGCGACTATCCAAAATCACAAAAAATCAATACGCCGAAATACTAAATAAAATTTTAGAATGCTTTAATAAAGCGGAACCGATCGATCAATACTACTGCTTAAGGATGTCGTATTTATTGGATATCGTGAGCTAAGCAGAAAACTGCAACCAAGCGTAGCTGAAAAATTAGAAAAACTCGCCGATACCTTTGCGAAAGAAAAAGATTTTGTGGCAGCAACCAGATATTATCAAGAGTCGCAAAAATGGTATAAGAAGCTCAAAAATAGCCGTAAAATAGCCGAAATCGCACTCAAAATAGCTAATATCTTAATAGAAAAAGCAAAAGAAAGTAGCGCTATACCGTCAAAAATAGACCTAGAGCAAGCACTAAAAGAGCTCAGAAGCATTCCTGCAAAAGATAGAAATGAGCTCGGAATCGATCAAAAAATAGACGAGATACGCAAGCTGATGGGGCAAAATAACCAAGATATTATAAGCGAAATGAGCTTGATTGCTACCGATAAGATCAATATTTCACGCTATCAAAATAATGCAAAGCTAGCAGTAAAAGGCAAGCAACTATCCAAAGCGGTATTATGCCTAGCTAATATCACAGCAAATCCACTATATGAAGATATCAAAAAGTCATCCGAGAAGCTTTTAAAAAAGTCTCTTTTTTCAAATCTTATTACTCAAATTTACGTAGATGCTGACGGAAGAAAATTGTCGCAAATAACTACAAAAGATGACCGATTAAAACATGAAATGTACCAGCAATACCATATACATGTCGAGTTGGCGGTAGACGGCAGAATACTGCCCGCATTTTGGCAAATTTTAGAGGAACATAGAGTGTCTATGCGTTTAATATATGATATTTGCAGAAATTCTAGCATAGTTCCGGCTGGCAGGACAGATATCTGGGCGCAAGGTTTATATTATGGCTTTGATAGAAACTTTTTGGTTTCAAGCCATTTGTTGATACCTCAAATAGAGCATTTGGCGAGAATTTTACTACAACAAGAAAAAATTCCTACGACTACTATCGATGAATACGGCGTAGAATCGGAAAAAAGCATAAACTCGCTTTTACAAGAACCAAAAATATATGAATTGCTCGGGAGAGATTTGGCGGAAGAGTTAAAATTTTTACTAACGGAGCCGATGGGACTAAACTACAGAAATAAAATATGTCATGGACTGGTCAGCGAATCTCCAAACAGTGCTGATGTTTATATTTGGTGGCTTTGTCTTAAGCTAGTGGTTAATAAGTGTGTTTTGTATACAATATAGCACCAATAAATTTAAAATTTTAAGCGTAAAAATTTTGAACTAAAATTTCTAAAATCTCTAAATTTTAAAATTTTAAATGCAAT
>NZ_CALIMW010000248.1 GCF_938045405.1 uncultured Campylobacter sp. | reverse complement strand
AACCATTTTGCCGTCAGGCTTTATCTTAGACGATAATTTTGGCTCCATTTTTTCAATAGGTGAAAGCATTATTTCGCAAACTACCGTACCTGGTTTGGATAGAATTTCCTCCAACTCCCCTTTTAAATTTAGCTGATTTTCTATCCTGCAGGCTTCAAAGCCATAAACCTCTGCTAATTTTACGATATTAGGAAAGCTGACGCCGCTATCTTTATCTGAGCCTACCTTGTGCCCTTTAAAAAAGTTGTTTTGAGTATTTCTGATAGAAATATAGCCTGCATTATTCAGAACAAAGATTTTGATCGGAAGCTTATTATGAATTATTGTCTGAAGCTCTTGAATATTCATCTGCAAGCTACCTTCACCCGTAACGCAAATCGTATTTTTTTTGCCATTTGCGAAGCAGGCACCGATTGCGGCAGGCAGATCGTATCCCATAGAAGCACAACCCGAATTTACTACCACCTTTTGATTCTCATATAAGCGCAAGCTCTGATAAGATGAAACACATGCCGTACCGTTACCGAATACATAAACTAAATCTCGTTTATGATTAGATAGCACATCGAAGAAATTATATGAATCAACCCACTCTTTTACATTTTGTCTAAAAGGCTCAATCGTAGGATAATTTTTTCTGTAATTTTTGCAAATTTCAAGCCAAAATCCAAAATCCAGCTCGTCTTTCAACGCAGATCGCAAATCCGATATAAAAACCTTCGCATCGGATTTTATCTTAATATCTGCGGCAATAGTTTTTTTGTTTAGTTCGTTTTGGTCGATATCAACTAAAATTTTTTTGGCTTCTCTGCCGAAGAATTCCCAGTTATAGCTGACTGCACGGATATTTAATCTAGCACCTATAGCAATGATGAGATCGGAATTTTGTACGACAAAATTTGCCGCTCTATTGCCAATAGTGCCATATCTACCGAAAAACAGCTCATAGTCATTTCTAACGATATCGTATCTAGCGAAAGTACCGATAACGGGGATTTTTAAAATTTCGATTAGTTTTAGAAATTCTTCGTTAGCGCCGGCAAGCGTTACGCCGTTACCTACAATGATAGCGGGGCGTTTAGCAGCTTTTAACGCATCTAAAACCTGCGGGATTTTTGTGTCAAACTTCGGCGCTTCGGGGATTTCAAATTCTATCAGATCTGCTTCGTCCACCATCGCGCCTTGTATGTCTAGCGGCACATCCAGCCATACGGGTCCGGGTCTGCCGTGCTTAGCCTCATAAATAGCTTTTTGCAGATGAAATTTTATGCTATTTTTATCCGTTATCATTACGGCGTATTTTGTGATAGGTCTTACGATGTCAACGATATTAACCTCTTGATCGCCGAGCTGACGTAAATTTAACTCGGGTTGCGAAGCAATGGTCGTCTGAAATTTCACTTGCCCCGATATGATCATCGTAGGGATCGAATCCACCCAGGCACCGTAAACGCCGGTAACCGCGTTTGTCCCGCCGGGGCCTGTGGTAACATACGCGATACCAATCTTATTTGAGACGCGCGCATATCCCTCTGCGGCTATCGCGCAAGCTTGTTCGTGATGGTTACAGACATACTCTAAATTTTCATTTTTGCCAAGCGAATCTATCAGGTGCATATTGCCGCCACCCGAGACCATAAATACGGTCTTTGCGGTATCTTCGTGCTCGGCTATAAATTTTGCTATAAAATCGCTAACTTTTATCATCGCATCATCTCTTTTACGTAGTCGTTTAAATTTTGTTCGGTATCGATCGCGCCGTTTTCGTAGAAATTTTTATACCATTTTACAGTTTTTTCAAATGCCGTTTCACTATCCCAAACTGGCTTCCAACCAAGCAGCGCATGTGCTTTAGAGCAATCAAGCTTCAACAAATTTGCCTCATGCGGCTGGTTTATGTCGGAGCCGATTTTAAATTCTGTCTTATCCCAATATCGCTTGGCACTCTTTAGTACATCAAGCACCCTAATCGCACCATCATCGCTAGGTCCGAAATTCCATGCACCGCCGAATTCCTTTCGCCCTTCAAGCAACTTTTGCCCTACGAGCAAATATCCGCTAAGCGGCTCGAGTACGTGCTGCCAAGGACGCGTCGCATGCGGATTGCGGATCGTTACCGCTTCATTTTTAGCTGCTGCGCGCATAACGTCGCAAATCAATCTATCTTGCGCCCAGTCTCCGCCGCCTATTACGTTACCTGCGCGACACGTGGCAAGCAGCGTTTGATGCTTTGTGCCGTAATCTTTTTCGTTAAAAAACGAATTTCGATATGAACTAGCCAAAAGATCCGCGCAGCCTTTCGACGAGCTATATGGATCATATCCGCCCATAGGATCGTTCTCACGATAACCCCAAACCCACTCTTTATTTTCATAAGCCTTATCGCTGGTGATATTCACGATCGCGCGAACGCCCGCCTTTCTGCAGGCTTCAAAGACTTTTAATGTGCCTATGACATTGGTTTCGTAGGTTGTTATCGGATCGGCATAAGATGGACGTACGAGCGCCTGAGCGGCAAAGTGAAATACAATGTCGGGTTTATAAGTCGTAAACGCCTCGTCTAATTTAGCAAGATCTCGTATGTCGGCGATTACCTGGATGATATTTAAATTTAAAAGTCCTATATGATTTGGCTCTGTAGGCGCCGGAAGCGAATACCCTATCACTTTTGCACCCAAGCGCTCCAGCCATAAGCTAAGCCATGAGCCCTTAAAACCGGTATGCCCGGTAAGCAAAACTGTTTTGCCATTATAAATTCCGGAGTATAGATCCTGCATATCTTGCATTGCTACCACTTTTTCCACGGAGCGTTGCCGCTATCCCAAATTTTGTTTAACTCGAGCTTATCTCTAAGCGTATCCATCGGCTTCCAAAAGCCGCTATGTTTATATGCTAAAATTTCGCCGTCGTGGGCCAAATTCATAAGCGGCTCTTGCTCAAATATTGTCGCATCTCCATTCGCAATATAGTCAAAAACCTTGGGCTCACATACAAAGAAACCCGCATTGATCCAATTGCCGTCTCCTTTTGGTTTTTCCTTAAACTCATGCACGCGACTTTCGTCATCTATATTTAGCGCTCCAAAGCGACCTTCCGGCTGAACGGAAGTCATAGTAAGCGATTTGCCGTGAGACTTATGAAATTTTACAAGCTCGTGGATATCTATATCACTAACGCCATCTCCATAAGTAAGCAAAAACGGCTCGTCTCCCACTATGCTCTGAGCCCGCTTAATACGACCGCCAGTCATAGTGTTTAGCCCGGTATTTAACAGCGTAACGCTCCAAGGCTCACTAAAATTGCTCAAAACCTCCATTTTGCCATTTTTCAAATCTATAGTCATATCGCTTTGATGCAAAAAATAATTGGCAAAATATTCTTTGATATAGTAGCCTTTATAGCCAAGTAGAATGACGAATTCGTTAAATCCGTACAAACTATAAATTTTCATAATATGCCATAAAATCGGTTTTTCGCCGATCTCTACCATTGGCTTTGGCCTAATGCTCGTCTCTTCGGCAAGCCTAGTACCGAAACCTCCTGCTAGTATTAAAACTTTCATTAAAGCTCCCTTTAATCAAAATTTATTCTTTCTTTTTCAAATACCAATGGGCGATTTAACACTTGTGTATAAATTGCACCGATATATTCGCCTATTATACCGATAAAAAACAAAATTCCAGATGAAACGAATGAAAAAAGTATGATAAGAGGCGCGATGCCCACGCTCATCTCGTCCCAATAAATTAGCTTAAGTATAAAATACACAAGTCCTACTATTATACTTAAAATACCCATTATCATGCCTATAAAAGTCGCGAGCCTAAGTGGCACTTTAGAATTGCAGATTATACCGAGTATCCCCATATCATAAAGCGTGTAGAAGTTATTTTTGGTAACTCCTTTAATTCTTACCGGTTGATCGTAAGGAATTTTGGCTACCTTATAGCCTGCCTCCGCGAGCATTCCGCGAAAAAACGGATATGGATCATGCATCTGCCTAAGAGCCGTTATTACTTTTTTATCAAAAAGCCCAAAACCGGTAAAATTCTTAAAAATCTCGATCTCAGATAGTTTTGATAAGAGCTCGTAATAACACTCTCTGATTTTAAACATCACGCCGCGCTCCTCGCTATCTCGCTTAATAGCCAAAACCAAGTCGTTGCCCTCTTGCCATTTTTCTATAAACTGCGCAATCATCTCGGGCGGATCTTGCAAATCGGCTACGATAGAGATAACAGCATCTCCGTCTGCACCCAAAAGCGCATAGGTTGGCGATTTGATATGCCCGAAGTTTCTGGAATTTACGATGATCTTTAAATTTTTATCATCCTTTGCTAGGCGTTTTAAAATTTCAACCGTCCTATCGGTCGAAGCATTATCAATAAATATATGCTCGTAGGCGTACTCCGAAAATCCTTCCATAACTTTTTTTACGCGCGCATAGACTTCCTCTACATTCTCCTCCTCGTTAAAGCAGGCAGTAACTATACTGATCTTTTTCATATCATCTCCTAAAGACGAAAAATTTATTTAACAAAAATGACACCGCGGCCAGCGGGATCAAAAGCACAAAACCATTTATATACATATTATCAAATCCAAGCCACTTGAAAAGCCATAGAAAAAATATATTTAAAAAATAAGTAATGATGTAAACTAGTATAAATCTAAATATTAGACCGTTATCACTGCTACCGAATACCAGCTTGCCTATAGTTTTAAAGTTAAACAATACGCCTAGTATCGTAGAAAACAATACGGCAAGAGGATAATATAGACCCAAATAGATAAAAAGGGCAAATAGCCCATACCCAAAGGTAGTATTCATGATGCCTACGAGGAGAAACTTGACGGCTTGTCGTTTAATCATAGCTATCATTTTGTCTATAAATATTTATAGTATTAAAATTTGCCTTATCAATCAGCTCAACCCCAAGTTGAGGTAAAATTTCCATTATATTGGCTACATTACCATTCAAGGTTACTATATCCGAATTCCTAATTGTATTATTAATATCTTGCAAAACGGCTCCGTTTCTAGTGATTTGCATAAGATTTACGCCGCTATCCTG
>NZ_CALIMW010000247.1 GCF_938045405.1 uncultured Campylobacter sp. | reverse complement strand
CCCACAGCTTCGCCGCGCCCTTGCCGAACCAGTGCGGACGTAGAATTTCAAAAAAATGCTTTAAGGTTTTCAAATTTTCTCTTTAAATTTTAAAATTTAGCGCCGATTGCGGCGAGATTAAATTTATCGCCCGCATCGCCTGCAATCGCCCGCACTAATCAATCGCTAATCAACCAAATCGCAAATTAAATTTTAATCCCGCGGCTTCGTTTAAATTTACCCGCCTCGCTACGTGCTACTTGCGACAAAGCCTAGTCTCGCGCCTCTGCGCTCGCTTTATCCGAGCTCTTATAAAGCGCGGAATTTATCCAAGGCCGCGTGCGAGTTCGGTCAGTCCGAGTTCGCATAAGCGCAAAATTCCATCCGCACCTAATACGTATAATTTAGCGTCAACATAAAATTCCGCGGCTCGCCGTAGTAATTATTCATACCCGCGGTACGATTTTGGGTATTTTCAAAATACTTTTTATCGGCGATGTTTTTAACCGCAAAATTTACGCTAAAGTGCTTGTCGAAATTATAGCCAATGTTTGCGTCCCACAGCGCGTAAGTCTTCTGCGGCGCGGCGTAGTACGCAACGTTTTCGCGATATATCGAAGCGGTTTTGCTCTGATAGCGCACGCCCGCACCCAGGGTGATCTTACGATTTTCGCCGAGCGGAATTTCATAGTTCGTATAGAGCTTAAACAGATGCTTCGGAATGTAGCGTTTGGCGTTCGCGCCCTTGCTATAATCGACCGCTGCGGAGGTTCTTTCCGTCTTTAAATAGACGCTGCGGTTGAAAGTATATCCTGCGAATAATTTCCAATTCTCAGTGAGCGAGCCTTGCACCTCGGCATCCACGCCGTGGCTTCGCACTTTGCCCTCGGCGATAGAGTAGTTCGTATTAAGAGGATCGCTCATCGCCCTATTTTTCTGAATGATCTGAAATAGCGCGACATTCGTATTAAGCGCGCCGTCAGAAAATTCTCCCTTCACGCCGGTTTCTAAATTATAGCCGACGACGGGATCTAAAATTTTACCGTCTTTATCACGCGCGGCTTGCGGCTTAAAAATTTCGGCATAGCTTACGTACCACGAAAAATTATCCGCAAAATCCCAGACCACTCCCGCATACGGCGTAAAATCCGATTTGCTCGGGCTTGCGCTATGCGAAGCCGTGCCACGCAAAATATTATAATAATACCTGCTGTAGGTTACCTTCGAAAAGCGTCCGCCGAGCAAAAAGTGAAAATCGTCGGTTAAGTTTAATCTAGTCCCGAGCGAGATCGCGCGCTGCTTTATGGTAGTGGAGCTTCTGTCTTTAAATGTAGCGGCACTGCTCCAATCGGGCTGTGCAATTCTTGAGCGGTCCCAGTTATAAATATTCATCCCAAGCGACGCCAGAGACGAATCTCTCGTCCTAGTCTCGCGCCAATTAAGCTTTTCGTTGCTAAGCGAGCCGTTTAAGAAAAAGTCGTGCTTCTGCCCGAATGCTTCAAATTTGCCGTCTAACCCCGTTTGAAACCCGACCTCTTTGGAGTCGTTATCGTAAATTCTATATCGCACCGTATGCGACGTAGTGCCGTTGTAAGGATTTGCCCCGCCGAGCGCTCCGAATTTTAACATGCTGTCGCTATCGGTATAATTGAGCCTCGCATAGGCTTTCAGATCATCGCTAAATTCGTGCGAAAGTTCGCTGTAGACGTTAAATTTTTTATATTCGCTCTCATCCCAATCCGAGCCGAAGTAGCTTCTGCGCGGTAAATTCAGTAAATTTCCATGATTGTCTAAAACGGGCATGCCGTAAATATCATAGACGCCGACGGTTTTTTGCCACAAAAATCCCGCGCTAAGAAGCGTCTTATCGGCCACGTCAAATTCCGTCGAAACGCCGACACCTTCGCGATAGCCGTTGCGCGGATAGTCCTTAAACGAGCCCGTTTTACTTAAAATTCCGATCAGCCGTGCGCGTGCCGTACCGCTTTGATTTACCGCGTCCGTTACGTCGATCATGCCGCGATAATTATCCCAGCTACCGCCGCTTAGACTTGCGTTAAAGCCGAACTGATCGCTCGGGCGCTTTCGGATTAAATTTATCGTGCCGCCGGGCTCGCCGTTGCTTTGCGTAAGGCCCGCTACGCCGCGCAGAACCTCGACGCGATCGTAGAATTCCAAATCGGTAAATTCCTTCGATGAGCCCAGCAGCCCGAACACGGAGCTAGAAACCGAGCTTGCGATGCCGTCTTCTTGGATATTATCGACATAAAAGCCACGCGAGACGATGCGATTGCCGCCCGCGTCGTTATTTAGCGAAATGCCGGTTGCGTATTTTGAAAGAGCCTCTTCGGCGTTGTGTAAGTTCAGATCTTTTAAAAGCTGATTGGAGATGACGCTTATGGACTGCGGCGTCTCTCTTATGCTTAAATTTAGCCCCGTCGCTGTGCTCATATTGCCCGTCGTATAAGAGCCCGTGCCCTCGGTAGTGGACAGATCGGCCTTGCCCGTGACGTTTATGGTGCCGAGATTATCGCCGTCTGAGCTCTGCGGCGTAGAATTTGCCGCGCTACCGCTTTGCGACATGGAATTTACGACGGTAGAACTCGCTGGCTCTTGCGTAGAGCTTTTCGGCGCCGCACTATTGGCGGCGGAATTTGAAGCAGACGGTGCGGAGCTCCGTGATACGGCGGCTGCATGTGAGCTTTGCGACGACGAAATTTTAGAGGTGGAGCTCGCGGCGGACGAGTTTTGAGAAGCGCCGCTATTTTGCGCCGCAGTAAGCTAAAACGGCGAGCAAAGTAGCGCAAAAGAAAGTAAAATTTTACCCTTTTTCATAAA
>NZ_CALIMW010000246.1 GCF_938045405.1 uncultured Campylobacter sp. | reverse complement strand
AAATGAACTTAGAAATTTTTAAAAATTCAAAATTTGAAATTAGAGGCGGGCTAATAAATGGAGAGCCCTACTTCGTAGCCAACGACATCAGCTCGCTTTTAGGATATGCAAACACCTATGCGATGTTAGAGCGCTTAGATGACGACGAAAAGACAAATCTTAAAGATTTATTAAAGAGTAGGATGCCCGAAATTTCGGATTTGCCGCGTATCGACGGCGTCAGATATGATGCCGTATTGCTAAGCGAAAGCGGATTATACAACGCTATCTTATGGAGCGGAAAACCGCAGGCAAAAGAATTTAGGCGTTGGGTTACGGGTGAGGTTTTGCCCGCTATCCGTAAGCACGGCGGGTATCTAACGCCTGCAAAGATTGAGGAAGTGTTGAGCGACCCCGACACCATCATAGCCCTAGCCCAAAATCTCAAAACTGAGCGCGCTAAAAGAGAGCAACTCGAAGCCGAAAAGGCGGCGAATGCCGGATATGTGAGCTTCGCCAAATCGGTCGAGGCTAGCGTCGATAGCATTCTGATCGGCAACTACGCCAAGCTTTTAAGCGACAGCGAGGGGGTATCGATAGGGCAGAATAGACTATTTGACTTCCTGCGTGCTAGCGGCTATCTCATCAGCGGAGGCGCGCGCCACAACGTGCCGTATCAGAAACACATAGAAAACGGCTATTTTGAGGTCACGACGCAGACATTCGCGGGCTCAACGGGCACACATCAAAAATTTACTACAAAAATCACGGGCAAGGGGCAGATAGCCCTTGCAGGCAAAATAGTCGAATATTTCAAAGGAGAGAGGATATGAAAAAATTTGTATGGATGAAGCTGCAAAAAGACTTCTTCACCAATCCACGCATAAAAAAGGTTAGGAGCCTCGCGGGAGGAGATACATATACGTGTATTTATTTAGAGCTGCTTCTTTTTAGTCTTGATACGGACGGCGTTATTTTTTATGAAAACATAGAGCAAAATTTAGAGGCGGAGTTAGCTTTAAAAATTGACGAGGATGAGATCAATATTAAAGCGGCTTTAGCAATTTTTGAAAGTTTAGGGCTTATCGAGAGGGGCGAAAATGATGATTTAAGGTTGGTCGAAGCTTGCTCTCTAATGGGTTCGGAATGCGATAGCGCCGCACGTGTAAGGGCTTTTAGAGCCAAGAAAAAAGAGACCGAAGCGTTACAATGTAACGCACGAGTAACGCAGAGTAACAAAAACGTAACGACAGATAAAGAGAAAGATAAAGAGATAGAGAAAGAGGAAGAGACAGAGAAAGAATTCTACGCGCATACGCGCGAGGCGAAAAAGCAGGAGGCTTTTAAAATCCCCCCGTTCATAAATCCCGAAATTTGGAAAACCTTTGAAACGATGCGGAAGCAGATCAGAAAGCCTATGAGCGAGCGAGCTAAAAAACTCATCGTCTCAAAACTTCAAAGCCTAGGAGAGGACAAGGCAAACGAGATACTAGATCAAAGCATCGTAAATTGCTGGCAGGACGTATACCCGCTAAAGACGGACAGGAGTAACGACAAAGAGGACGAATATGCAGACGTACCGATGTTTGCAAGCGACAACCCAATCCTAAAAAACAACTTCCTAAGCCGCGATA
>NZ_CALIMW010000245.1 GCF_938045405.1 uncultured Campylobacter sp. | reverse complement strand
GTCGCTACGCCGCAGGAGCTTAGCGAACTATTGGAGCTGCAAAATATCTATATCCTAGACGGCGCGAAAATCGGCTTTCAGTTTAGCTGCTCGTGGGACATGGAGCACGGTCTAGGCGTGATGACGCGCAAAGGCGAAGTCATTAATATCGGCGAAGCAGAAGTAGCGTTTATGGCTATTTGAATTTAGTTTAAAATAATTGTTTATTTGAAACTTTGCGTAAGTTGCGAAATTATGACGATTATAGGGTATAAATACGCATTTAGCTACATGCCTTATGGCAATCGGATCCGCGTTTATATAAATTTAGCCGCGTGCGATAGCAGCCAAAAATTATTTTCCTAAATTCTAATTTTATTAGAAGAGATTTTAAAACAGAATTTTTCAAAGTTCTAAAAGACCACTCAATAAAATCAAGAATTTAAACCAAATAAAAGACTTATCAGAATGATAGGTTAACGCGCCGCATAAAAGAAATTTGTCCTAGCGCTATAGATTGCGGCAAAGCGAGTAATTGCTAAAATTTTAAAATTTTATGGCATATCGTAAGGCGTAAAAAACTAATAAAATTCAAAAACAAAACGTGCTTACAATAAATGTACGTCTAGGCGCCTTATCATTGTAGTAGAATTTATCATCCCGCCTTGCGCTTTAGCGAATATAACTAGATTTGACTTATTTGATTTATGACGCACGCCATATTCAACCTTTTAACAAATCTCATTAAAAGCTACGCGAAAATTCCAAGAAATTTTGTACCCGCCAAGCTTTTAAATACGCGCACAAAATAAATTCTTATCTTAAAAATTTATCTGATCCACCAAAGCATCCAGATTTTATTAAGTTACCTAAATTTTACCGATTTTCGCGAAATTATAAAACTCTCTTGCGGCATCGAATTTGCTTTTTATCTCATATCGCTCTCCGCCTAGTTCGAAGCAAATTGTATTCGCGTGCAGTAGTAATCTCGGCGCCCCTGTCGTTCTGATCCGCTCCGTCTCATCCATCTTTTTATCCAATATCCGCTCCGCTTGCTCTCGCGAAAGCCCAT
>NZ_CALIMW010000244.1 GCF_938045405.1 uncultured Campylobacter sp. | reverse complement strand
GATCTACACGATTTATAATATCATATTTCTTAATATCCTCTTTAGAAATATATTCCGCAACAAACGCCATTCTCTACTCCTTAAAATTTAATTCTCGGATTATACTACGATATATTTATATTCGCGTATGCGCTAATATATAATGTATTTTAAAATTTAAAACTGCTTTGATCTACTCAATTTTAAGGTCTTTTGCCGCTCTAAATTTTAAAATTCCAAGTCCGCAAAGGACGGGTAAAATTCTAAATTTCAAAGCCCCCCGCACTGCGCTAAATTTTAAAATTTCAAACAGGCAAAGGCGAGATAAAATTCTATCTCCTCCAAGTTTTATAAAATTTTAAAATTATGCATCGATGCTCCAAGCTAAATTTTAAAATTTCAGACTTACGGAAGCGGATAGATTTCAAAATTCCAAGCCCGCGAAGGACGAGTAAAATTATAAAATTCTAAAATTCCGCTCTACTTCGTTTTCTTTGTGCTGTCTTTGATAGTCGTTGCGTTAGCGTCTATGTAGCCCATCTGGGCAAGCTTTTCGTAGATTTGCATTATCACTGGTCCTGCCGCGCTTCCACCGCCGCCTCCGTGTTCTACTAGCACGGTTACGGCGTATTGCGGCTTGTCATACGGCCCGAAGCTCGTCATCCAAGCGTGAGAGCGGTGGAAGTAGTCCATATCGGCCTCTTTCATTCGCTTTTTGGCGGTCTGAGAGATACCCACGACCTGCGCGGTGCCAGTCTTGACCGCTAGAGGCACGACTGCGGTATGGATGAGCTTGTAGGCAGTGCCTCCGTCGGGGTTGTTGCCGACCTCATACATACCGCGTCGCACGAGGGGCAGCTGCGCCTTTTCCTTCGGCGTGAAAAGCTCGGTAGGGGCAAATTCCACCGGTTTACCGTCGATGCTTTTTAAAAAATGCGGCGTGATAGCCTTGCCCGAGGCGATCTGCGCGGTGTTTTTCGCCACCTGCATAGGGGTTACGAGCACGTCGCCTTGACCGATCGAGGCATTGACCGTCTCACCCTGATACCACGCGCGCTTAAATTTCTGCATTTTCCATGCTTTATTAGGCATCGTGCCTACAAACTCATTGGGCAGATCGACGCCTGTTTTGCTACCAAACCCCAGACGCTGCAGATACGCGGACATATAGTCGATCCCCACTAACAGCGAGCCTTCATAAAAATACACGTCGCAGCTGCCTTTAATCGCCTCTACTAGGCTCACGCGGCCGTGACCCCAGCTCTTCCAGCAGCGAAATTTACGCCCCCCTAGCTCTATCGCGCCGCTGCAAAACACGCTCCAGTTCTCGTTGATCTTGCCGCTGTTTAAAAAGCTCATCCCCACAGCCATTTTAATTACGGAGCCCGGCGGATAGAGGCCGTTTACGAGCTTATTCGTAAAAGGATGGCGCGGATCTTTTATCAGCTCGTCCCACTGCGTCTGCGAAATTCCGCCTACGAAGGTGTTCAGATCGTACTCGGGGAAGCTGCCCGCCGCGATGATGGCGCCGTCGCGCAGATCCATCACGATCGCTACGCCGTCTTTATCTTTAAAAATTTCCTCGAGGTATTTTTGCAGCTCAAGATCGATGGTAAGGGAGATTTCGCTGCTGCTGGGCTCTTGCATCGAGATCTCCTCTACGACCTGATTTAGCGCCGTAACCTTCGTCTTGCGCTCGCCCTTGCTGCCCTGCAAAAGCTCGTTATAATACCCCTCGACGCCGCTTCTGCCGTTGTATCCGGTAAGTGCGCTTAGGGGGTTACTTTGGATATCCTTTTTATTGGCGCGGCCTACGTAGCCGATGATATGCGAAGCAAGCGCGCCGTAAGGGTAGAAGCGCTGCGAAGCGGGCGAAATTTTAATATTTTCGTGCAGGCTCAAGCTCGCGAAATGCTGTATCGTGGCGTTGTAGTCCAAAAACGGCACGACTTCGATAAAATCTTGATTGTAAGCGGAATTTGCGTCCTTGTAGCTCTTGCTCATCGCAGTGACGTTGAGATCTTTGAAGTAGCGCGAGATATTATTCAGCTCGCTTTGCAGCGCGGCGTCTTTTAGATGCGGCGCGATGGATAGCGAAAAGCCGAGATTGTTTATCGCGAGCGGGCGGCCTTTGGCGTCTAAAATTTGACCGCGCACCGGCGGGATGTATTCGGTAGAGATGACGTTGTTTTTAGCGACCTGCTCGTAGAATTCGTTCGATTTGATCGAAAGATAATAAATTCTCACCAAAAGCATGCTAAAAAATAGTATCACGAAAGCAAATACGAACTTCAGCCTCATACCAGCCGCCCCTTAAAAAAGAGCAGAGCGAGCAAAATTTCAATCACGATGTAATTTAAATACTCGCCGCTTAGAGGCAGGTACTCGCTCTTTTTGATCGCAGAGATCGCGTTGCTCACCACAAAGACCAAAACATAGCTGATCATCACGTAAAAGCAGATCAAAAAATTTCTAAATTTAATATATTTAAATGAGTTTTCATAGACCACGAAATAAAATATACAATACGCGATAGCCACGCTAAATAGGTTAAATCCGTGGATCTGCTCGGCGCAAAACAGATAAAAAATAGAGAAAAACCAGGTAAAGCCGAACTTTTTAAATTTCACGTCATTTTCGTATTTTTGTACCACCATCGCTGTGAAAAAAAATCCGATCAGCGGCGGCAGCCCCCTATACACCGCACTTAGAAGCAGGTAGAAAAGAACCCCCGCGCTAAAAAGCGTGTCCGCTATAAGGTATAGATAAGTGCGATTTCGTTGCATACCGGAAACTTTTTGCATTTAATACAATCGGCCCAAATTTTTTGCGCGGGCAGCTCGTCCTTTGGGATTTCGGTAAACCCCAGCCGCTCGAAAAATTCCTTTTGATAGGTGAGCGTAAATACGCTTTTTAGCCCGTAAAATCTCGCCTCGTCTAGCAGCTCATTTACGATAGCTCTGGCAATGCCCCGCCTGCGAAACTGCGGAGCAACGATGAGCGAGCGCACCTCGGCAAGATCTGCGTTAAAAATTTTAAGCGAAGCAAAGCCCGCTAAAATTTCGGCTTCTTTTAGACACTGCGATTCGTGGGGCTGCGAATATTCGGTCTGAGAAACGCTTGCTTCTTGCGAATATTCGCTCCGTAAAATTTGCTCTTTGCCCGCTTGCGCGCGGCTCGCTCCGGATACGGCTTGCGTTTCGCTTTGCGGCGTAGCTCGTTGCAGCGTAAAATTACCCGCGGCATCTTCGGCGGAATTTTCAGAAGTAATTTCGGCAAAATTTGCGGCGGAGCTTTGGATTAAATTTAAATCGACATTGAGTGCTAAATTTAAATCGGAATTTTCCTTGGAATTAAAACTCGTATCCGCCTTAGAATCGCAGCTAAACGCCAGCACGTATGAGCGGATATTAGCAGCGATCTCATCGCTTTCAAGCGGCAAGATCACGCCGTTTTGAACCTCCTCTTTTACGAGCTCCTGCATACGCGAAATGTCGCAAAGGCGCGCCTTTTTTAGCCGTATCATCTAAAATTTTCCCTAATCTTTGCGCGATCTTGGTGGCGCATTTTATATCCTATAAATTTAATTATTTTGAAATTCTGCGCCGCAAAATTTAACGTATTTAAATTTAGAAATTTCATAATCCAAACGCCCCGCGTACGATGATTTCGCGTGCTTTTTGCAGCCCGCTACCTTTTAGCGTAGAGACTAAAATCGCCTTCGGATCGTGCCTCAAAAGCTTTGCGCGCTCGCTTTGGTTGAGCTTGTCAGCTTTGGTGTAGAGCCTCACGACCTTTTGATCGCCGCGCAGAAAACTAGCGAGATAGTTTTGCAAATTTTTATCTATCGCAAGATCAAACTGCCTCGCGTCGATGAGATGGACGAAAAGCTTGATATTTAGGCGCTCTTTGATAAATTCGTCGAGATTTTTTTGCCAGATATAATGCAGTTTTTTTGAAACCTTAGCGTATCCGAACCCAGGCAGATCCACGAAGATCAAAGAGATATTTTCACCCAAGCTTGCAAGATCCGAAAAGGCGGGGTTGCCCGCTAAGCTTAGCGCGGATCTGTCGCTCAAATTTAATTCGGAGTTTTGCGCGGAATTCGCCGCGAGACCTGCCGCAATATCTGCGTCGCGATCCGATCTAAAATCCGCCGAGGCGCTTTTTAAATTTAAAACGAAATCTTGCTTTAAATTTCGCTCAGACGCCGTAGCCTCCGCGTGATCTTGCGCGCAATTTGCAGCCGAGCTTAAAGCCTCTTTACTTGCTAGATCAAGCGGCGTTTCATTTTGCGAGCTGTCCGCGCTTGCGGCAAGCTTTTGTTTAAATTTAACTTCGAAAAAATTTATCAGCTGCGTTTTGCCCGGCGTCGAACTTGATTTGGCTAGATTTTTGCGCCCGGTAAGCGCGTTTATAAGGCTGCTTTTGCCGACGTTGGAACGCCCCAAAAACGCCACTTCGCTCATCGCAAACTCGGGCGCACCCGTGATATTTGCGGCGGAGGTGATAAACTGTGCGCTGCTAGGATAGATCATTTGTTTTGATCTTCGACCTGAAAGATCAGACGCACGGGCTTTTTCTCGCCGCCGCCGCTTTTTACTTCGTAGGTGCCCTTTTGGCGATTTACGATGATCTTATCGCCGTAAACCTCCTTTTTGGTCTCGGCTTCGTGCAGATAGGCGTTGTTTTCAAGCGTGTAAGCCTCGATGGTCGGATCGTAGGTCAGCACGCCGCCCTTGCCGTCGTAATGCTTTTGATTGAGCAAAATTTTAAAATTTGCATTTCCCGTCGCGACGTATTTGGTAGGCTGGCGCTTGGCGTCGAAGTAGATCGTCACTTTATCGGAATTTAGCGTATCATAAGCGCCCTTTTTGATACGGACGTTGCCCGTCAGCACGCTGATCTGCTTGATCTCGTCGGCAAAAAAATTATCCGCCGTGACCTCGACCTGCTCCTGCGCGGCGCTAAGAGTAGTCGCGCTAAAGCTAGTAATTAGCGCGGCTGAAAGTATTAGTTTGTGGAGTTTTGATCTTTTATTAAATACCATGCGTGGATTCCTTTTGAATTTGTTTGTTTGGTTTTAGTATCGTAGCTGATGCTTGCGCCCGTAATGCGGTCGCCGCCTTGGCGCAGCACGTACGGCACGTCAGAGCGGACGATCTTGCTGCTCGTATCGTAGATGATCTCCTGCGCCGTGTAATCAAAGCCTCTGCTATTTACGTAATGCGCGTCGCCGTTAAATTTTATCAGCTCGCCGGCGCGCGTCGCGGTCTTTGAAACCAAAGTGTGATTTAGATCCGCGCTAATCTCCTCGGCTTTAAAATTTACAAACTCGTCGCGATCCTTATAGCGAGTGCCGCTATCTGCGGTAAATTTAGCATCTACGCGCTCGCCGATCTGATAATCGACGATCTTTTTCATCTCCATATTCGCAATGCTTAGATCCTGCCTAAACATATCGCTAAAATACGGCGTCTGCACGCTTAAAAACACCATCGCGACGCAAAAGATCGCAATCGCGACGTAGAAAATTTTTATCACCATCGCTCGGCTCCTTTTGATCTGCGCGGAATTTCGCCTCTCGCAGGCATTCTCACGCGCGCTTGCGAAACTACAGCCATTTGCTATTCCACTCTTCGCGCATGCCGTTTTTATCGACGAGCATTTCGATCATCTCGCGCACCGCGCCGCAGCCGCCGTTTTTGCTTAGCATGATGTCCGCTTTTAGCGAGCTTAGCGCATCGGCGGGCTTGAAGCTGATCGCGACCGCATTTAAAAGCTTCGCATCATTTATATCATCGCCGATCGCAGCGGCCTCATCGAAGCTTAGGTTAAAATTTTTTAAAATTTGCTCCGCCCTTGAGAGCTTGTCTTTTTCGCCTTGAAAGAGCGTATCGATCTTTAGCTCGCGCGCGCGGTTTGCGACGATTTGCGAGCTTTTGCCGGTGATGATCGCGACCTTTAGCCCCAGCCGCTGCCATTCCTGGATGCCGAACCCGTCTTTTACGTTAAATTTCTTCATCTCTTCGCCGCCGTTTGAATGGTACAGCCCGCCGTCGCTAAGGCAACCGTCTACGTCTAAAAATATGATCTTTATCACTTCGTTTTCCGTTTTTTGAAATTTTGTGATTTTAACGAAATTTGGCTGAATTTTTGGCAAACGCCGTATAAATTTAAGCTGCGATCTTAGCCCTTAATCGGCACGTAGCCGCTATTTTCGATGATACTTTGCCCCTGCGGCGAAAGGATCCAATCTATCAAGATGCGGATATTTTCGTTTTTGTTATTTTCGTCGTAAACCGCGTAAATTTCGGCTACGAGCGGGTATTTACGGCTAGCGATATTTTCTTTATTCGGATACGCGCCGTTTAGGCTAAGCATCTTAACGCCGCCGCTTTGCACGATCCCCTCGACGTAGTATCGAAACGAAAAGCCGATCGCACTGCCGAAAAAGCCCGTGATCTTGCGCTTAGGCTGCGTCTCGCCCATAAATTTTAAAAACGCGCTCTGGCTGCCGCTGCCCGCGTTTCGCTGCACGGCATCTATTCGCATGCGCTCGCCGCCGAGCTGCGACCAGTCACTATATTGCCCCGAATAAATTCCTCGCACCTGATCCACGCTTAAGCTTGAAACTTTGTTATTCGCATTTACGATAAAGACGAACGCCTCCAGCCCGATCGGCACGAAGCGTAAGTTTGCGCCCTTTTCTCGCGCGTAATCAAGCTGCTGCTTTGAAGGGGCAGCGACAAAGATCAGATCCGCCTCGCCGTCGCTTATGGCCTTGTATGCGCCGCGAGTGTTGCTAAATTTAAGCCTGCTAGCATTCGTGAAATTTTGCCCGTCAAATTCTACGCTTTGCTTAGGATAGTTTGCCGCGACGAATGCCGAAAATACGGGATATAAAGCCGCTGCGCCGTCGATTATCGGCAGATCGCCGCTAAGTTTTAAGCCGGAGCTGGCGCGCACGATCTGCGAGCCCTGCTCAAACGGCAGAAATTTATGCAGCTCGATCGATTTAGCCTGCATCGTGACGCTGCTTTGATTTACGTATCGCTTCACGACGAGGCGGTAAAACGCAAAATCGAAAGCCGCAAAGCCAAGCAGCAGCAAAATGGCGATAATTGTACGCTTCATCTTAGTTTCCGTTTGCGATATAGGAGATGATCGAGCATTTGCTCTGCAGATACAGCGCCGCTGCGGTTAGCGCGCAAACGCTGATCGCCCACGCCGTAATTATTACTGCGATCGTTTTTTGAAAAATTTCATCGCTCATTTTATGCCTCACATATGCGCAAGCGCGCGGTCAAGTAGCCATAAAAAGCCGGCTAAGACCACCGAAAAAATTATGAATAAAAACGTGGAAAGGATCAGGATATTTCTAATCTTTCTGCGGCGCTCGGGCGCGCTTTTAGCAGATTTAATAAATTTTATTAAATACACGATTAGAAAAATAAACGAAATTATCGGCAGCGCGATCAAAACCGAGATCGAGATAAATAGATCCGGCAGCCACTCAAAATATACCAGCGGAGTAAGGGTGCATAAAAACGCAATCGTCGAAATGATTAGAAATTTTCTATCTCTTTTATGGCGCTCCGGCTCGTCTTTTGATCTGATAAATTTAATCAAACACACGATTAGCCAAACAAAGCAGATCAAAAATAGTACATTTAAAATCTCCATAAGAGACTCGAAATTATTCATCTTTTACCTTTAAATTTTAATATGCAAAGCGGCATTTTAGCGCTCCGACGGTGTGAAATTTCATATAGCATATTCGCGGCTCGCGCGGCGGGCGCAAATGCACCGCCAGCGTAAGCAATCTTAATAAAGCGGCGCGCTTTGCTGGGGCAAGGGCTAAATTTTGCAAATTTCAAGCGGCGGCGAGAGTAAAATTTCAAACGCCGATAAAATTACAAAACCGCGAATTGCTAATGTTGCTAAATTTGGCGCGCATTTGCCGCTATAAAACGCCCTTGGTGCTAGGCACGCCGGCGCGCTCGTTGATACTTATCGCACGACGGAATGCGACGGCAAACGCCTTAAACGCGGCCTCTGCGACGTGATGTAGATTTTCGCCGCGGATCTGGCTTAGATGCAGCGTTAAATTTGCGTTGAAAGCCAGAGCGCGGAAAAATTCCTCCACGAGCTCGGCATCGAATTCGCCGATCTTACCGTGCTTCAGGCTCGGGCAATCAAATACCAAAAACGCGCGGTTGGAAAAATCAAGCGCGGCGCTTACGGCGGCTTCGTCCATCACGACGGCGCTATCGCCGAAGCGCTCGATGTTTTGCGCGGGATAGATCGCCTCTTTGATCGCGCTTCCCAGCACGATGCCGCAGTCCTCGACGCTGTGGTGAAAATCGACCTGCAAATCGCCCTCACAGAGCAAGTTCAGATCGATCCACGCGTGCTTGGCAAATGCGCTAAGCATATGATCGAAAAAACCGATGCCCGTTTGTATCTGTGCCGCGCTGCGCCCGTAAAGCTCCAGCTCAAGCTCGATTTTAGTCTCTTTCGTAGCCCTATTTTTGCTTATCATCGCGCAATCCTTAAAACTAAATTTTGTTTGAAATCTATCTAAATTTCACTAAATTTCGGTTAAAATCTCAGCCAGCTTTTCGGAATTTACGCTGCCGATCTGGCGCAGGTTCGCAATCTCGGCGCCCTCTTTAAAAAACAGAATCGTAGGCGGGCCGAATACGTTAAAATGCGCTTTTATCGCCCTATTTTGCTCGCTATCTTCGCTAAGATCGATCTTTAAAAGGCTAAATTTATCAAGAGCGCCCGCAAGAGCGGGATCTGCGAACGCTCGCTCGCTCTGCTCGCAATTTTTACACCAGCTAGCCCAAAAATCCACTATCACGGGCTTTTTGGAATTTTCTATTTCGCCGCGCAGCTGCGTCAGATCGCGCACAAATGAAAAATGCGCGCCGCTTAAATTTTTAGCGCGAGAAATTTCGCCGGCTTGCAAGCTCTCGCCGCCGGGGCCGCCGCTGGAATATCTCGTGCTTTGCGGGATCAAATTACCAAGCGGCCTGGAAAAATCTTTCGCGCCGCTGGCAAAGCCCGCGAGCAGCAGCGCCGAATATAGCGCGATTATAAGAGCCAAAGCGCGCTTTATCCCGCCCGCGCCGCCGTCAAACAGCCCCAAAAATCCTGCGAAGATCGCGCCTAAAACCGCGTAAATCAGCAGGCTTAAATTTTCGCCGATGAGCGTGCGCGAAATCCACACCGCCGTAAAAAGCAGCAAAAAGCCGAAAATTTTAGGCACCGCCTCCATCCAAGCTCCGGGTCTAGGCAGTGCGCCACCGAGCCCCACCACAAGCAGTAGCGCGCCGCTTCCGAGCCCCAGCGCAAAAAGAGCCGCCGCGCCCAACAAAACATCGCCGCTGCCCGCGATATAAACGAGCGCGCCCGCAAGCGGAGCAGAGATGCACGGCGATACGACGAGCGCCGAGATAAGCCCCATCGAAAAAACTCCGATCAGGCCGCCAGCATTTTCGCTTTTGCTATTTAAGAAGCTTTGAAAGCGCGCAGGCAGGCGGATCTCGTAAAATCCGAACATCGAAAGCGCGAGCGCGGCGAATATGAGCGAGGTTAGGATCAGTGCGGGCGGAGTTTGCAGCAGGCCCTGTAAATTTTGCCCGAAAACCGCCACGAAAGCCCCTAAAATCGCATACGAGCTCGCCATCCCGAAAATATACGCGAGGCTTACGGCGAGGCTTTTTTTCGCGCTCGGCTTCGAGGAAGTTTTCGCCACGATGATCGACGAGAGGATCGGGATGAGCGGATAGACGCAAGGGCTTAGCGAGAGCAGCACGCCGTAGCCGAAAAACAGCGCGATCGCCGCAATGAAGCTCTTGCCGCCGAGAACATTTAAAATTTTATCCTGCTCGGAGATGGAATTTGCGCCGCGAGAAGTTTTTTGCGCGGAGGTTTCGTCGGAATTTACTGCAGCGCTTTCCGCCGAGCTTGCCGCGGAATTTTCCGCCGCGTGCGAGTTTGCCTCAGAATTTGCCGCGGCGCCCGAAGCTGCGGTATTACTTTCAAAATTTAAATTCCCGCTCTGTGCGCTGTACGCGTCAGAAATATGCGCGGAATTTG
The DNA here is from genome assembly GCF_938045405.1 of uncultured Campylobacter sp. Taxonomy (GTDB): domain Bacteria; phylum Campylobacterota; class Campylobacteria; order Campylobacterales; family Campylobacteraceae; genus Campylobacter_B. Next base: position 3,560 of record NZ_CALIMW010000244.1, on the reverse strand, counting down.
CGCCTTTTCGATATTTTTTCAGCTCGGAGTTTGAAATTTTACCGATCTCATAGCCCTCCGCCGCGCGCTTGAAGCTAAAGCCGAACTGCTGCGGCTGGTAGCAAAAGCCCGACTTCGTGCAGCCCAAAAAATCGCCGTTAAGTACGAAATCATCGCTGTCTGCGGCATTTGCAAGCACGAGGCCCAAAGGCACGGCGATGCTAAATTTGCCCTCGTAAATTTTATAATCCTTGTATTCGGTCGCGGCGGGCAGATTTATTAAATTTGTCACCTCCGCGCCGCCAATGAAAATTTTTATCTCGTTTTGATAGAGATAGACCCCGTCCGCGATATCAAAGCTTAGCGTTACGCTATCGCTTTGCGCCGCCACGTTAAGCTTGAACGCATCGGAGGGTTTCAGGGGCTCGGCGCCTAAACCTAAAAGAAAAAGCGCTGCCAAAATAAGTGATCTGATCAAATTTTATCCTTTGAAATTTTTTCCTACATTCTAACGTAATAAGTATGAATTTATAGTGTAATATAAAGAACTTTTTTGTAAAATTCCTTAAAATTTTTAGGAGGCGATATGAGCAAAGAGATCAAAACCGAAACAGGCGAAATAGCGCTGAAAGAGATAGAATTTAAAAGCTCAAAGTATGAAAAAATCTCGTTCAAAGACTACGAAACGCTGCTTGAGAGATACCAGATCGAGCTTTTGAAGCTGCAAAAATTCGTAAAAGAAAAAGGCTTAAAAATTTTGATTTTGATGGAGGGGCGCGACGCGGCGGGCAAAGGCGGCACGATCAAGCGTTTAACCGAGCACCTAAACCCGCGCGGATGCCGCATCGTAGCGCTCGAAAAGCCGAGCAATGTCGAAAAGACGCAGTGGTACTTCCAGCGATACGTCGCGCACCTACCTAGCGGCGGCGAGATCACGATCTTTGACCGCAGCTGGTACAACCGCGCGATGGTCGAGCCGGTGATGGGCTTTTGCACTCACGCCGAGCACAAAGATTTCCTGCGCCAAGTGCCTAAATTTGAGGAGCTTTTGGTAAGTGCAGGGATAATCTTGTTTAAATTTTACTTTTCGGTCTCCAAAGAGGAGCAAAAAAGGCGCTTCGAATCGCGCCGCACCGACCCGCTGAAGCAATACAAACTCTCGCCGGTAGATGCGAGATCGCAGGAGCTGTGGAATCAATACACGCTCGCAAAATACTCGATGCTGCTCGCTTCAAATACCGAGTTTGCGCCGTGGACGATCCTTGATAGCAACGACAAAAAGATCGCGCGGCTAAACGCCTTCCGCTGCATACTCTCGCGCATAGACTATCCCGAAAAAATCGATGCGAAGGAGCTTGCAGTGGATCCAAACCTCGTGCGAAACGGCACCAGGGAGATAGTGCTAATGGAGGATAGCCAAAAAAGCGAGGCTTGGCGCAAGCTGGAAAGCCCCTCTCGCAAGAACAAGAAGGATAAGAAAAAGGGTTAAATCTTGCCAATGAAGATTACTTGCTAGGAAGGCTTGCTAGGAATTTATTTCCTAATATATAGAAACGCATTAAATTCTATGATTGTGCACCTCAAGACCCTTCGGAATTCTATCCAATGGGATGGAATTCTACACAACGCCACAGGCTACGTGATGAAAGTATATCACGTTTCAATTCCTAGTGGAATAGAAAATTCTACTTCGTCGCTCGCTTTTCTCTGCGGCTGTCGTCCATAGTTTCAATTCCCAACGGGAATTGAAATGCGAAACTCACATATCCCGCATTCACCGCCTTTCCGTAGAATTCTATTCCATTAGGAATTGAAACGCTCTTTGCGTCGGCATATATGGCTCGGCATAGGGTAAAATTCCATCTTGTTTGTAATAGCTGCCAGAATCGATCAAAAAAATCAAATCCCAAAAGCTTCGATATTAAAATTTCATATATCCCGGTTTAAAAATTTAATGTGCCGTTCTATAAGATGCCTGTTTGCGTGGGCCGGTTCATCTTTACGGCATAATATGCAAAATTTTATAAAATTTTATGTTTATTTTATGCAGTATTCTGTATAATTCACACGGATAAACGAAGTGTTTTGCTATTTTTACTTATGAATGACACGATTTTTATTCATTTTATACGATTTTATGTATAATTAACGAATAAATTTGTATAATTTTCATATGTTAGAAACGAGCGATATATTCAACATTTTGCACAATGCCGTCGAAGCCAAAAACAACGGCAAAAAGATCTCGCACGCCGCGATGGCGCAGAGGTTAGGCGTGTCGATGCGGACGTATCAGGACTGGCGCTTGGGCACGACCAAGCCGCAGGCCGCGACCGCGATATGCCAGATGTTGTGCGAGCTCGATAGCGACGACGCTGCGTTTGTGCTGCATAAGATAAAAAAACTTATAGGAGAGTAGAGTGCAAAACATTACTTTGCAAGAAAAGCTGGATCTACAGGGCGTCTTTCGCGTGATTTATGAGAAAAAAGAGTCGAAATTCGCGATCTTTTACAAGGCGCTTTTGAAGAAATTTTTTAAAAATTTTAAAAAATAATTGGCGGAGGCATTTATTTATTATACTTTATGTGGCAAAGGCGGTAGTATCCATTAAATTTAGATGATTTTTCATTTTTATGACGACCACGCCGATATTCTTTGTTTTGCACTTTCAGAGGATGCTAGCAAATTCTGCTTTATAAAAATTTTTCCATCTTTCTGCCTCTTTGGCATCATCTAATTTAATTTTAAATTCTATACTTTGGCTCATGATCTTAAATTTGTAGCGTAAATTTAATTGAAATTAATGCGAAATTCTTACTTTAACTTAGCTTTTAAGATCCCTAGCGTGCATTTTTACAAATATTTTGAATTTGCTATTAAATGAGTTGCATTTAAATCTATTTATATTGTGGTAAATATATAGTTCGTTAAAATTTTAATTTGAGAGTAACTCCAAAATTTCATTCGTAACTCATAAATTTAATATATTTGGTGGCAAATTGAAACCGAATGAATTTCGCATAAGTGCCCCATGCTGTATCATATCCCAGCCACAACTAATCTTTTTAAATTTTTCTATCAAGATGAGAATTCTACACATTTCCGCCGCGAAAGTCGTATCGCGTAAATCCGTTTTGATTTCAGCAAGATGAATCCTACCGCCTACGCAAATCATGCAATAAGCCCATTTAGGCGTTTCAATTCCCAAAGGATAGAATTATTCGACATTCCTGCGGGACGCTATAAAATGCAGTGGCAGAAGTTTTAATTCCCAACGAGATGGAATTCTACAGATACTAGGTCATGCTAGCCTAGATATGACGATGTTTCAATTCTCAACGGGATGGAATTCTACTTGTAGATACATACGGCAAGGTGCTAATGGATACGCTGTTTCAACTCTCAACGGGATGGAATTCTACTGTCGCTTAGCGGGATCGAGCTAAGCGCGCTTAGTGGTTTCAATTCCCAACGGGATGGAATTCTACGATGGGGGTGTATAGCGAGCTGGAGCGCGAGCGAAGTTTCAATTCCCAACGGGATGGAATTCTACGATTGCAAGATTGAGGGTTATTCTCCG
>NZ_CALIMW010000243.1 GCF_938045405.1 uncultured Campylobacter sp. | reverse complement strand
TAATTTTATGCAAATTTTAATTAAATTTTTATCAAAACGGGCTAGTTGCTCGGTAAATTCGGCATTATTAGCATTGCATAAAGTATTATAAACATTATGATCGTAGGGCCTTCGTTGATCGCACGGAAGTATTTTCCGCTCCTGTGACACTCGTTTTTTTCAAATTTATACATATAATAATACAGCCACAAATGATAACAGATTAGCAAAACTCCGGCTAGTAATTTTATATGAAAATATCCCATTTTCATAAGCCCAGGATTTAAAATGATAAGCATCACGCCGCTAAAAACCGTCACCGCCATTGCTATCCAACCGATCGCGTGATACAGCATCCGCTCCATCTTTTTAACGACCTTTACGAAATCCGGCTTGTCTAAATTTTCAGCGTGATATACATACAAGCGCGGCATGTAAAACAGCATCGCCATCCATGAAATAAAGCCTGCAAAATGGATAAATTTAAACCAATAGTAACTCATTTTAGCCTCCTTAATCTCTCATTAAAATTTCTTTTCGCGCTTCGAATTCCTCTTTGGAAATCGCGCCTTTTTGATACAGCTCATAAAGCGCATCGACCTTTTTCAGACGCCCCTCGTAGTCGTCCTCCTCTGTCTCGCTTGCAAAAGCATTTAAATCTTCTACCCAAATTCCTACGAAAAATATGTCTAGCAAAATCCAAATTCCCCAAATCGCCCAAAACAAAAAGCCCACCAAAAACCATAGTGTAAAGCTCCCTAGCCAAAATAGCGCGATTTGAGCAAATCCGCTGATAAATTTACCGCAATAAATTCTATGCAGTCCGCCTCCGATCGGCATAGCTGCGATCCACGAAAACGCACCTAAAAACCAAAGCGCGTAAGCGATGTAATTATTTCTCTTCATTTTTCTCCTTTTTCGCGATCTTGTAGCTTTGGAAGATAAAAATCACGACGGCCAGATCTATCATCACGTCGGCGAAATTAAACACCGCAAACTCAAACCACTTATGCCACGCGACGTAATCGACCACGCCGCCGCGAATGAAGCGATCGAGCAGGTTCGAACAGCCTCCCGCGAGCATCAGCGCAAACGGCATCCAGTGCTCGTAAAAGAGCTTTTTATGACAAAATACATACGCTGCAAGCGCTGAGATCAGCGCGATCTGGATAAATTTTAAATTTTCGCCCAAAAAGGCAAACATCGAAAACGCAACGCCGCGATTAAGCGTAAGCTCTAGCGAAAAAAACTCCCCCTGCCACGAAAAGCCGTTTAAAAACAGAAGTTTGATCGCTTGATCGATTGCAAAGATCGCCGCAAAAAGCAGGATAAATTTAATACAGGTCTTAGCCATCTCGCAGCCTAAATTTAAATACGTAAAGCCTGCATTTTTTGTCCGCGCCTTTTGTACCGAGCCATGAGCTTGTCGCGCCGTAAAATTTCACCGTAACGCTACTCATTTAGGGCTTTGGCAAAAAATTTCTCGACCTCGTCCATTCGCTTTTGCAGCAGTTTTTCGTTTTTGCCCTCGATTAAGAGGCGGATAACGTTTTCGGTGCCGGAGTAGCGAAAGAGCGAGCGGATCTTGTCCGCTTTAAGGCTTGCTTCAAGTTCCTTTAGCCCTTTTAATTTTTCAAGCGGTTTTTTATCCGAAATTTTTAAGTTCTTTAAAATTTGTGGATAGGGCTTAATCATCCCCGAAAATTCGCTTGCCTTCTTTTTCATATCCAGCATGCAGGCGGCGAATTGCAGCGCGCTTGCGATGCCGTCGCCCGTTTTGGCGTAATCGCCAAAGATCACGTGCCCGCTCTGCTCGCCGCCGAAATTTGCGCCTAGTTCGTGCATCGTCTCAAGTACAAATTTATCGCCGACGTTACAGCGATGAAGCGCGATGTCGTGTTTAGCTAAAAAATCCTCCAGCGCAGAATTACTCATCACTGTGGCTACCATTTTATTGCCTGCTAAGCGATTTTTTCCTTTCAAATAGACTGCTAAAATTCCAAGCAGCGCGTCGCCATGGATGATCTCGCCGTTTTCGTCCACGACTACGAGCCTATCGGCATCCCCGTCGAAGGCAAACCCGACGTCGGCGCGTAATCTTTTGACCTCCGAGGCTAAATTTTGCGGGCTTAGTGCACCGCAAGCATCGTTAATATTTTTTCCGTTAGGTTCGTCGCCGATGACGATAGTTTCGGCTCCCAGCTCATTAAATACGGTAGGTGCGACCTTGTAGCTTGCTCCGTTTGCGCAATCAAGCACCACGCGAAGCCCGTGCAGCGTCTTTTGCTTCGGGAAAGAATTTTTAATATGCACGATGTATCTGCCGATGACGTCGTCCACGCGCTTTGCGGCGCCGATTTGCATCATTTTGGTGCGCGCCTCGGCGATGAGTTCGTCGCTGAAATAAATTTTTTCGATCTGCGCTTCCTCTTTTTCATCGAGCTTAAAGCCCTCGCTGTTGAAAAATTTAATGCCGTTGTCGTAGTATGGATTGTGGCTCGCGCTTATCATGATGCCCGCGTCGCAGCGCATATCCTCCGTAAGAAAGGCAATCGCAGGAGTAGGCATCGGGCCGATCTGGCGGACGTTGTAGCCTACCGAGGTAAGGCCCGCAACGATCGCGGTTTCTATCATATAGCCGCTTCTGCGGGTATCTTTGCCGACTAAAATCATATTCGTAACGGAATTTTTCCTAAAATAAATTCCCGCTGCCATCGCTACGCGCATCGCAAGCTCGGCGGTCAAAAATTCTCCCGCTTTGCCTCGTACGCCGTCCGTCCCAAAAAGTTTCATTATCAAATCCTTATATAAAAATCGGGAAATTCTACCAAAAAAAGTTTAATCTACATAAATTTAAACTATATTTAAATTTTACTTAAATTAAGCGTCGATTAAATATTTTTTACGTATAATCGCAGGTTCAAATTTAACTGAAAAGGAACATTATGGCAAATCACAAATCCGCCGAAAAACGCGCGAGACAAACCATAAAAAGAACGGAGCGAAATAGATTTTATCGCACCAGAGTAAAAAATATCACAAAAGCCGTAAGAGAGGCGGTCGAGAGCAAGGATCTAGACGCAGCGACTCAGGCTCTAAAAACGGCTAATGAAAGCTTTCACAGCTTCGTAAGCAGGGGCTTTTTGAAAAAACAGACCGCGAGCAGAAAAGTAAGCCGCCTAGCCAAACTCGTAAATTCTTTAAAAACCGCCGCGTAAGCGTTCCTTACGCATAAAATTTAAATGCTAGCCGATAAACTAAAGCCTTTTTTGGATCGCTACGACGAGCTTTCGCGCATGCTTAGCGATCCCGCAGTTACCGCAGATATCGCCAATATGACTGCGTTATCTAAGGAGCAGCGCAATATCGAGCCGATCAAAGAGGCGGCTAGCGAGTATCTTAAAATTTTAAATCAGATCGAAGAAAACAAAGCCCTGCTAAGCGATGCAGATCTCGGCGAGCTAGCCAAAGAGGAGCTTAAAAGCTTAGAGACGCAAAAGCCGCAGCTCGAAGAAAAAATCAAAATTTTACTGCTTCCGAAAGATCCCAACGACGATAAAAATATCTTCCTTGAGATCCGCGCCGGTACGGGCGGCGACGAAGCGGCGCTGTTTGCGGGCGATCTGCTCGGCGCGTATCTGCGCTACGCCGATCTTCGCGGCTATAAATGCGAGATCGTAAGCACTAGCGAAGGCAGCGTCGGCGGCTACAAAGAAGCGATCTTGCTCGTAAAGGGCGCGGGGGCGTACTCGCGGCTGAAATTTGAAGGCGGCACCCACCGCGTGCAGCGCATCCCCGAGACGGAGAGCCAGGGCAGGGTGCATACCTCCGCAATCACCGTCGCCGTCATGCCCGAGATCGAGGATAGCGAGATACAGATCAATCCAAATGACCTTCGCATCGACGTTATGCGTAGCTCCGGCCACGGCGGGCAGTCCGTAAATACCACCGACAGCGCCGTTCGCATCACTCACATCCCGACCGGTTTAGTCGTCACCAACCAAGACGGCAAAGATCAGCATAAAAACAAAGAGGCGGCGATGAAGGTGCTAAAGGCGCGCCTTTACGATATGCAGGAGCAGGAGCGCTTAGAGAAGGAGCGCAAAGATCGCAAGGATCAGGTAGGCACCGGCGACCGCTCGGGGCGAATTCGTACCTACAACTATCCGCAAAACCGCATCAGCGACCACCGCATAAATTTAACGCTTTACCGCCTAGACGCGATCATGGCGGGCGGTTTGTTCGACGAGATCATCGATCCGCTCATCGCGCACTCTCAAGCTGAAGCGATCGCAAACGCGGGCTATTAGCCTTTTAAAATTTAATCCTCATATTTTCAAAATTTTGCTGCGATTTTGTTGCAAAATTTACTTAAATTTAGCCGCAAGCCTTCGGGACAATGTGTTTAATGGCTTTCGCCTCGGCAAATTCACTTAAATTTCATCGCAGTCGTCGCTTGAAATCCCGCCTTTTTAAATTTAAATTCTATTCGCCGTGCCGCCTGGCGTTTTAAATTTCTCTGTTTTTTTAAAATGCGCGCCTTAAACGCCGCTTTAAAATTTACGCAGACGCGAGCAGGGGGGGGTCGCTGCGATAAATTTAAAGTCAAATTTTATTTCTAGCCATCTTTTAATTTGTTTCTTATCTTTGGTGTATTAAAATCCCGCTTCGTTTTATTCGTAAATTTGAAACGTATCTTAAAAACAAGGAAAGCCGATGAGCGAAAGAAATTTGCAAATTTTAGGTTGGGCGGGCACATGTCTGTCGGTCATCATGTACGTATCCTACGTGCCGAACATAATGGCAAATTTAGACGGCAACAAAGTCCCGTTTCTCCAGCCGCTCGCAGCCGCGATAAACTGCACGATATAGCTTAGCTACGGCCTGCTAAAGCCCAAAAAGGACTATCCGCTCGCCGCGGCGAATTTCCCGGGGATCATCTTTGGGCTACTAACCGCAATAACGGCGCTTTAACCGCGCTTTTAGCGGCTTAATAAATTTCAAATCGTCCGCGCCGTACCTTACCTACTGCATCCGCAACGCTTTTTAGTCGCCTACTACGCTGCAACTACTCGATCGCTGTCAGCTGAGCCTGAGCTAGCTTACCACAAGCGCGCCCGCACCTCAAAAATCCATTACGACGTGGCTTTAAAATTTCACAAAATCGCCCGCGCCGCATTCAAGTTCGCCGAATTTAAATAACTTTTATACAAAATTTGATAAGCTTATTTTGATTAAAATTTTATCTTTAAAAGGACGAAAAATGAAAAAGGTCATCACTTGCGTCGATCAAAATGCGCTTGCCCCGGCGGTTAGAGATTACGGAATTTACGTCGCTAAAACCTTGGGTGCCGAGCTCGTGTTTATTCACGTGGTTGAAATCCCGGAGCTTGGCGAGAATTTTTATGGGCTAGCCGCAGGCGGGATCGTCCTAGGAGAGAATGATATCCTTGCAAATAGCTACGGAAGTCCCACATTAGGCGGCGTGGATGTGGAAAAAGACCACGAAGAAGCTGAAGCGATGCTGGATGAATATATCTGCGCTGCGACTGCTGCGGGCGTAAAGGCGAGTAAGATCATCAAAGATGGCGATTTTATCGACGTTATCGCCGAGTACAAGGATGAAGCCGAAATTTTTGTACTCGGTATCAAGGGCTCAAATAACGAGGACGTAGGCTTTAACGCAAGCGTGCTGATAAAGGAGCTTCACGTGCCGTCGCTGCTCGTGAATAAGGAATTTTCACCGATTAACTCCGTGCTCATTGCGTTTGACGGCACTGACGCGGCGAAACGCACGCTTGAGTTTATAAAGAGCTCAAAGCTTCTTGCGAGCGCACATAAGCATGTCTTGCACATCAATGCGGGTGCCGCAGAGGGCGAGCGGATGCTGGATCTGGCGCGCGAAATTTTAGGCACTCAAAACGCCACTTTCAAATTCATCCAAGCCGAAGTTCCCGCCGATGAGATCATCAAATATCGCCGCGCCAATAACCTCGATCTGATCGCTACCGGTGCCTTTACGAAGGGCTTTTTCAAAAAGCTCTTTTTAGGCAGCGTCTCCGAGGATATCTTGCACAATGCGCTTGTACCGGTGCTAGTGCTATCGTAATCGCAAGACCAAACACCGATAAACGCTAAATTCCGTCGCTTACGTTATTTTAAAGCGGCGGAATTTTAGAATTTTAAATTTTTCAATCCTTCGTTTTTAAAATTCATATACTTTTTAAAATTCATAGAAATTTTGCTTGAAAATTCGTCAATATATCTTATTAAATTCCGTTAAATTAGTAATTTCATATAAAATTTTATGATTTAGTTTATTAAAAATTTTATTATTATTTAAGAAGAAGTGTAAGATAATCCCGCCAGTAAATTGATATAGATTATAAAATCTAAAAAGGATTTTTATGAAAAAGGGTAAAATTTTACTTTCTTTTGCGCTACTTTGCTCGCCGTTTT
>NZ_CALIMW010000242.1 GCF_938045405.1 uncultured Campylobacter sp. | reverse complement strand
AGAAAGTAATACATTGCGCCTGTCCTTACTTCGACTATACCGAGCGATGCTGCCGTAAAACGCACAAACCCTGTCCGCTTATGGTCTTTTAACGCTCGCATCAATATCCAACCCTGCTTGTGGCAAGAGCTAGCACCCCTCTTTTAGCTTTTTAATGTCCTCATTGAGCCAATCAAGGGGATAGCGAATTTCGCCGTTAAAAATTATGAAGCGCGGGGTAAACTCCCATTTGCCCTTATTTTTCGGCATTCGCATTTGAGCCAAAATATTGCTGTTTTGTGAATATCCTAGCATAACCGACGCCTCTTTTTGCGTCAGCAGCCTTTGATTTTCGGCGCCAACTCCTGCTACGATGCCGCTGTTTTCAAAACGCCCAAGCGTGGATGATATTCTGTCATTTCTTTTCCTCCGCTAAAGCTTCATCTAGCTTTTTATTCAGTAGCTTGATGGCCTTTTCTAAAGTATTGCTACCTTGCAATTTTTCTATCCCTATCTGCCCTGTTTTTGCGCTAGCGGCGATATAAAGGGTGTTTTTGGACGGGTATAGAAAAGCAAAAACCGCGACGACTATCGATATTTTAATAATGCACCTCGCGGTTTTTACCATTCGCGCGCTCGTATCGTCGTTGAATTGAATGCCGCCAAACCACAACATTATGCCTGCTAAAAGGACGCAGAAGCTACCCAACAATAGCGGATACATTTTATCCGACAGATCTGCCAAGTATATTAATAACAAGATTTCATTCATTTTTCGATCCTTTTTAAAATTTTCCTCAACTGCTTTAAATTTAGCTCAAGCAGTCGTCTGTGGATTTGTTCTGCGAGCGCACTTTTTTTGTCGCGCTTTTCTGCAGGTCCGTCTATCTTGCGCAAAAGCTCGCGCTCTTTTTCGCGGTCGGGGCTACTCATTCTTTATCCTTTTCTCGCGGTAATCTAAATCCGAGCGCATAAAGAGGCGTGGCGGTTGCCAGCTCTCGAAACTCAAGCATATTCAAATCCTCTCTTCTGTATCGTCTATCTAGTATATGCCAATCCCCCGCCTCGTCTTGATATTCCCAATACCAAAGGACGTCATCAAAATTAACATAGTTATTTACATCCTTATCGCCTCTTTCTATGTATGAGCGCTGATAAAAATTACTTTTCGGGTGTAGTGGCTCAGCTTCGCTTAGCTTCCAAATCATTAAATCGGAGCTCTCGAATTGTGGCTTCTTAGGCTTCACACGGTAGAAAAAGTATTGCCAGTTCCACGATGGAGCTGCTGTATATTCCCATGCGACCGGGTTTCCGTTCTCGTCCCGTCTCTCGCAAAATTCTATCTCCTCGCCCCTATCGTAGGCTTGCATAACCTCTATCTTTTCTCTTGTCGTCATTTGGTATCCTTTAAAATTTCTGGGTTCTCGTAGATGTTGCCGATGACTTCCCGGTTGAGC
>NZ_CALIMW010000241.1 GCF_938045405.1 uncultured Campylobacter sp. | reverse complement strand
TCTAAGCTTAAAATTTGCAAAATAATAGTAAGCTTAGCCCATTTTTTACAAAGGTCTGAAATTTGAAAAGTATAATTTTAACGCTGGCGATCCTGGCGGTCGGATTTTATTTTTACTCGATAAATTTTATGGTCACCGTGCTGGCGATCAGCTTCCTTATCTTTTTCCACGAGCTGGGGCATTTTTTGGCGGCGCGGGCGCTGGACGTGGGGGTGAACGTCTTTAGCGTGGGCTTTGGAGAGAAGGTCTTTACCAAGCGCATCGGCGCGACGCAGTACGCCATCAGCGCGATCCCTCTGGGAGGCTACGTGAGCCTTAAGGGGCAGGAGGATCTAGATCCCGCCGCGGCAAGCGCGGATTCTGACAGCTACAACTCCAAAGGCCCGATCGCGCGCATAATCATACTTTTTGCGGGGCCGTTTTTTAACCTGCTGCTTGCGTTTTTGATCTACATCGCGCTGGGCTACATCGGCGTCGAAAAACTCGCACCAAAGGTCGGCAAAATTTCGCCAAATTCCGCCGCGGCAAGCGCAGGGCTAATGCTAAACGATGAAATTTTATCAATCGACGGCAAGCAGATCCGCGAGTGGGACGACATCTCAAAGCAGGTAACCGCAGCACCTCTAAACTTAGAAATCATGCGCGGCGGCGAACGGCTGAGCCTGCAGCTTACGCCGAAGCTCGGCGAGAAAAAAACCATCTGGCGCGAGAGCATCAGAGTGCCGCTCATCGGCATTTCGCCCGATTACAACGCGACCGTGACGCTATATCACAAAGGTGCTCGCTCGCTTAGCTTCGCGTGGGATCAGACGGTGGAAGCGTCAAAGCTCATCTTGGTAGGGCTCGAAAAGCTCGCTAGCGGCGTCGTTTCGCCAAAGGAGATGGGCGGCATCGTCGCCATTACGGACATCACCTCAAAGGCGGTCGATTACGGCGCGGCGGTCCTGCTCGCGCTCGTGGCGCTAATATCGGTAAATTTAGGGCTTATCAACCTCTTTCCGATCCCCGCGCTCGACGGCGGGCACATCGCGTTTAATCTCTTTGAGCTCATCTTCCGCCGCCCCGTACCAAAGCGGGTATTCGTGGGCGCTAGCTACGTAGGGATGGGGATTTTAGCGCTTTTGATGATATTTACGGTGCTGAATGATTTCGCTAGAATTTTGGGATTTTATAAATGAGACTGGATGAAATTTTAAAGCGCATTGAGGCTGCGAAAGCAGGCGCGGGCGAAGTGCAGCTCGTCGCGGTGAGCAAAAACGTAGGCACGGATGAGGTGCGCGAGCTGTATTCGCAAGGACAGATCGCGTTTGGAGAAAACAGAGTGCAGGAGCTGAAGCGCAAAAGCGAGGCCTTGCGCGAACTGCCGCTAAAGTGGCACTTCATCGGCACGCTGCAAAGCAACAAAATCAATCAGCTCATCGCTCTGCGCCCGACGCTGTGGCAGAGCTGCAACAGTTGCGAGCTCGCGCTTGCCGTGAACAAGCGGCTGAATTATCCGTTAGATACGCTGCTGGAGATCAACGCCGCGGGCGAGAGCTCCAAAACGGGGCTCGATAAAAACCGCGCGGTGGAGGAGTTTTTGCGCATCAAGCAGGAGTGCAAAAATCTAAATTTAATCGGCGTGATGAGCATCGGCGCGCACGTGAGCGAGCCCGCGCAGATCGCGCGAAGCTTCGAGGTGAGCCGCGAGATCTTCGATGCGCTCGTGCCGCACGGCGCGCGGATCTGCTCGATGGGGATGAGCGATGATTTTGAGCTCGCGATCAAATGCGGCTCGAACATGATCCGCCTGGGTAGAATTTTATACGCCTAG
>NZ_CALIMW010000240.1 GCF_938045405.1 uncultured Campylobacter sp. | reverse complement strand
ATAATAAATTTAAAGATATCGAGGATATCAAAAACATTAAAGGCATAGGCGATAAGAGATTTGAGCTTATTAAAGATGATCTTGCCGTAAGCGGACAAACAGATATAAGTGATCTAAAATCCGCAAAAGCTAAAGCAAATAAAAAAGCTAAAGATACCGTCAAATCCGCTAAAGCTAAAGCAAATGCCAAATCAGAAAAGATGCAAGAGAAAATGGATGATAGCATGGATAAGGCTATGAATGAGGATGGTAAAGTAAAAAGCTCTACGGCTAAGATGAAAGATGAAGCTAAAGAAGAGGGATCGTCTAAGGCTAAAGGTAAGAGGGGCAAAAAGGGTAGGGGAGAGTAATTTCTCCCGGTCTTAGCTTATTATTCTACAAGCCTAGCACTTGCGACGAATCATGATCTACGTAGCAAGAGCATAAATTTAGGCGGAGCTATGGAAGTGTGCAAGATTTCAATTCGCATCTTGCGTAATTAGCTTGTGATTGACTATACTGTAGATTTAGAAGTTTACAGTTCGATTTAAACTTGCGGATGCAATTTTATTTTATGATACGGTGAGCCGATATTTTTTGGAATTTTAAGGTGTAAATTCTTGATTTTTCATAAATTTTAATCTCACTACTTTTAAACAGAACTAAAACTACCCTAAAGACCGCCTAACTACAGCAAGGTATCGGCAAATCGATTATCGGCACGTTTAAGCTAATGCCTAGAGATCGTGTAGGCTAAAGTCAAGCCATAAGAAATCATAGTGGTTTAGGGCGGCAATTTTGCAGAAGCGGCAGTGGGTTTATCTGACGCAAAGCATATGGCGTAGTGCGAGAGTAGCGGCTAAAAAGACCACAAGAGATAGATTTAAAGCAAATTTTACCCTATTTAAACGCTAGCATTATCACGCCTGCGCCGATGAGCGCTAGCGCGAGCCATTCACGAAGACTCGGGCGCTCGCCTAAAAAGATCACGGCGATGATTACAACGAGCACTACGCTTAGTTTATCGATCGGTGCTACTTGATAGGCTTTGCCGATTTGTAGGGCTTTGAAATACGCTAGCCACGATGCACCCGTAGCTAATCCGCTTAGTATCAAAAATACCCAGTTGCGAGGGGTTAGGCTCGATAACGGCTGCCAGGCTTTAGCGTAGCGTAGGAATGCGGCGAGGCAAAAGGCTATGATGATCGTGCGGATAAAAGTTGCAAAGTGAGAGTTAATGCCTTCGAGTCCGATTTTAGCAAATATCGCAGTCAGCGCCGCAAAGAGTGCTGATGCAAGCGCCCAAGTCGCCCAAGTTTCCATGATTTTCCTTTAGAAAAATTGCTGAATTATAGCCCCATTTAGATAAAATTTGTTTATAATTTCGCGAGCGTCGCAGCAAAAAGCTAAATCGCAAGCGAGCAATCCTACGAAGGCGGCATTTAAATTTTAAAATTTTAGTCGCAAAATACAGTTAAATTTCAGTTCCGACAAGCAAAGCTCGCCTCGCGCGTTACCGAATGAGTTTGGGCACCGTTTGAGTGGTGTGCCGCAAGACACGGTTCGCAGAAACTGCCATAAAATTTCGCTTTGGCAAGATAAAATTTTATCGAGGCAAGACGAGCTTTCCTTCGAATGCAAAATTCTATTTTAATTCAGTAAAAGCACGACCGAATACCCCTTTCGCAAATCCAAACGCGATATAAATTCCCCCGAGCAGAAAGATCTGAATTTAAAAAATATTTATCGTTTGTATATAAAATCTCAAAATTTCTACGAGGAGAGCTTATGAAAAAATTTCTACTCGCGCTCATTGCGATATTCGTTTTAGCGGGCTGCGGCAGCGACCCGAAAGGCGTAGCCGAGGACTTCATCAGAGCCCTATACGAGGGCGATTCTAAGACTTTGGTGGATGCTATAGACATACCCGATAAGGACAGATCGGACGACGGCTCTATGCAGATGATAAACGGCAAACTGATGCAGATGGCAGGCGCCGGCAAGGAGGAGGCTTCCAAGCGCGGCGGGCTAAAGAGCGTCTCGGGCGAGCTGCAAAATAGCGACGAGAAATCGGTGCTCGTGAAATCGTCGTGTCTTTTAAAAACGGCACAAAGCGCACCGAGAGCGTTAAACTCGTCAAAAAAGACGGCAAATGGAAGGTTGCGCTTTAGCCAAAAAGCTTCTCGTTTGTCTGATCTTCGCTCTAGGCGGGCTCGGCGAGCTTTGGACGCTCACGCGCGCGCCTACGGCAAAAGAGCCGCTGCGGGTGCCGGATGAAATTTTATCAAACCTACGCACGGGCGATCTCGTCTTTCGCCTAGGCGACGTTACTGACAGCCGCATAATCGCGACTGCGACGGATTTTAAATACTCGCACGTAGGCATGATCGTGCGCGAGCGCCCGCTTTTGGTGGTGCACGCGGTAACGGGCGAAGGCGAGCAAGACGGCGTCGCGGCTGTTTCGATGCGGGAGTTCTTGGCGCATGCGCGAGACTTTGGCGCGGTACGGATGAAATTTTTAAGCGAGGAGCAAAAGGCGCGCCTCGCTGCCTCTCTACTTAGGCGCGTCGGCGAGAGTTTTACGCTAAGACCTCGCGGCGAAGTGAACCTCTACTGCACGACGTTACTTGAGCAGGAAATTTCAAAAATAACGGAATTTTCGCCGAAATATTTTAAGTTAAGCCTAGCTGTCCTAGGCGGCGAATACCTCGCGCCGAAGGCATTTTGGCATTACGGCGGCGTTGAAATTTTATACGAGCGGTAGGCACGACCTAGCTTGGGCTGGAATTTTGCGCGCTGTGTAAATTTTAAAATTTCGCGTCGATTAAAATACGTGCGCGGGTGCAGATAGGATTGGATATAGAATTTTTGTGTCGTAAAATTCTTCAGTTTAAAATTTTATTCTGACACTAAAATTCTTGAAATTCCAAGTACTATAAATTCCATATACTTATAAAATTTGACTAGCTAAATTTATGAAATTTCTTTGACTACCGAATTCTTGGATTTTCATTTCAAGGTTGAATTTTATCTATAAAATAGAATTGTGCTTCTTTATAAAAATCCTCGAAACGTAGAATTCGCAAAATTTGTCAGACGCAAATTCGATGAAACACGCAATAGCCAAATTTTAAAAAAGCGAAGTGCGCTTCGTCTCTACAGCTCGCCGAAAAGCGCTTCGAGATTTTTAAGACCTTCTTCCTTGGATACCTTTTTCTCGCTCGCCAAGCCGGTTTCGATAAGCTCGATCTCGCAGCCGCATAGCATCGAAGCTAGGCGGATATTTAGGCCGTTTTTGCCGATCGCTTTACTTTTTTGATCGGGGTTTACATAGACGATCGCCTTGCCGTCCTGCGCTATTTTGACCGAGTTTACGATCGCAGGCGCCATTGCACGAGTGATCAAAATTTCGGGACTTGCGGAGTATTCAAACGCGTCGATGCTCTCGCCGCCGCTTCCGTCTTGCAAATTTTTGCTTAAAAATCTACTCACCGCATCGATTCGAGCGCCTCCTTTGCCGACGGTGGCGCCTACCGGATCGACGTTTGGCGAGACGGCGCTAAGCGCGATTTTGGCGCGCCTGCCGGGGATTCTGGCGCAGGCTTGGATGATGACGCTGCCGTCTTTGATCTCTGGGACTTCGGCAGCGAGTAGGGCTTCTAGGAATTTCGGGCTGGTGCGCGAAAGTTCTAGCCTGATGCCGTGAGATTTGTCGATCGCTACGTTTTTGATGACGGCTTGCAGCACGTCGCCCACTTTGAAATTCTCGCCCTTGATGCGGTTTTTAAGTGGCATGAAAGCCTTCGTATCCTCGATCTCTACGTAGGTCGTGCCGTCGTGATCGATCTTGGTGACCGTGCCGTGGGTGAGAGTGCCTACCTTGCTTTTATAGTTTTCAAAAATTTTCTCTTCGAGCAGTCGCTGGATATGAAAATTTAGCTCTCTAGCCAGCACGCCGGAAGCCGTGCGACCGAGGTTTTCGATATTTATTTCGTAGCTTAACTCATCGCCGATCTCTGCGTTTTCGCCTATTTTTTTGGCTTCGCTCAGCGCGATGAAGTTGTGATCATCGAGCCGCTCATCATCATCTGCGACGACGTGGACCTTTTGGTAGAGCTTGACGCGTTTGGTCTGCGGATCGACTTCGCTGTCGTAGAGATACTCCTCGCCGAAAAGTCTTTTTGCGGTCTGGATGAACGCCGTTTTGACGCGCTCTTTCACGTCCGCGGGCTCAAGCCCCTTTTCATTTGCAATCGACTCGATGATGTCGGTGATTTTTTCCATAAATTTTCCTTAAGATTTGATTTCGTGCTACTAAATTTGGATTTTAAATTTTGAAGTGCGGTATTATATGGAATTTTGACTTTATTTTTATTTAAACGAATTATTATCTAAATTTCGCTAAACTCGCGGGTTTAAAACATAAATGAAAGGATAGATCATGCAGCTAAAACTTGCCAGAACGGAGCTTGCCTCTAAGCCAAAAAGCGTTAAGATCGAGGATTTGCAAGCCCAAGTAGAAAAGAGCGGACAAAAAATATTTTATCTGGATAGAGAAAATTCTCAAAAAGATTTAGCCGCTTTGGTGGATTTTTTCGACACTAAAGGTTTTAGCGTGTATCAGCGCATAGTGCG
>NZ_CALIMW010000239.1 GCF_938045405.1 uncultured Campylobacter sp. | reverse complement strand
GCCTGATCTGCGTTTAGGCGCGGATCGCACTGCGTTTCATAGCGCTGTTTTAGCGTCTCTTGCGTTACGTTAAACGAGCCGCCCGTGCACTCGGTGACGTTTTGACCGGTCATCTCAAGATGGATGCCGCCCGCGTGCGTGCCCTCCGCGGCATGGATCTCAAAAAAGCTCTGAACCTCGCTTAAAATTTTAGAAAATTCGCGCGTTTTGTAGCCGTTCGCGGCCTTGACGGTGTTGCCATGCATCGGGTCGATGCTGTATAGGATCGCCCTGCCCTCGCGCTTTAGCTCGCGCAAAATTTGCGGCAGCCGCGCGCCGATCTTATCCGCGCCCATGCGGATGATGACGTTTAGCCTGCCTGCTTCGTTTTGCGGATTGAGCTTGTCGCAAAGGCGCAAAATTTCATCCGCAGTGCCGCTTGGGCCGATCTTGACGCCGAGAGGGTTTTTGATACCGCTTAAAAAATGCACGTGCGCATCGTCCGCGCCGCGCGTGCGCTCGCCGATCCAAAGCATGTGCGCCGAGCAATCGTACCAATCGCCGCTGGTGCTGTCGATGCGCGTCAGACACTCCTCGTAGTGCAGCAGCAGCGCCTCGTGCGAGGTGTAAAGCACCGTCTCGGCAAGGCTCGGGGAATTTGCGGCGCTCAGTCCGCACGCCTCCATAAATTTAAGCGTGCGCGAAATTTCATCGCTGAGTTCGTTAAATTTAGCCTCCAGCTCGCCCTTTTTCAAAAAGCCCAAATTCCACTTATGCACCTCGTGCAGGTTCGCAAGACCGCCGCGAGAAAAGGCGCGCAGCAGATTCAGCGTCGAAGCGCTTTGATGATACGCCTCGATCATGCGCGCAGGATCCGGCTTGCGCGCCGCTTCGTTAAACTCAAAGCCGTTGATTATGTCGCCGCGGTAGCTAGGCAATCTCACGCCGCCAACCTCTTCGAAGTCGCTGCTACGCGGCTTTGCGAACTGTCCTGCGATACGACCTACCTTAACGACGGGGCGACCCGCCGCAAAAGTAAGAATAATCGCCATTTGAAGCATTACCTTAAACATATCGCGGATATTATTCGCGCTAAAATCATTAAAGCTCTCCGCGCAATCGCCGCCTTGAAGCAAAAACGACTTGCCCTCGCTGGCGCGCGCAAGCTCGGCTTTTAAATTTCGCACCTCGCCCGCGAAAATTAACGGCGGCAGCTTGTAAAGGCGCTCTTTGGCGGCCTGTACCGCACTTTCATCCTGATAGATCGGCTGCTGTAAAATTTTATAATCTTTCCACGACGTCCTACTCCAGCTCATAGCCCCTCCTTAAATTTCGTAAATCCCGCGATTATACCCAAATAAGCTTTTATTAACCCAAAAAATCTTAAAATAGCGCCTTTAGGCAATTTGGAAGGAATTTTATGGAAAACGACCGCACTAAAGGGCTAATGTTTGCTCTTGCCACCTTTGTTATGTGGGGCGTTTTTCCGATATTTTTTAAGCTCATAAAGGACGTGGACGCGGTGCAAATTTTAGCGCATCGCGTCGTTTGGTCCTTCCTGCTGCTGCTCGTTTTTCTCTGCTTTACGCACCGCTTAAAAAACGTCGCGCGGCTTCTTAGCACCCCCAAAATCGCCCTTACGCTGCTTTGCACGGGACTACTTATCAGCACGAACTGGGGCATTTATATCTACGCGGTAAATTCCGATCAAATTTTAGCCACCAGCCTCGGATATTTTATAAATCCGCTATTTTCGGTGCTTTTGGGCGCTTTGTTTCTGCACGAACGGCTAAGTACGGCGGCGAAGCTTTCCCTGCTGCTAGCCTTTGCGGCGATCGGCGTGCAAATTTACGCGTTGGGTAGGCTTCCTATAATCTCGCTCGTGCTGCCGCTTAGCTTTGCATTTTACGGTCTCATACGCAAAAAAGTAAAAGTGCCTAGCTTTGAGGGGCTGTTTTGCGAGACGGCGCTGATGCTGCTGCCTGCGCTTGCGTTTCTGATCTACTGCGCGCTGAAAGGAAGCGGCGCCTTCGGCTTTAGCACAAGCGGCGCGCTGCTGTTTGCAAGCGGACTGATTACGATTTTGCCGCTGCTTACCTTCGCCGTAAGCACGCAGTATCTGCCGCTATCTACGATCGGCTTTATGCAATACATCAGCCCTAGCATGAGCATGCTGATCGCGGTGTTTATTTACGGCGAGGAGCTTGAGACTTACAAAATTTTGAGCTTTTCGCTAATTTGGTTCGGGCTCGCGGTCGTGGGCTTGGACGGCTTAAGGAGAAAAAATGGCTAATTTCGCTTTGATGTTCGCAGTCGCCCTTGCGGTAGGCGCGCTCGTGTATTTTCAGGTCCAAAAGGCTTCCGCGAGCGCAGACGCCGCAGATCCCGAGCTTAGCTCGCAAAGATATATGAAATTTTGCGATATTTTAGAGGACAAACTGCGAGATCTAAAGCGGCTCGAACTGCGCGACGAAAGCGCTCGCGAGAGCTATCTTGACGAGCTTGAGGCTCTTAGCAAGGAGCTAGTTTATATAAAAACGATGCATCAAAGCAACCTAAACCCCGCCGTGTGGGAGGGCAAGCTATTTGAGTTTCTCAATAAAACGGACGCGCTTATCGAAAAATACGCCGCGGACGCAGAGCGCTCGCTGCAAGACTGGCGCAAGCAGCTGGAGATGGAATTTAAGAATTTGTAGCGCGAAATTTTAAGCGGCGAATTTCGCGGGTGTCTATATCGGTATAATTTTAACGCCTAAATTTATATAATTTAACGCGCCGCAACTCTTGGAATTTTTAAAATTTACATACGTGCCGGAATTTTGTAAACCGCTTGCATTATAGCGACAAAATTCCATGTGTTTTATAAAGCAAAAACGACGCAAATTTTAAATCGGCGTAATTTATATAATTTTGCAAGATACACAGCAACCGCGAAGCCGATAATCGCGTCTGTAAATTTTACAGAATTTACTCATTGGCGGACACGGTATCTGCAGTCTTGGATCCCGCTTGCTCTAGCTGCTTAGACGCATCGCGCCTTAAAATTTTATCGTACTCCTCAACCCGTATCAACTTGCCCTTATACTCTATTTTAAGATAATATTCCAATTTTTCTAATTGCAAATATCTAAAAAATTTATCCAGATCAAAGCCGCTCGCGCCATTAAGCTCATCGCCACAGAGCGAGGAATAGCGCTTTATAAGCGTATCGTAGATACCCAGTAGCGCTGTATTTGGCGTTACCGAGCCGCATCTATTAAGATCGGGCAGCGAGCCTTTGTTAAGCTTGATTACATCATTTTCCGAATACTTTGAGCGCTCCGTCATCATATATCTAAGCAGCTCATACCTAGAGCTGTTTAATAAAGTCCAATCTAAAATAATCTCATCGTAACAATAATTATCCATATGCTCTAGGTATATTTTCTTATACTCCTTCAACGTATCCAAATCCTTACGGCAGTCATCGTATTTTTTTCGAATACGCTCATCGCCCGGAAGCCCTGCTAAATCGTATTTAAGTAGCAGATTTAGCATACTCGCGTCATATCGTTGCGGCAGCATCTGATAGATGGAGCAGTTCGGCTGCCGCTCATCTTTGCGGTGCTTGAGTGTAAAAGCAATACAATGATCGTCCGTCCAAGCGGTAATCTCAGGTCTTACGCCGCTGCTAAGCATAAGCTCCGTCATCTGCAAAAATCCGCCTGCTACGGCGTAATAGAGCGGATCAGATACCGCGCTAGTACCCTCGCTTTTAGGTGTTCCGTAATATGTCCTTACCTGTGCATCGCTAGTATCGGCGACCAAATAGGCATCGCAGCATCCCGGAGTCGCAAGCCACGGACGAACATATTTAACGCTAGAAAAGCTAGCTCCATGCTTAAGTAGAACTTCCGCGGCGGCGGTAGAGTTATTTTCGATAGCATAGCTTAGCGCCGAATGAGAAAAATCGTCCGTGCGGTTGATATCCGCTCCGTGATAGATCAGCTCCTCGGTGGTGTTTGCATCGTTGTAAAAGCTAGAATACATTATCGCCGTTATACCAAAATGCAGCGGATCGCCCGCAGTGATGCGCTGCTCTCGCATAAATGCCAGAATACGCGCAGTGTCCTTGGAGCGCAAAAGCTTGCAGAAATACTCCATTCGCTCATCGCCATGCACTACGCATTCGTCCAAATCTAACTCGGCGCCCAGCCTTTCGTGCCAGTACCTCGCTCGTGCAGCGCGATCCTCGTCCGTTAGCGGCCGATTGGAGGAATTGCCGGAGGTTGTGGCGCGACTCACCGTGGAATTTTGCGCGGGCTGAGTTTCGGATCTATCCATAAGTGCACCGCCTGCGATCAAGAAAAATACGCCTGCCGTAACAACCAAGCACGCTATGATGAGCTTGGATTTTATCTCTTTCAAAGCAACCTCCGCAAATAAAGTGGCAAATACTACCGAGTGTGAACTTAGTCGAACATAAACGGGCGGAATTTCACAAGGCAATTTCGCTTGGGCGGAATTCGCAGGGCGAGGTTTAAGAGAGCTTAGGCGCGAAATTTGACCTTCGAAATTTTACCGATAGAATTCCGCATAGAAATATCGCAGAGGCGAAATTCTACCGACGAAATTTTATTCCAGCGACAGGCGGTTAGAATTTCAACAAGCGCTTCTACGCATAAAATTTAGCGCTAAAATTACGCCGTATTTGCACTCGGTATCGCTACGAAATTTAGTGGCGGCTACCATAAAATATTGAAATTTTAGTTTTAAATTTACCGCCCCTTCGCATATCCTCCTAGATAAAAACCGTATAGTCCTTTTTAATATAGTCTATATTTATATTTTTCTGTAGAAAATACTCTCTAACTTCGTCGTAAATTTCACTGCTATACAAATAAATCAAATAGTAGTGTGCCGATACGACAACGGAATAATATAAATATCCGCCATGCCACGGCTCATCTACTTTTATAAATGGAAAAATTTTAAATCCTTTTATGCCTTTATTTATGCAAAAATACACGACGAATTTTATAAATATATTCGCCACATACATGCAAAGCAAAAATACAAAGAAAAAACCTAACGAGCCGACACAAAATATAACCAACACTATAAAAGATGGGGTTCTAAAATTTTGCGTGGAAAAGTTTTTGCATAATTTATCCTTTTCCACCTTGCACTGCCTTTTAACGACCCCTTTATCTAAAAATTCTATATATTGATCGGTAAATCTTATTTCGCGTTTATTGCGTATCGCGGTAAAGATATATGTAATAACGGAGATTAGTAATATCATTATACAGGCTTCTAAATAATCGTCTACATATATATGCCCAAAATCTACAATATCCCAAATAAAAGATATTAGAAGACCTGATACCTGAAGAAATACAAGAAGATGGGCATAAACAAAAAACTTTTCATAATTTTTGATTACTATCGGATCTTTGTTGTAGTCTCTAGCCTTAGAATTTTTAAATAAAGTAGCATTGTTTGGATCTAAATTTTGAAATTTTCTATCGCGCTCCATGTTTAAATTTAGACCGTCTGAATTTTGATCATTAGAATTTAAAGCCTTGGAATTTGTAATATTTAAATCTGAGGCATTGAAATTTGAAGCATTTGAATTTGAGGTATCGGATTCTGAAGTATCAAAATTTAAGGCATCAGAATTTTGAGCATTAAAATCTTCTTGCGAGCCTTGCTCTAAATTTTGACGTCGTTCGTTTAGAATTTTCTTTAGCTCTTCGAGCCTTGCTTCGTTCATCCTTATCCCTCACTAGCGATTTCGAAAGCTTGCCTATTTTGCCTTTTGTAGCTTAAGTGGATATTAAATTTACGAAACATAGCTTCAATTATATTACAAAATAGCAGAGCACTATCTTTAAATTTTACAAATTCTTTTTCTGCGCGATCAAGCTCAATTTGCGCATTTAATTCTCTTTTATCCATGTTTAAACTCCTTGTGAAATATCATGAATTCTTTTCTAACATTATCTATATTAATACTCTTATGTAATAAAAAGTATCTTTTTAATTCCGAATAATCTTTATTAGAATTTATAAAAATATTTATTATGATGCCATCTTTAGAATATATTGCCAAACGATCATATATTTTGTTTGCTTCCAAGCCGCCAATTGTAGTACAAATTAAATTCTTCGGAAGAATGAATATTGTGGCCAACAATATAAATACAACTATAAAGTCTTTAAAAACAAATAAGATCATTGTTATTATAGTAGCAAATATACAGAAATAGAAGAGTTCTTTTGAAATTGGAAAATATTCTGGTGTAGAAGTCCTAGTATCCATATTTTTAGATATCTTAATAATTTCATCTAGATTTATTCGGAAGGTTTTTATTCCTTCGACTTCTACCGAAATAAATTTTTCGTTAAAAATTATAAAGCGCCTATTAAATGGTTTATCGCGCTCAATAATTCTAATAAATGGAATAATAGTGCAAAAAATAATGAAAAAATAAGAATCTTCTGATTCGGAAAATTTTTCAATACCAAAATTAGACAATATTCCTGTTTGAGAAAGTATTATGATCAATATTAATATACAAAATTGGAAAAAACCTATTAAGGCACTAAAATCCTTTATTATTAACTCTTTTTTACAATGGGTATTCATATTTATATTGGAATTTCTATCATTAAAATTTCTAGACAATTTTTTAGTTCCAGATTCCGTTTATTTGAATTGGGCATTTTAAGCTTTCAAGATTAAAACTATTCCCAGAGCTCTGCTCCACATTTTGACGTCGTTCATTTAGAATTTTCTTTAGCTCTTTGAGCCTTGCTTCGTTCATCCTTATCCCTCGCCTGTGATCTTAAGCTATTTTGTATTTTACTTCTTTGTCGCTTGGGATAGTATTAAATTTAAGGCTACCTTGCTTGCCAGACTCAAGCATTTTTGAAATTTATTTGTTGAGTAAAATTTAGTGAGATAAAGAAATAAATTTAAGCGGGAAGATCCCGCTTAAATTTTATTTGCCGCAGCCGCATTTGCCCTGAGCGGCAAGCTTACGGCGGACATAGGCGATTTTGCTTTGAAGCGGAAGATGCTTAGGGCAGTGGTCTTCGCAGCCTAGCAGCGTCATACAGCCGAATACTCCGTCATCATCGCCGATGAGCTCGTAAAAATCCGCGTCGCTGCGTTTATCCAACGCATCGATCTGAAAACGTGCCACGCGGTTGATGCCGACGGCGCCGATGTAGTCTTTTCGCATTATCGCTACGCCACATGCAGCTACGCAGATACCGCACTCGATGCAGCGATCCAGCTCGAAAACCTCCTGCGCGACCTCCGGCTCGACCTTCTCCTCAAGCTTTGAGATGTCGGTTTCGTGATCGGTGTGGATCCAACTCTCTACGCGTTTGCTCATCGCGTTCATCCAGTTGCCCGTATCAACGCTGAGGTCTTTTAGCAACTTAAAAAATGGAAGCGGCATAAGCTCGATCACGCCGTCCGGATAATCCTTAGTAAGCGTGCGGCACGCAAGCTGCGGCTTGCCGTTTACGAGCATACCGCAGCTACCGCAGATACCCGCGCGACAAACGAAGTCGAAGCTTAGCTCGGGATCAAATCTCTCACGAATCACGTTAAGCGCAATAAACAGCGTCATTCCGTCGGTCTCTTCGATCTCGTAAGTAGCGAAGTGCGGCTTTGAAATTTTGCTTAGCGGATTATACTTAAATGCCTTTATTGTTATTTTTCTACTCATATCCTATACCTGCTCTTTCGTTAGGTGCTTTGTATTTTGGCTGCAATTCATAATGCATCAATGCCTCTTGAATTTCATATCTGCCTTTGCCCTCGGCTTGCATTTTCTCGCGAATTTCATCGACCTCTTTTTGGCGCACGGCGCTGTCTGGATGCTCGATGATATTGCCTTTGGCGCCGTATCCGCGGAATGCAGGCGGCATCTCCATCTTCATAATATCAAGCGGCTCGTAGCTTAGAGTAGGCATAGTATCGCCCTCTTTCCAGTTTGCAAGCGTTCGTTTTAGCCAGTTTAGATCGTCGCGTTTCGGATAGTCCTCGCGGAAGTGTGCGCCGCGGCTTTCGGTGCGATCAAGCGCACCCTTGGCGATACAAAGCGCAAGCTTTAGCATCTTCGGTACGCGGTAAGCCTCCTCAAGCTCAGGATTTCCGAAAAGCTCTTTATTGCTTACTTTGACGTCCAAAGACTGCTTGTAAAGCTCCTCGAGCTCTTTTACGGCTTTGGCTAATCCCTCGCCGGTGCGGAAGATTGCGCAGTGCTCCCACATAACGTCTTTCATCTTGTTTTTGATCTCGAATACGTTAAATTTACCCTCTTTTTCAAGCAGGCTTTTCATATAGTTTTGCTCTTTATCTACGAATTTTTGTATATCGTGCGTATTGATATCGACATCGTGTCCTTGGCAATACTCCGCAAAATACTCGCCCACGATCATTCCTGCGACGACGGTTTCGGCAACGGAATTTCCGCCCAAGCGATTAAAGCCGTGCATATCCCAGCACGCAGCCTCGCCGGCGCTGAAAAGTCCAGCTAGCGTTGGACTCTCGCCCGTAGCTTTTGTTTTGATGCCGCCCATTGAGTAGTGCTGCATAGGAAGGATCGGAGCCCAGCCCTTGCCGCGCTTCCTGCCCTGCTCGTCGGTTATTACCTCGGTGTCGGCAGGATCGATGCCGTTGAAAATCTCGCAAATTTCTTGCACGTCGCGTAAATTTTTCTCGATATGCTCGCGTCCGAGGATCGAGATATCAAGCCAAACGTGCTCGCCGTAAGGGCTTTTGACGCCCTTGCCTTTTCTTATATGCTCCATTATGCGACGGCTTACGACGTCGCGGCTAGCAAGCTCCTTTTTCTCCGGCTCATAATCCGGCATAAAGCGGTAGCCGTCCACATCGCGTAAAATTCCGCCGTCGCCGCGGCAACCCTCGGTAAGCAAAATTCCGCTCGGAACGATAGGGGTCGGGTGAAACTGCACCGCTTCCATATTTCCAAGTTGCGCGACGCCCGTCTCAAGCGCGATAGCAGCACCTATACCCTCGCAAACGACGGCATTTGTAGTGTGCTTATACACTCTGCCGTAGCCACCGGTAGCGATCAACGTACCTTTTGATACGTATGCGCTAATTTCGCCGGTAACCAAATCACGCACGATTGCGCCGTAGCAGCGGTTATTTGCATGAATTAGCGCGATCGCTTCCTTGCGGTCGTGAATATCGACATTATGCTTTAGCGCTTCATTTGCAACGGCAAAAAGCATAGTATGTCCCGTAGCATCGGCGGTATAGCAGGTTCGCCATTTTTTCGTACCGCCGAAGTCGCGGCTGTGGATAAGTCCGTGAACCTCATCTTTTTCGGTGATCGTGGTCTTTTGAGCGTTGATAATAGCGCTTCGCTCGCCTCTAGTAATCCTGGTCCAAGGAACGCCCCAGCCCGCAAGCTCGCGGATCGCCTTAGGCGCCGTTTGCGCAAACATCCTAGCGACATCCTGATCGCAGCCCCAGTCGCTTCCTTTTACCGTATCGGCAAAGTGCACGTCCTCGTTATCGCCCTCGCTCATTTTGGAATTTCCCAGAGACGCTTGCATGCCACCTTGAGCTGCCGCAGAGTGCGAGCGCTTAACGGGGATCAGACTCAAAACGATGGTGCTAAGCCCCTTCTCGCCGGTAGCGATCGCAGCTCTTAAGCCCGCCAAACCGCCGCCAATAACTAAAGAATCGCAATATATTACATTCATTCTAAACTCCCTATTCTAAACTTAACCATTTGAAATCGGCGATTATCGAAAGCAAGAAAAATGCGCCCCAAACGATAAAAACCGTCTTTTTGATGAGAGCTCTTTTCCTTTGAATTTCCGCCTTCGTGCCGTCTATGCTGATCCATTTCATATAAAGCCTATAAATTCCGATGCTAGCGTGAGTTACTACGAAAATCAATAAAACGAAATAAAATAGATGAAGCTGTCCGAAGCGAGCGATAGCAAGATCTGCAGTAATTTTCGGACCGAATACGATCATTAAAATATGAGCCGCCGCAAAGAAGAATAGGAAAAACCCCGTCCAAAACTGAAACCACCAAAGCGTCGTGTCGCAATGCTTCATTCGCATTTTGTGCGCTTTAAACGCTCTGTAAGCGGCGTAGTTAGCCGGAAATTTTCTCATCGCCAAAAATGCGTGAATCACGAAAATCACGAAAATTACAAAAGCGACGATGTTTGTAACGAAATAAATTCCGCCCGGTTCGGCGAAATGTACGACGCCCTCAAACGCGCCCTTACCGATCAGAATCGTGCCGGTAAATATCATATGACACAGCATAAAACAGGCCAAAATCAGCCCGCTGATGCTTTGCGCCACGTCTTGCAAAGCCATAATGCGGCTTTTTTTGCCGTCTATGGATCTGCCCGTAAAGCCTTCAATGCGACCTAGCATAGGTTCTCCTTAAAAAAGATGATTATAAATCCCCGCTAAACGAAAATTTACATTTTTGTAAAGAGATTATATTACTTTTTAACTTTAGATTAATTTAATTTCTGCAAATTAGTTTTTTCTTCAAAGACTGCTTTAAGAAAACTGCTATCAAAAACATCACTAAAGATAAAATTTGCCCCATCGATAAATTTAAAAATATAAACCCAAGCCCATCGTCCGGCTGCCTAAAAAATTCCACGAAAAATCTAAACGCCGTGTATAGCATCGCATACAGACATATCAACTCGCCGTTAAATTTCTTAAATTTACGGTAGAAAAATAAAATCACGAAAATTACCAGTCCTTCCAAAACCGCTTCATAAAGCTGGCTTGGGTGACGCAACGTGCCGCCCACTAAGATCCCCCACGGCTCGCTCGTCTCGCGCCCGAAAAGCTCTTGATTTAAAAAATTCCCTACGCGTCCGAAAAAATATCCAAGCGGCACGCTAAGCGCCACGAGATCGAGCAGCGCCCACATATCGGTTTTAAATTTTTTGCAAAACCAAACCGTTGCGATCACGAATCCGACGACCGCGCCGTGATAGCTCATACCGCGGATACCCACAAACTCGCCGTTATGAAAGGGGTTAAAAATTTGCCACGGATGGCTGAAATACCACGCCGCCTCGCCCGAATAGATCGCGATGTATCCAAGCCGTGCGCCCAAAATGACGCCCACCTCGACCCAGATAAAGTAGCGATCGAGCATCTTATCGCTGAAGCCAAGGCCGTCTTTTCGCACGAAATATTTGGCGATAAATAGCGCCGTAAGCAGCGCCAAAACATACATAATGCCGTACCAGTGCACGTTTATGCCAAACG
>NZ_CALIMW010000238.1 GCF_938045405.1 uncultured Campylobacter sp. | reverse complement strand
TTTGCCGCGCGGAGGAAATAATGCCCGTTTTGCGCTACGTCCATGGAGTGCGAGAAGTCGTTGTAGCCCGCAGGTAGCTCGCGGTTAAAGATTTCGCGGCCCATTATGTCGTATTTGGCGTATCGCTGCCCATAGCCCCACGTCATCGCGCCGTCGTCGTTTTGCTTAAAGCCCATCATGACGCCCGCAGAAAAAGGCTGCTTGAGGTCGTAAATTTTACTCGGCTCCAGATACCAGCGCACTTCGCCTTTGGTGTCTAGGATGAAGTTGTTCGGGCTGTAGTTCCACTCGATCGCGCCGCCTGCAGGGTTGTTCCACACGACTTTGGTGCCTTTGCCGGTTTTATTTACGAAGTTATTTACGTAGTAAAGGCGGTTAGCAAATTTCGCGCTCGGAGCCTTTACGACCTCGATTTTATCAAACAGCGCGCCTTTTTGAGACGGCATGCCGGAGCTCTCCAAATAGATCGCCGGAGCGTAAATTTTATAGCTTTCTTTTACGTGCTCGGTTTGACCCTTGTAAATTTTATCATACTCGACCTCGACGGTATTTTGATAGTCGGGATAGAGCCCAAAAACCGGGATTCCGCCATGCGTGCGCAGGTGTTTATCGGCGACTTTATAGCTGATAACCTGACCGCCAGGCTTTGGTACGATAGTGACTTTCGCGTTTGCTAGCGTGTATCCGCCGTTTTTGATGACCGCCGTTAGAGGCGCGATGTCGTATGGGTTTACGACCACTTCGCCGATCTTGCCCGGGACGGCGTAGTCTATGTGCGCGCCGCTAGGTCCGCCGATAGCCAGCGCTGCGGTGCTTAGGCCGCCTAAAAGCGCCACAGCTAGCGCAAATGAGGAAAGAGTTCGCTTCATCTTATTCTCCTTTGAATTGGTTTGATATCGTAATTTTAATCAACCTCGCTAACGTAGAAATCACGCGTTTATTAAAACTTGCTTAATTGTAAAAAATAATTTCAAATTTTGGCTTTTGTGCCAAAATTTAGTCGAAATTTTATAAATTTAATCTAAAATTTATCTTAGCGTGAGTTTTGCGGCGGCGAGAGGATATAAAATTAACGCAAACAAAATCATTTTAAGGAGCATTCCATGAAGCTATTTTCTAAATTTAGCAAAGGCTTTTTAGCCGTAGCGATGTTTGGCGCCCTTAGCGCGGCCGCGTTTACCGAGGGCGAGGACTACGTAAAGCTCGAAAAACCGCTGCCTGTGGAGCAAAACACGCTAGTTAAGGTCTTTAGCTATGCGTGCCCGTTTTGCTACAAATACGACAAAACCGTCACGCCGAAGGTCGTAGAAAAGGTCGCGGGGCTAAAATACGTGCCGTTTCATCTAAAAACCAAGGGCGAATACGGCGAGGCGGCGAGTAAAATTTTTGCCGTTTTAGCCGTGATGGACGAGGAAAAGGGCGTGAGCCTGCTAGATGAAAACTCGCTGTTTAAAAAGGCTAAATTTGCCTACTACAAAGCCTATCACGATCAAAAGCAGCGCTGGAGCGACGGCAAGGACGAGGCTGCGTTTTTAAAGACGGGGCTTGACGCGGCGGGCATCAGCGAGGCGGACTATCAAAAAAGGCTAGAGGATCCCAAAGTCGCCGAACTGCTTAAAAAATGGGACGAGAGCTACGACGTAGCGAAAATCCAAGGCGTGCCGGCGTTCGTCGTAAACGGCAAATACCTAATCATGACGAAGTCCATCAGCTCTATCGACGGCATGGCGCAGCTAATTGAAGAGCTGCTTAAAAAATAGGGCGTGGGCATGAAATTTGCGGAAAAAATAACGAAATTCGGCGATAGCCGCCTGCCGTGGGCGATCCTCATAGCGGTGAGCGTGGGACTCGTGATCCTAGCGCACTCGCTGTTTCAAAACTACGTCTATATGCCGCCTTGCGAGCAGTGCGTCTATATCCGCTTTGCCTTTTTGTGCATGGCGCTGGGAGGGCTAGTCGCGATCATAAATCCTAAAAATTTGCTCCTCGCCGCAGTAGGCTACCTACTAGCCTTTTGGGGCGCGATCCAGGGCATAATGTATAGCGCCAAACTAATCAAAATCCACGACGCCGTCCACGGAGACGATCCGTTCGGCGTGCAGGGCTGCTCGACCGAGCCGCACTATCCGTTCGGCCTGCCGCTTGAGCGGTGGGCACCTGATTGGTTCTTGCCTACGGGCGACTGCGGCTACGATAATCCGATGGTACCCGACGGCGTCACGCTAAGCGGCTTTCAAAAATATCTCGTCGATCTTTACGAGGACGGCTGGTACCTCATCCCATCAAGCAAATTTATGTCGATGGCCGACTGCACACTCGTTGGCTTTGGCGTCTGCTTCGTCGTGCTCGCCGCGATGTTCGTTTGCAAAATTTTAACTCTGAAAAAAGCTTAAATCGGTCTAAATTTAGACCGATTTTGCTATACTCGCCGCATGAAAGCCTTACGCGAACATAATTTTAAAATTTACTTCATCATCATTTTTGCAAGCCTTTTCGTGGTGCTTTTGGGCGTGAAAAACTACGAGGACGCCAAGGCGCAGATCACGGCGCTCGCGGATAAAAACAAGATCGCCGCTAGCGAAAATATGGTCGGGAATTTCTCGTTTTGGCTGGACGAGCGGCTGCGCTCGCTGGTGCGCGCGGCTAAATTTATGCAAAACGCGGGCGCGATACGAGACGACGAGAAGCTCGGCGGCTTCATACGTCTTTTTAAAGAAAACTCCGCAGAATTCGATGCCT
>NZ_CALIMW010000237.1 GCF_938045405.1 uncultured Campylobacter sp. | reverse complement strand
GGGATGCGTTCTTATAAAAGTAGTAAATAGCTGCATATCGGCGGGCACCGAGATAAGCGGCGTATCAAATAGCGGAAAGAGCCTGATTAGAAGGGCTTTAGAGCAGCCGGAGAATGTAAAAAAAGTCATCAATATGGTGAAATCCGATGGCATAGCCAGCGTCTACGCGAAGGTAAAGGGCAAGCTTGATAGCGGAAGCCCGACCGGCTATTCGCTTAGCGGCGTCGTCATAGCGGTCGGAGAGGGCGTTTCAAATTTTGAAGTCGGAGAGCGCGTTGCCGCAGCCGGTGCAGGGCTTGCGAACCATGCAGAATACGTAGACGTGCCAAAAAATTTAGTTATGAAAATGCCGCAGGATATGGACTTTGAGCGGGCTTGCACCGTGACTCTCGGCGGCATAGCGATGCAAGGCGTTAGGCGGATCGATCTAAGGTTGGGCGAGACCTGCGTAGTGGTCGGTGCGGGGATTTTAGGGCTTCTTGCGGTGCAGATGCTTAAAATTTCAGGCGTAAGGGTTGCGGTCAGCGATTTTGACGATAGGCGCTTGCAGATAGCTAAGCAGTACGGCGCTGAGCTCGTCATAAACCCGTCAAAAGACGATTTGCTAGACGTCGTTTCATCTTGGAGCGGTGGGCATGGCGCCGATGGAGTGCTATTTACCGCTGCTACGAGCAGTAGCGAGCCGCTATCGCAAAGCTTTCAGATGTGCAAGAAAAAGGGCAGAGTGGTGCTCGTAGGCGTTGCCGGCATGCAGATCAATAGAGAGGATATGTATAGAAAGGAGCTCAATTTTCTCATCTCCACCTCCTATGGGCCGGGTCGCTACGACAAGAGCTACGAAGAGGGGGGGCTTGATTATCCGTTTAGCTACGTAAGATGGACCGAAAATCGAAATATGAGCGAGTATCTAAGGCTGGTAAATGAAAATTTGATAAAGCTGGATAAGCTCATAGACGCAAAATATCCTATCGAGCAGGTAACGGAGGCGTTTGAGTCGCTACAGACTTCGCAGAATAAGCCGCTCATGGTTTTGCTTGACTACGGCGAGGCAAATTTAGCCGAGCTTGATAGCTATCTAAATCACGATAAAAAAATCATTATAAGCTCCGCGCCAGTAAACAGGGATGTGATAAACGTCGCATTCGTCGGCGTCGGCGGATTTGCCACCGGTATGCACCTGCCTAATATCTCAAAGCTTACGGATAAATATAAAATTTACGCGATCATGAACCGAAGCGGGCATAAGGCAAAGGCAGTGGCGCAGCAATATGGAGCGAGCTACGCTACTTCAAATTTAGACGATGTTTTAAACGATAAAAACGTTGATCTGGTGATCATCTCCACAAGGCACGATAGCCATGCGGAGCTTACTTTAAAGGCGCTTGAAGCAGGCAAAAACGTATTTGTAGAAAAGCCGCTTGCGACAAACAAAGATGAGCTTGAAAAGATAAAGAAATTTTACGAAGGTGGAGGCGACAAGCCCCTTTTATTCGTGGGATTTAATAGGCGATTTAGCGCTTATGCAGAGGAGATAAAAAAGCACACGGGCGCTAGAATAAATCCTATGATAATTAGATATAGAATGAACGCTGGCTACATACCTATGGATCACTGGGTGCACGAAAACGGCGGCAGGATGGTGGGCGAAGCGTGCCACATAATAGATCTGATGACGGCGCTAACGGGAAGCGAGATAGAGAGCATATTTTCGCAGGCTATCACGCCGAGCAATGAAAAATATAGCTCGGAGGATAACAAATCGATCGTCTTAAAATACAAAGACGGCTCGGTGGCCAATATCGAGTATTTCGCAAACGGTAGTAAGGAGCTAAGTAAGGAATTTATGGAGATTCACTTCGACGGCAAGAGCATTATTTTGGACGATTACAAAAGCCTAAAAGGATATGGAGTGGGTGTGAAAGAAATTTCAACAAACGTAAGCCAAAAGGGGCAGCCAGAAGAGCTCGAGGCGCTATTTGGGGCTCTAAAAGGAAGTAAAAAAGGCTGGCCGATAGAGCTTTGGGATATGGTGCAGACTACGGAGATTTCGTTTTTGATATGAGTTCGTTAGTGCAAGATAGGCTTAAAAAATACGATAAAATTTTAATAATCGGACCGTATCCGCCTCCTCTTGGCGGAGTGTCGGTTTATATTTATAGACTTAGTAAATCGCTAGATAATTCGCAAGTATTTGATGTATCCAAGAATGGTTTTAAAAAATATATCGATTTATTTGCAGTATTGTGCAGGACAAAATTTCGAGCCGTAAATATTCACTCGTTTAGTATGACGATAGTTTTTGTCCTTATGATTACTAGACTTTTTAAAAATTTTGATTTAATTGCTACTAGCCATAATCCAAGGTTGTTTGAAGAGTCCTCTAAATTTAAGGAGTTGATTTATAGAGTCTTTTTTCATTGCATAGATGTTTTGGTGGTAGTTAATAAGCATATTTTAGACGATTACAAAAGTAGAAATTTGCATATTTCAAAAAGCATTATAATCGAGCATGCTTTTTTGCCGCCGCCGTTAGAGGAGGAAGATAAAATTTTAGCTACCTACCCAGAATCTTTTTACGATTTTATAAAAAGTAAGACGCGAATAATAACGGCAAACGCATTTCAAATATCTTTTTATAAAAATACCGATTTATACGGACTTGACATATGTATAGAACTCACGGCTAAGCTAAAAAATGTCTATCCAAATTTAGGATTTATTTTTGCACTAGCAAACGAAAAGGTTAATACGGAGTATATAGATAAAATGTGTCTACGAATAAAAGAGCTAAATTTAGAGGAAAATTTTTATTTTCTGACTGGGCAAAAAGAGCTTTGGCCTATATTTAAAAAGGCTAGTCTAATGATAAGACCTACGAATACCGATGGCGACGCCCTTAGTATTAGAGAGGCTTTATATTTTAAATGTCCTGCGATAGCAAGCGATGTATGCGATAGACCAACAGGAACGATTTTGTTTAAGAATAGAAATTTAGATGATTTATGTGATAAAGTAAAGGATGTTTTATGTTAGATAATGTGATTTTTAGAAAAGATGAAATAATAAAAATATGTTGTGATAAAAAAGTTTTACATCTCGGTTTCATACAACATAAGTTGTATGAACAAAAAATCCAATCCAACGATTGGCTTCATAGTAAAATTGCAGAAGTTGCTGGCTATTTAGTTGGTTTTGATTATTTGCAAGAAGATGTAGAAATTTTGAAAGATAAATACGGATATATTGCATATTACGCAGATGTTACTCAACTGGATAAGCTTGAATATCAAGATAAATTTGATATTGTGGTATGTGGAGAACTGATTGAGCATATTGAAAATCCTGGTCTAATGCTGGATGGCATAAAAAGATTTATGCATGATGAATCATTATTAATTATCACTACGCCGAACCCTTGGTCTAATGAGCGTATTAGGCTAATCAAGTCTGGGAAGCTCGAAAATTTATGGTTAAATAAAGAGCATGTTTGTTGGTATAGCTTTGAGACATTAAAGCAATTATTGGACAGAAAAGGATATGTGGAGAAAAAATATGACTATTATTACTCAGAAAACAAAAATATGTTTTTTAAGACAAAATCCTTTTTAGATTATATTAAAATTTTGAAAAGAATACTAGTATGTCGGCTCACTAAAAGACAAAATTATGACGGTCTATTTTTTATTGCTAAAGCAAAGAGTAGAGATGATTAGTAAAGCGAAATGGTTTTTAGATAAAACCTCCCCCATTATTTTCGGCATAGACGATATTACAAATTCAAAATGTCAGTCACGTTTTTTAAGGGAGCAATGCGATTGTGGTTATCTTGGATTAGGCGATGAAGGTCTATACAATTATTTTGCAAACTATTTATTAAAGAAATATCCAGAAATTAGAGTTACATATTTTTTGGTAATGAATTCGCACTCAACATATTTAGATAATGGTAAAACTGGATCTATATACGATAATAATGATTTTTTAAAGCTATTAAATTCCATTCTCGATAGATCTGATGAGATAGCATACCATGGACATAATCATGGATATTCCAATGCTACATTGATGGATAGAAAATGGTGCAGAGAATTTGAGCAGTATTCTCCGGGTGAGTATTTTAATATTATAAAAAATGATTTAAATCTTTTCAAAAAAAGATTTGACTACCAAATTTTGGGAGGAAGGACTCCGTGCTATAGTTTTAGAGAAGATTTGGTTGTAGGACTAATTGACTTAAAATTTCGCTGGTGGTCCTTTGACTTTAAGCCTTTTACCAATAATATTTCTTTGAAGTATGGCGATGATAAAATTATAGAAATGCCGTCAAATATAAGCGGCGATGCTTTTATATATGGAGGAAATGCAATAAAAAGTAAAATTAAACACTTGCTAAATATCGTAAAGATAGAAAAAATGATGAAAAGTAGATATGTGATTAGTATAGCGGAGCATTTTATGAATGCTAGACCAGATGGGAAGAGGCAAACGCCAAATGTTTATGATGATATAAATTCTTTAGATTTTCTCTTTGGCTATTTAAGGAATAAAGATGTTTGGTATGCTACTTTTAGCGAATGTGCTAATTATTACGAGAGCTATAATAATACCGATATTTTAGATATGGGCGATGGAGCGTTCGAAATAAAATATAAAGGTGACTGGAAAATGTATCTAACATTTATCTCGGATCATAGGTATTTACAAAATATACAGACTAAAGAAATTTACGAAGGCTTTATGAAAAACAATAGATGGCTTTTTAATGATTTGGTCGAAGGAACATATAGGGGACATAAAGATGTATTTTGACAGACATTTTTCTTTGATTACCGGATATAGATTCTTGTTAAAAGACGTTATAAAATATATAGCGATAATAGATTATTTTTTTGATTCTAAGTATAAAATTTTAGATATAGGTTGCGGAAAAAAACCATATAAGAAATTACTAAAAAAATCTGATTACGTAGGTCTTGATGTGTGTGAATGCGAATATGCAAATCCGGATATAATAGGTAGCTCTGAAAATATCCCTTGCGAGAATGATAATTTTGATGCAATTATGACAGTTTTTGTTTTAGATGATTCTTTTTATATTAAGAAGACTTTTTATGAAATTTCAAGAGTGCTTAAAGATGGTGGGTATTATTTTGCCCTTGAAGCGCAAAATGCAAGCATACATAATCCCCCTTTTGATTTTTTTAGATTTGCTCCAAACGCCATGATTAAGCTAGCAAAAGAAGTGAATTTAGAACTTATAAGATATGATACGTATGGCGGAGACTTTGCAAACGTAGGCTTTTGTTTTATATCAATTATACGAAATACGCTAAGTAGTCTCAGGCTAGAACCATTTTTTGGCCCTATATTTTACTTACCGATAAACGTAATTTTTAGACTTTTAGATCTAATAGGTAGATTAAAGGTATTTAGAAATAAATATAAAAATAATTCCATGGGATATTTCTATGTGTTTAAGAAAGTAGAGAATGCTTAAAAAGTTTCTTAAGACGATATCTTTATATGCTATTTTCTTAATGATTGAAAAAATTTTATCTGTACTATTTTTTTCATATATTGCTCATACTTTAAGCATGAATGATATGGGCGCATATGGACTGTACATGACTATATATGTATTTTTATCTTTTCTACTATCGCTAGAATTTAAATCCGGATACGCAAGATATTACTACGAATATTCTACAGAAGAATCCAGATATAAATTATTTTGCGGCATCGTTAATGTTACATTTCTTTCTCATGTAATTATGGGTATATTGTTATTGTGTATTATAAATTATTTTAATTTATTGAGTTGGAAAATTTTTATTGCTTTGTCTATTTTGTCATTTTCTGATAGCCTGATATATCTTATACAGTATCAAAAAAGGTTGGAAGAAAAGGATATGCAATATGGAGTAATTATAATTAGTAAGATACTCTTAACAATTATATTTTATTTTATTATAAAAAATTACGATATAGGGGGTAGTGCGATCAATATAATACATGCTATGTTGTTTTCTAGCACAGTTGTCTCCCTGGTTAGTTATTTTAGCTTTTTTATTAAAGGTTGGCTGTTTGGCGTAAATTATCATATTACAAGGAATTCCTTTTTATTTTCCATAAAAATTGCGCCCGGTATTGTCGGGTCATATCTATCATCATTAAGCCCACAATTTATTATCGATAAAGTTTTTTTAAATAGAGAATTTAATGGAATTTTTTCGGTTTATCAAAAAATAGCATCAACTATTTATATTATGTTTGATCCGCTTTATATAGTTTTTTCTCAGAGAGTCCTTAAATTGTATAAGGAAAAGAATTTTATTGGAATCTACAAGATGATGCTTAATATAATTTTTAACGGATATGGATTTATGATGTGCATTTTTATTTTAGGCTCATATTATGTCGTATATATGTTTGCCGGAGAGAAATATATAGAGTATCAACACTTCTTGTTCGTATTTTTATTCAGCGGATATTGCACATTGATTTCGAGAATTCTTGAATTAAATATCCAGATTTCTGGGAAAAGTCTTTATTTTTCTTATTTAGAGATATTCGTAGGAGTGTTAAGTGTATCTTCTCTTTTGCTTTGTGCATATTATTTTGAATTTTACTTCTTTATATATTGTATAGCGGTTATTTCATTTTTTAGATTCGTTGTATATATGATAGTTTCCAAAAAAATATATCCAAAATTATTTTTAGGGTATTTTTATTATTTGTTATTTTTATTCTTTCCTAGTATAATTTATATCTTTAAAATATTTGACATGCTATCGGAAGTTTTATTATTTCTATTAACTTTGATTTTTTATAGCTGGTTAGCTATTAGGGCAATCAAAGAATACAAAAGCTGTCCGCGTATAGGGGAAGTATAATGTTATATTATCTAAAGCGACTATATTTTACTCCATTTCGCATAGTTTTAATAAATTTATTTAACAAAATAACTTTTTTTTTAAATAACTTTATCAATCGTCGCATTGATTTTATAAACAAAAATACTCACATAAATTTTAACATTCCGATCATAAAAACTAGCTACATAAATATAAAAGAGCTTGACCTGTCAAATATAGATCCTAATGTCGCAAGATATCTATCCAAAATGTATATCGACCATAAATTTGATCTACTCGGCAGCGGCTGGGTAAAAAATAGCTATGATAGCGC
Organism: uncultured Campylobacter sp.; assembly: GCF_938045405.1. GTDB lineage: Bacteria > Campylobacterota > Campylobacteria > Campylobacterales > Campylobacteraceae > Campylobacter_B. Next base: position 3,400 of record NZ_CALIMW010000237.1, on the reverse strand, counting down.
GGCGCTCGGGCTTGAGGGCTACAAATACGATATGAATGTTGCGGCGCCCGCGAATGTGCCCGAAGGCTACGAGCCGATCGATTGGCAAAAAGATGTTAAAAGCGGCTTTCGGTGGAGCGAAAAAAAATGGTACAAAGATCAGCGCATAGCCCATAAGCCCGGCAGCGATATAAAGGTGCCGTGGGAGCTTGCGAGGTTGCAGCATCTGCCGCAGCTTGCTATTTTTGCGATGGCGGATCCGAGTTTAAAGGAGCAAAATTTAAAAGAATTTAAAAACCAAATTTTAGATTTTATCCGCAATAATCCGCCTCGAATGGGCGTAAATTGGGCCTGTACGATGGACGTGGGCATCAGGGTCGCCAATATGCTGGCGGCTTACGATATGTTTTGCCAGATGGACAGTGGCGGAATTTTGGATCAAAATTTCAAGCAGACCTTTTCAAATAGCGTCTACGAGCATGCGCTTCATATCGTAAATAATCTGGAATATTCGCCGCATCTTACGTCAAATCACTATCTAAGCGATATCGCGGGCTTGCTGCAAGCTTGCGCGTATTTGAACGGCGGCGGTGAGATAGACGCGTGGCTGGCGTTTGCCGTGCAAGAGATAATTTGCGAAATGAAAAAGGAATTTTACGAAGACGGCGGAAATTTCGAGAGTTCTACGAGTTACCACCGCCTAAGCGGCGAGCTGATGGCGTATGCCACGGCTATGATACTGGGTCTAAAAAGCGAGAAAATTTCGTCGCTAAAAAATTACGATGCAAAGTTTTGGCGTAAAAAACCAGAACTCTTGCCTTTAGAGGAGCAGGAATTTAAAATTTTAAACGGACAAATAGCGCTGCCGCAGTGGTTCGCAGACAGGCTGTATAAAATCGGCAGGTTTACCGCAGATATCACGAAGCCAAACGGCGAAGTGCCGCAATTTGGCGATAACGACAGCGGCAGATTTTTCAAATTTAGCCCAAACGGCGAGTTTTTGAGCAACGAACGAGCCGCGCGAAAATATCTAAATTTAAGCGGCTTTGAGGGCAGCGACGAGCCCTTTTGGGACGAAAATATCTTAAACCACTCCACGCTAATTAGCTGTATGGGCGGAATTTTCGATGATGAGATATTTAAAAATGATATGCGCTTTGAGAGAAGCTTTGTTTACTCGCTCGCAGGGCGTACGCTGCAAGCGGTCGATAAAACGTATAAAAGTCAGGTCGCTTCTGGCGTGAAATTTAGCGAACTGCCGCACCGAAAAAGCATGGAATTTAAAATTCCAAATTCGCAAGAGATCAAAAATCTATTTTATCCGGACAGCGGAATTTTTATTTTCAAATCAGATAAATTTTACCTCGCTATCTGCGCTACGCCGCTTGGACAGAATGACCACGGCGGACACACGCACAACGACAAGCTAAGCTACGAGCTGTGGATAGACGGCCGCGACATAGCGAGGGATCCAGGTACATATCTTTATACGCCGATCCCCGGCAGAAGAAATGAATTTCGAAGCGTCAAGGCTCACAACGTGCCGATTATAAGCGATTTGGAACAAAATAGTTGGGGCGAGGGAGCGATCGGATTATTTGGAATGTTTGCAGAGTGCATATGTGAAGTGGCGGATTTTGGAGAAAATTTTATAAGTCTCGCCGCAGAATATAAAGGCGTAAAAATTATTAGAAAATTTGAGATAAAAGAGGACGGGTTGGAGATTGCCGATATGTCGAACAAGGAATTTTATTATAGTAAATTTGAGTTATATTCAAATGGATATGGGAAGTTGATGAAAAATGTCTAAAAAAGTTTTAATGGCCGTTGCAAATTACTATACTTCGCCGTTTCAAGTCGGCAGCCATCACTATGCCAGGGCGTTTGAAAAGCTAGGGTATGAGGTACTTTTTATCTCAAATCCTATCTCGCCGATACATAAAATTTTTGCAAATAGCAACGAGCTAAAAGAGCGGGAAAGAATTTATAAAAAAGGCGGCGAGCGCGCAGGCGGCATTTTTTATTATGTTCCGCGCTCCCTTTTTACTCCTCAAAACAAGCCGTTTTTATCGTCAAATTTTATCTTAAACAATTGGCAAAATTTTACGCGTCCGAATTTATTAAATTTTATAAAGGAGCGGGGTTTTAATGAGGTTGATATATTGTGGTTTGATAGCCCATTGTTCGGCTTTTTGCTAGATTCTGTAACTTATAAAAAATCGATTTTAAGGATAGCCGATTATTCAAAAGGTTTTAATGCAGTTTCTGATACGCAGTTTAAAGCCGAGATAAATATCGCGAACAAGGTAGATGCAGTCATTTATACGGCAAAAAATTTAAAAGAAAAATACGATCAAATAAAAGATAAATCTAAAATGAAATATGTGCCAAATGGCATTGATCTTGATTTCTTTAAAGCGGCAGATAGGTCTTTGCCGCAGGAGCTTGAAGATATTCCTGAGCCTAGGGTAATTTACGTAGGCGCAATACATGATTGGTTTGATGTGGATTTAGTATATTACTGTGCTAAAAATTTGCCAAATTATAGTTTTATTATAATAGGTCCGGAGCAAAAAGACCTATCTTTACTTAAAAAGCTAAAAAACGTGCATATTTTAGGCTCTATTCCATACACTAAAATCCCCGCGTTTTTATATAATTCGCAAGTGGGCATAATTCCTTTTAATGTTAAGGATTATCCTGATTTAGTAAATAATATCAATCCGCTAAAGGTATATGAGTACTTTGCTGCCGGAATTCCCGTTGTTGCAATTAGCTGGCAAGAACTAAAGCAACTTGAAGATTTGGTTTTTTTGTCTAATTCGAAGGAGGATTTTATGCTTAATATAGAAAAATCTATGCATTCAGATAAGGATAGAATGGATAAAGCCGCTAATTTCATAAAGGATAATGATTGGAACGCAAAAATACAAAAAATATTGAATTTACTTTTCTCTATATAATAGCTTTTACTTTGTATTGCTTAAATAATTTTGTTGATAGATTTAGCCTATTTTATTTTGGCTCATATGCGTATATATATAAGGCTTTAATTTATTTAATATGGTTATTTATAGCTGTTTTTTCTTTTAGAAAAAAGACTTCCATATATATGAATATTTTTATTTGCATATTATTTATTTATATGTTTTTTGATATTAAAATCGGAGCTGTTGCCTTTATAACATATTTTTTACCAGTTATTGCAACCTTCTTTTTCTTTTCAAATTGTATTAGATCAAAAACTCAAATTAATTTTATTATTTCTGGGCTGGGTTCTTTTTTTATATTATCGGTTTTTTATGCTGTATTTAATGAGATATTTGGCTATGCCGACTTCGAAAAAGAGGCTTTTAATTTGTTGGGTAACTTATTTGAATCGGATGGAGAAATTAGAACAAGATCATTTTTTGTGGGGGAA
>NZ_CALIMW010000236.1 GCF_938045405.1 uncultured Campylobacter sp. | reverse complement strand
CAAGTAGCGCTTGTGCAGGATTTAAAATTTAGCGCGGCGTGAGCCTTTGCCTGCTCGCCCGCGCCGAATTCGCTTAAAATTTATCCGCTTCGCTTTTGATTTTGCCTGCGCAAAAGTAACATGTTAAAATCTCTGCTTGACTTTTACCGCGCCGCCGCGTATAGCATGGCGCGGATCAGCGTGTATTTCGTCGCCACAAAGCGCTAAAACGCGCGAGTCCTTTTTGAGCCGCGATCTAATTTCGTGCTAGGTTTTGCCAGCGGCGTTTTTCATTAAAATTTTACTATTTCACGCGGAATTTTATCTATGTAGCAGCGCAAACACCGCGTAAAGCTTTCGCGCGAAATTCTATAATTTGCGCGGAATTTTATTTGAAACAGCATCGTAGATTTTGAGTCAAAATTTTAGGATTTATTGCGATGCTGCACCTGCTGCGATGAAATCTTGCTAAATTTCGTTCGCGACCTGCTCGCATAAAATTCTGCGTCAAACCATGAGCTTGCTTGCGAGCTTACAGAGGCACCAGCTGCCAACGCGCCGCCACACAAAACGCGGCTCATCAAATGCCTCACTTGGGTTTTTACAATTCACCGCGCACAACTGCTTTTATCTAGCGCGATTTTTATCGGCGGTAAGCCCTCTATCTCGTAGTTTAGCACCATCGTTTTACCAAGCTCCCGCAGGCGCTGCGAAAATTCCGCGCTGCAAAAGCCTGCCTTCGCCTTGGCAAACAGCATCTCTTTTAAAATTTCCGCATCGCCCGCATCCAGTGCGCTAAGGTCTAAATTCGACGAACTATTTAGCGCGTAATCGTATATGAAGCTACCCTCTTCGCATGCGGCGCCTTTTAAAATCGTAGCATCGTCGATCCTGCGCGGCGCGCCCTCGTTTATCCGCGCTAGCGCATCTCGCACCTGTTTGCTTTCGCAGAAATTTCGCTCTAGCTCGCCGCGTTTTTTCTCTGCATAAAATTCCATCGCCACATTTGCCAAAATTCCGATTCCAAATAACACAAGTAAAATTTTAATCGGCTTATTTAGCCGCGCACTTAAGCTTCGCGCGTCCATCAGCGCGCCCTTTCGCAGCACAGCAGCGTGTGCCCGACGCCCAGCCCGTCGTGAATTTGCGAAATTTTAAGCCCCGCGCGCTGCGCAAATTTAACCATATCGTCCGAGTGATAAATTTTGCTATTGCCGTTTGCCATGGCGGCAAAATACACGCTGATCTGCGTCATGCTATACGCGGCGGTTTCGTAGCGCTGCCTGTCCCAAAACGGCTCCAAAATATAAAGCCGCGCCTGCTCGCTCATCGACTCCGCCGCGCGCGCGAGGATGCTTACGATCTGCTCCTCTGCAAAGCAGTCTAAAAACTGACTGAGCCAGATCGCATCAAAGCCGCGTGGAAAGCGCGTAGCAGCATCTAGCAGATCGGCCACAAGCCCGTCTATGCGCCCTGCGCCCTGCGCGCCTGCGACGGCGTCTTTCATCATCGAAATTTGCCCCGCAAGATCCATTATCGTGACGCGCACATTTTCATCGTAGCCTACGCACCGCTTAGCAAAGCGCCCGGTATTGCCGCCTACGTCTAAAATTTTATCCGTCTTGCGCGAGAAAATAATCTCTAGCGCGGGCTCAAACGCCAAATCTGAATAAAAATGATCAAACGCGAGCCAGCTTTTGCGCACGTGCGGCGGCAGATGCGAAAGCGCCTCGTAGATCGTAGCCCACTGCCCAAAAACCTTTAGCCCCTCTGGTTTGCCCGATTTTAGCGTCTCTTCGAGCCTAAATAGCCCCTCGTAGCACACGTCGTGGATGAAGTCTATATCCACGTCCACCATCTCGTCGGTGAGTAGAAAATATCCCGCCTTGCTGAGCCTAAATTTCTCGCCGCACAGCAGCACCGTGCCGATGCTAAGCGAACTTTCCAAAAGCAGCTTTACGGTGTATTCGCTAAGCGAGAGCTTCTTCGCGATCTCTTCTATGCTTAGCCCGTCACGTGCCTCATTAAGCGCGCTTAAAATTCCAAATTTTTTCATCAGCCTGCTTACCTGAAAAACTACAGGCGCGAAGGCGATCTCATTCGCCGTCCGCTGCGCCTCGCCCGCGCTTTGACGCTCGGCGCCGTAGCGGTCTAAAAGCTGTTTGGGAAGTTTCATTTTTAATCCTGCTTATGTAAATTTCGCAAAATTTTAGCAAAAAATTCTAACTTTTCTTGCGCCCGCTAAGAATTTACGCGCATCTTATAATTTTGCGATGAAATTTTAAAATTCCGTCTTAAAATTTATGGAATTTTAGTTAAAATCCTTTCACCAAAATTTCGCGTAAAAGCTCTGCGAAAATGTCAAATTTAGGAGAATCCTTGAAGCTTCAAATGTCCTTGATGTCGGTTGCTTGCGTCGTAATCATCCTGGCTGGTCTTAAAGCCGCGCAGGCTATCGTCGTGCCATTTTTGCTAGCTATTTTCATTACGGTGCTCGTCTCGCCGCTGGTGCTTTATGTCCAAAAGATCCGCGTCGGGCGCGTTTTTAGCTTCCTCATCATCACTTTCGCTTTCGTGGCGATTATAGTGTTTTTCGGTGCGGTCATCTTTGATGCGATCAAGGAATTTTCAGCGCGCCTGCCCGAGCTTCAAGCAAAATTTGAAGAGGTGCTAGGAGGCGTGAGTGCGAAGCTCTCTCGATTCGGCATAGAGCTTAACGCCGCAAGCCTAGGCATCGATCCGAGCGAAGCCGCCGCACAGCTATCTGCACTACTGCGCAAAACAGGCTCGATAGTCTCGACGGGATTTTTCATTTTTATAATGGTTTCATTTATGGTCTTTGAAAGCTCCGTAATCGACGAAAAAATCCGCTATTTTTCGCAAAGTAGCCGCGCTACGCACACTTTTGTGAAGAAATTCGCCTCCAGCCTCAAAAAATATCTACTAATCAAAACTATCGCTTCAGCTTGCACCGGCGCGCTCATCGGACTCGGGCTGTGGGCTCTTGACGTCCCATATGCCGCGCTGTGGGGGATTTTAGCTTTCGTGCTAAATTTCATCCCCACCATTGGCTCGATCGTAGCGGTCTTTCCGACACTTTTCGTGACGCTAGCTACGATGGATATAAGTTCCAGTATCTGGACTATTGCAATCTATTTGGTCGTAAACGTAGCGATCGGAAATATTATCGAGCCACGATTTTTAGGGCAAGGGCTCGGGCTTTCTACAATCAGCGTGCTTGCAGGGCTACTGTTGTGGGGCTTTGTGCTTGGTATCGGCGGGCTATTTTTGGCTGTGCCGCTTACGATGAGCTTGCAAATCGCGCTTGCCTCAAACGACAAAACACGCTTCATCGCGACTCTATTAAGCAACAAGGTCGAAAGATAAAGCGAAATTCCGCGAAATTTTAAAATTCAATAAATTCTAGCTTGAGCGCGCTCAAGAGTATTTTTGTCTCTTTTAGATAAAATCTGCCCCAAAGGATCAAAGATGACGAGTGAAAAATTTATTTACGAAGTAAACACGGTGACGAAATTTATCCAAATTTACTGCGATGGCAAGCATGCGGATGCGCCTAAAAAAGACGGTGCTGTGCTTCATGACTACAAAGACGATAAGGGGCTAGTGCAGACGCACTTTCATCTCTGTAGCGACTGCGAGCGGATGCTGCGTTACGCCTACGCGCGCCTTGGTGCCTGTCCGCACACTGAAAAGCCGCGCTGCCACCACTGCCCGCATCCGTGCTACGAGCGTGAAATGTGGGTAAATATGGCTAAGATGATGAAATATAGCGGCATGAAGCTAGGACTTACAAAGATCAAAAAGCTTTTTTCGTTTAAAAAAAGCTAATTTGTGCGGGCAATTTAGTTAAAGTTTGTGGGTAAAATTTATCTTTGCAAGCTCGCTTCATCTCTGCACAAAAAAAGTACAAAAAAGCGGCGTGAGAATAAGCGCAAAAAGATATAAAAATCAATCAAAATACTAAATCTTAGCGCGTAAAATTCTGCCTTGCAAACGCAAATCCTCCGCAATCCTTGATAATAAATAATTAAATTTGAGTTTATAGTTTTAAGTTAGAATTGTGCCCAATCAAAGGAGAAAATATGAAGGTCATTACCATCGCGGTCGTTAACGGCAGGGTCGTAAACGAAAAGGAATTAATCGCGTCTATCGCCGATTATGATGATTTTACCGCGGTTGCCGAACAACTCCGTAAAGGGCTGAAATCGAGGTATTTTACATCTAGAGAGCATGCGAGGATCTATAAAAAAATCAGCGTCGAGACGGGCTTTAGGCGCGTGCGATTCGACTACAAACCGTATAAAGATAAAATTTCAAACCTCATCGCGCAGGGCTACACCGTCAAGGCGATCCTAAAAAAGATCGGCGAGGAGGATGAAGCGTTCAAAAACGCCGTTACTGCGCCCGGGCTTACGCACTTCATCTCCGTGACGTTCAAAGATGAAAAAACAAGACTTCGCGCAACCGCCAAAAAAAGCGAGGATTTCTTATACGCGTATCGCTTCGAGATCAAGAAAATGCATTTCCAAGGCGTTAGCAATAAAGAAATTTTAAAATATATGAAAGCTCATTACGAAAAGGATTTTGCCAAAGTAAGCGAGCGCGATCTGGCAGCTTTTATCGAGGCAAACGCAGTGCTGGATACCGACCGCAAACTCTCGCTGTATAAAAAGCCGAGCCTTTACGATCCGCATTTTAGCGAGATTATGAAGCTTTACGCAAGCGGTATGCGAGTCTATGATATCTGGAAGACGCTTAAAGCCAAATACCCCGAGTTAGCCAAGCTTCAGGCGCCGAGCCTTTATCAATTCATCGCAAACAACGCCCTTGGCAAAGCCAAATATATGCAAAAAGACTGATATGCCCGCGCTTTTTGTAAATTTTACTTTCAAATTTAAAATTTCGCCGCGATAAAGATCGATGAAAGCCGGTGAAATTTCGATGAAAACCTGCGTCATTCTCTGCGGCGGCAAAAGCTCGCGTTTCGGCAGCGACAAAACGCTGTTTCCATTCCGCGGGCATCCCAGCATGACGCACTTTCTTTTCTCACGCTTAAGCCGCGAGTTTGAGCGGGTTTTCGCCTGCGCCAAAAGCTCTAAATTTAACCCGCCGCTTCCTATGATCTACGACGAATTTGAGGAATTTTCGCCGATGGGCGCGCTGTATTCGGCGCTGAAACCATTTAGCGGCGAGCGCATTTTTATCATCCCCGCCGATATGCCATTTGTAGAAATTTCCACCATTCGCGCGCTTAGCGAGCAGGAGGGGCAAATTTGCGTGGCGGGCGACGAAGCGCATAGACATAGCCTGTGCGGATTTTTTGACGCAGCTCTCGCGCCGCGCGCGCTTGAGCTCTACCGCGCAGGAGAGCATAAGATCGGCGCGCTCATCGGATCTGCAAATTCCAAAGTGCTAAATTTCAAAAACAAAGAGCAGTTTTTAAATATAAATTATCAAAACGATTTAAAGGGCGTAGATGAAATTTAAAGCTTTAGCGCTCGCGCTTTGCGCCATGAGCCTAGCCGCGCAAGATCTATCCGAGCTATACGCAAAGGCCGGCGAATACGAGGCCAAAGGCGATTACAAAAACGCGATGATCTATTACAAAAAGATCGCCGCGGCAAGTCTAGCGGATAAAGGCGATAAACCGCGCCGAAAAGTCGCAGAAAATTCTACCTCGTCCGCAGAAAACCGCGCTTCGCACGATGATACCGCCGTTTTACGTCCAACTGAGCCGCAAAATTCTTTCGCACAAAATTCCGCCGCGCCAAAACCTGTCGAGCCAAATTCCACTTCGTCAAATTTCGCAGACACAGGCTCGGCTGCGTCAGGCTCCGCGTCAAATTTAGCATCATCGAATTCCGCCTCGCTCTCGCAGAATTCCGCCTCGCCGGATTCCGCTCCGCAAGGCAAGCAAAATGGTCGAAATTTTGGATTTTTGGGGCTTAAATACTACGAGCCGATCTATATGCTCTTTACTCACGATTTTAGCAAAAAACCCGATCGCAAGGCGGATGAGCTGCATTTTGAGTTTAGCTTCGAGCGCCCGATTGCCTACGACGCGCTGGGGTTTGGAGAGAAAATTTCATTCGCTTACGCGCAAAATTCCTGGTGGCAGATCACGCAGGATAGCGCCCCCTTTCGCGAGAGTAACTACCGCCCCGAGCTCTACGTTAGCGCGCCGGTGCCGTTTGCGGACGAGCTAAAGATAGGCGCCATGCACGAGTCAAACGGCAAGGGCGGCGAGGAATCGCGCTCATGGAATAGGCTCTACGCCCAAAGCACGTGGAGTGCGGACGGATTTTCGATCACCCCCAGAGCTTGGTATGCGTTTTGGCTGGACCGCACGAACGAGGACATCGCGGATTATATGGGCTACGGCGATCTGCGCGCGTCATACACCTTCGGCAAGCAGCGACTTAGCGCTCTGTGGCGAAACAACCTACATTTTGACGGTAGTAACCGCGGCGCGATCGAGCTAAACTACAGCTTCCCGATCTTTAATAGCGGATTTTACGGCTATCTGCGCTACTTTAACGGCTATGGCGAGAGCCTCGCAGATTATAAACGCAGCGTCAATAAGATCGGCATCGGACTTTCTTTCGTAGAATTTTAATGCCATCTGCACCGAGTTGCAGGCCAAATTTAAACTCACGACTCGTTGTGCGTCTTAAAATCGCATCAAATTTCAACCGCTTTTAAATTTCTTAGAAATTAATATTGTTTTAGCTAAAATCGTAGATTAAATTTTAAACAAAAGGATCAAAAAATGGCACAAATTCAAGAGGCCGAGCTCATCTGGAAAGACGGCAAGCTAATCCCCTGGGCGGAGGCCACTACTCACGTTTTGACGCACTCTTTGCACTACGGAAACGCCGTATTTGAGGGCGTACGCGCTTATAAAACCGACAAAGGCTACGCGATTTTCCGCTTGGACGAGCACACTCGCAGGCTTGAAATTTCGGCAAAGCTCTGCCTAATCAAGCTTCCGTTTAGCTTCGAGCAGCTTCGTCAGGCCCAGATCGACGTCGTCGCGAAAAACCGCTTCGATCAGACCGTTTATATCCGCCCACTTGCGTATTTCGGCTACGGCTCGATGGGCGTTTCGTCTAAGGATTGCTCGGTAAACGTCGTCGTCGCAGCGTGGCAATGGGGCGCGTATATGGGCGAAGAGGCGCTACGCAAGGGCATCAAAGCCAAAATTTCATCGTGGATGAAGCCGGCGCAATTTTCGATGATGGCAAAAGCCAAAGCGAGCGCGAATTATTTCAACTCGCAGATGGCAAATTTCGAAGCGGTCGATGCGGGATACGATGAGGCGATACTGCTCGATCCGCAAGGCTTCGTCGCGGAGGGGCCA
>NZ_CALIMW010000235.1 GCF_938045405.1 uncultured Campylobacter sp. | reverse complement strand
TTATTGCGCTGCATATAGTCTTTGCCAATCCCGCATACGCCGTTTATATAGCATGTAAAAGCCGCCGAAAAACAAAATAAGCCCGATGTCGATCAGCCTATCCGCCATAGCGATCTTTCTTTTGCTATTTAAATTTAGAAATTTAGCCCGCCGTATTTGCTATATCGCCGCTCGCCTATTGAAATTCTAATTTCGCAGGATTGCATTCTTTGTCGGCTTTGCAATCTTGCAATTTTTTGATGATTTTATTGTAGCGCTCTTTATCATACGCTAAATCTCGAGCCATCGTCATATATTTTATTACCTCGTCTACATCTAAAGCATATTCAAAATAAGTTAATGCGCTAAGCAAACAAGAATTCCATATTTTGCCTACCTCACAAGCTCTTGTTAATGGTTTTAATGCAATTGAAGATCTATTTGTCTTAAGTAAAATTTCGCCGTATAAACCACACGCTAAGGAATTTTCAATCCCCTCTTTTTCAAAGCAGTGCTTATCCGTGATACTTAATAAATTCTGACAAGTACTATATTTGCCGTCGCCCATATTGCACTTTTTAATAAGTTGCGAGATCTCTTGTGAGAAAATTTTATCGCATCCTCCATAGGAGTGCGAAGCATCACAATCATTTAATGCCTTACCGCGCTCTTCGGCGGACATTTTATAAAACCCGTCGCTTAAAATTTTAATTCCCGCGGAATTTTGTCCTTGTGCCTCACTCGGCTCCGTATCTTGCATCGCAAAAGCAGCCCCGCTAAAACAGAGCCACAGCACAAACACCAAAAATACTTGCTTCATTTTCTCTCCTTCGTTCATTGTATTATTCGCTTATGATACATAAAAAGCAATAAATTTTATTTATTTTACGCAGGATTTGGGCTGCAAGGTCGTAAATTTTTAAGACATTTTAAATTTGCCTCGCGGAATTTTAAGTAGGATAAATTTTAAATTCCAAGATGCGAGCAGAATCCTTAGTTAAATTTCGGCGCGATACAAGGTAAATTTGAGTAGGCTAAAATTCTTGTACGTTGGAATTTAAACGAAAAACTGGGCGTCGCGATAAGGCAAACGCAAAAATGCGAAAAATGCGAATCTAAAATTTATCGCATGTCGAAATTTAAATCGCCTTTTTGGCTAAATTTAAGCTAAAAACGCTATAATCCCGTTTATTTCGTGCGCTCGTAGCTCAGCTGGATAGAGCATTTGATTGCGGTTCAAAA
>NZ_CALIMW010000234.1 GCF_938045405.1 uncultured Campylobacter sp. | reverse complement strand
GATTTTTTAAGCAAAAACGAAAGGGAGTTTCGCAAAAACTCGGGCGCGATTTTAAACGCCATAAAGACGATCAGATAGGCGCGACTGCACCAAGATCTCGGCGAAATTTTACTTTAAATTTATGAAAAATTCTATCTCGGAGCCCGCGGAAAATTTTAATTCAGAACCCGCTTTAAATTTTATCTCGGATCCGGTACGCGAGCGCGCTAAAAACACAGCTTTAAATTCTGCTTCAAATGCGGCGTTTGCGTGTGTAAAAAATACAGCGCTCTGCGGCGCGGCGAATTTTGCTTCCGCTCTCCTCTTCAAAAGAAATTTCAAATTTCAAGACGCAAATGTCCGGTTAAATTCTATCCGCGGGAGAAATTTGAAATTTTATCCCGCTTCGGTCGGTTTTGCCGTGCACAGTCTCGTAGCGCCCTATTCCGCTCCGCGCGTCAGAAATATCGAAAAAAAAGTTGCTTTAAATTTTGCGGCTCTTGTGCTAAATTTGAAGTCCGCGCAAATTCCAAACTGCACCGAAAATAAAGCTTTAAATTCCGTAAATGCCTCCGCAATAAATCCTTGCGAAAATTCCGCAAAAAATTTCAAACGAAATTTTATGGGAAATTCCACTCATAGTAGCGCAAATAGCGAGAGTTCGCTAAATCGTGCGAGCGCCGTAGACGAGCCAAATTTAAGCCCCGTAAAAAGCCTCGCCGCCGCTCATACGCGACGCTCAAAGAAAAATTTTACCGATATCATTGCAAAGGGCCACGGCTTCGCTCAAGCGCTGCAGGGGTTTGGATTGAAAAATTTTGAGGCGCGGAATTTCGCGAAGAAATCTAATTCGGCAGAGAATTCTAGCTCCGCTCGAAGCTTAAATTTCGCGCAGAATTTCGATTTCGCGCAAAGCTCTGATTCTACGCAGAGCCCTGCTGCCGCGCAAAATTCTGCCTCTACGCAAAACTGCACGCAAAGCTCGAATTCCGCGCAGAGTTTCGGGCAAAATTCCAATTCCGCGCAAAACCCCGCTCCACCTAGCAGACTGTGGGATCTGGGGCTACTTTTCGTAGCGATCGTTTGGGGATGCACTTTCGTGCCGGTTCAGCGCGCGCTGCATAGCGGCGACGTTTTTAGCTTTTTGTTTTGGCGCTTTTTGGCGGCGAGCATTTTTACCTACCTCGCCTGTCTGCGCTTCGGCGTCAAATTTGACCGCGGCACGATAGGGCGGGGCGTGTTTTGCGGGCTGATGCTGTTTTGCGATTTTTCGTGCCAGACCATAGCGCTTGATTATGCGCTATCATCGACGGTGGCGTTTATTTTGGGGCTTAACGTCGTCATCGTGCCCTTTTTAATGCTTGCGTTTTTCGGCAAAAAGGTCGGTGCGAGCGCCTTTGGTGGCGCGGTCGTAGCGCTTTTGGGGCTGTATTTTTTAAGCGGAGCAAGCGCGGTGGGATTTGGCATAGGCGAGCGGCTGACGCTGATTTCGGCGTTTGCATACGCGCTTCACATCGTCTTTACCGGCGTTTGCGCGCGCAAGAGCAATCTCTACGGCTTTGTGATCGTGCAGTTTATCTGCGTCTGCGTATGCGCGCTGATCGCGGCAGTTTTCACTCCGCACGCGGAATTTGAAGGCGAGATAAAGGTACTTGGAAATTTGATCTTTTCGCCGAGTTTCGACTTCGTTTTTGCGCTGGTTTTGACCTCGATCTTTGCCACCGTCGCGGCGTTTGTGATCCAAACGATGGCGCAAAACCGCGGCGTAAGCGAGATAAAAACGGTGCTGATTTTCGCGCTGGAGCCCGTAAGCGCGGGCATAATGGGGTATGCCTTCGGCGAGAAGCTAAGCGCGCTTCAAATTTTAGGCGCGGCGCTGATACTAGCAGGCATCCTGCTTAGCGAACTGGGCGGGCTTTTAGGCGCGAAGTTTGCTAAAAATCGAGCTTACGAAAAAGCAGACCGAGGCGACTAGGATTATCGAGGCGCCGCTGGTTAGATTGAGCTTGAAGCTCAAAACAAGCCCCGCCGCGCAAAAAAGCGCCGATAGCGCGCAGCTTATCGCCATCATCGAGCCTAAGCTTTTTGAAATTTTTTCGGCGATGAAGGGCGGGATCGTCATCAGCGAGATTACTAAGATTAGTCCTACGATCTGAATCGACGCGACCACCGCGAGGCTCGCCATCACTACGAGGACGTAGTAAAAGACGCTCGTATTCACTCCGCGCAGCAGGGCGAATTCCTTATCGAAGCTGATCGCTAAAAACTGTCTGTAAAAGCACGCCGTAAGCGCCGCAAATGCCGCGCCGCAAATGCCGATGAAGATTAAATTTTCATGATTTATCGCTAAGATCGAGCCGAATAAAAAGCTCATCAGATCGGATTTATACCCGGGCGTGAGATCGGCAAAGATTATCCCAAGCGCCATTCCAAACGCCCATATCGCGCCGATTACGGCGTCGAAGCGCTCGGTGTTTCGTAGCGTAACGTAGGCGATGAGCAGCCCCAAAAACAGCGCAAATACGCTAGCTCCCAGCACGGGCGAGATGCCTAAAAATAGCGCGATGCCGATGCCGCCGTATGCGCCGTGCGCGATGCCGCCTGCTATGAAGCTCATGCGATTTATCACGACTAAAGAGCCCACGACGCCGCAGACTATACTGACCAAAAGCCCGCCGAGAAGGGCGTTTCGCATGAAATCGTAGGATAGAATTTCAGCCATTTTTGTCCTCCTTGCAGCAGCATTCGTTAAGCGCGAGATCGACGGCGCAGAAGTGTCCGTGCTCGCGTCGCAGGTGATCTAAAAATTCCGCTCTGCCTCCCGGATCGATCTCGTGGGTGTGCGCCGAGCCGTTTGCGACGTAAAGAGCGCGGTTTGCGTAGTTTAGCGCGAGCTGCACGTCGTGGCTGATTAAAATTATGCCGCAGCCGCTCTCGTTTAGGGATTTTAAAAGCTCGTAAATTTGAACCTGCCCCATCGTATCGATGCTCGCTAGCGGCTCATCAAGAAGTAAAATTTTAGCCTTCGCGCACAGCGCCCGCGCGATGTAAACACGCTGTCTCTGCCCGCCGCTAAGCTCGCTGATACGGCACCCTGCAAGGTCTTGCATGCCTACGCGCTCCAAAGCTTGCATGGCTTGCTCGCGCTCGGATTTGGAGTAAAAGCCGAAAATTTTCTTATCTATCAGCCCCATTAAAACGACTTCGAGCACGCTGATGGGAAAGCTTTTGTTTATCGCGATGAACTGCGGCACGTAACCCATTTGCGCCCTGGCAAGCGCGGGCGATCTGCCTAAAATTTCGATCGTGCCCGAGCTTGGTCGCAGCAGCCCCAAAAGCAGCTTCAAAAGGGTGCTTTTGCCGCCGCCGTTGGGCCCGAAAATCGCTAAAAAATCGCGCAGCTCGTAGCTTAGGTTTATATCTTTTAAAATTTCGCGTTTTTCGTAAGCAAAGTTTAAATTTCTTATCGTCACGTCCGCCATGAACGCCCTTTCGCCTAGATTTTGAAAGCATTTATTATAGCCCAAATTCGGAAAAATTGCCAAATTTTGCTATTATTACAAAAAATTTAAAGGCGAGCGGTGGAGAAAATCGGCGAAAAATCACATAAAAATAGCTGGGATAAAAAGTCCGAAAGTTACGCTAAATTTAGCGGCGAGCTAGGGGATTTCGGCAAGCGGGTGTTTGAGATACTGCGCGGCTGGGGCGTGAGCTTTGCGGGCAAAAGCGTGCTAGACGTGGGCGCCGGCACGGGGGTTTACTCGCTGTATCTCGCGTCGCTGGGCGCTAAAGTAACGGCGATCGATAGCTCGGAGGGGATGCTGCGCGAGCTAAGGCGCAGCGCGGAGGAGTTTGGAATTCGTCTGCAAAACGTATTAAATTTAAGCTTTGCGGAGTTTTGCGAGCGGCTGAGCCGCGATGGTTTTGCAAACGCGGCGGGCGAAAATTTTAAAATTCCCGTATTTTTTGACATTGCGTTTCTTACGATGAGTCCTGCGCTGAAGAGCACGAAGGATTTTGAGGCGTTTTTGGCTTTGGGCGAGCGAAAAATTTATCTAAACTGGGCGAGCGAGCGCAATTCATCGATGCTTGCGCCGCTGTTTGAGCGCTTCGGCGCGGGGTATAAAAGACTTGCTACCGCCGCCGAAAAGTTTGAGGCGCTGCTTGGCGCGCGCGACATCAAATTTAAAAGCGAAATTTTAACCGAGAGGCGCGAGCAAAAGCGCAGCCTGCAAGAAGCTGTGCAAAATGCCGCGTGGCACCTGCATATGGACGGCGCGGAGGCGAGCGAGCGTGAGATCGAGGAGCTTTTGAAAAAGCGGGCTAAAGGCGGGGTGATAAGCGATGAGATCGAAGCGAGCTTTAAGCTGTTTTATATTTAGCCTGGCGCCCGTTTTGGGGCTTTGCGGCAATCTTTTCTCGCCGCTTGAGATGCCTAAATATGACCCACAAAAGGCTCGTCTGGGCGCAAAAATTTTTACCGACGTAAGATTTAGCGGCAAAGGCCGCTCCTGCGAGAGCTGCCATAACTTCTATCTAAACGATTCGGGCGCTTCGGTGCGCGATGGACGCGTGCCTACGCTAATAAATTCTTATTATTTTGACCGCTACTTGGGCGATTATAATTTCGCGGGCTTTGAAGCGCGGATCGCGGCGTCGGTTTTTAGCGAGAATGAACTGGACGCGAGCGAAGATAGAATTTTAGAGCTTATCAGGAAGAATTTAGCCTACAAGCAGGCTTTTGAAAGTGCTTACGGCGAGGCAAATACGGCGAACTTTATTGATGCGCTGAAGGAATTTTTAAAATCCAAAACGGCGATAAATTCCAAATTTGACCGATTTTTGCGCGGCGAGGTTAAGCTAAATGATGCCGAATATAACGGATATGTGCTTTTTGTGCGGCTATGCTCGGCATGTCATAACGGCGTTAGTCTAGGCACCGGCAGCTTTACTAAAATTCGCCCAAGCGCGGAAGAGGAGGATGTGCCTAGGCATAGGCTCACTTCCGATGGATTTGAGTTGCGCCGCGTGCCTAGCTTGCGCAATATCACGCAAACCGCGCCTTACGTAAACGGGCAGACGGATTTGCGTCTTGCGGTGCGGCAGATCGCAAAGGATCTGCTAAAATACGATCTTAGCGATGGGGAACTTGATGCTTTGATGAGCTTTTTAGCTACACTTAAGGGCGAGATGACGGAGGCGCAGGATGAAAGATAAGATAATGTGGGCTTTGATGGTGGGGATTATGATATTAGGCATAATCATCGCCGGGAATTATTTCTCGTCGCTAAGAGATGTAGCGAGATTTAGCACGATTTCGCGCGAGCTAGCTTTGATCGATAATGCCGATAACCGCTTAAATATATTATTTGATGCAAAGATCGCAAGAAGGGACTTTTCGATCGCAAATGCCGATATGCGCGGCATCTATCAGGTGCTGCAAGCTCTACAAAAAGACAAAATCATTGATAAAATCGGACTTAGCGGCGATGTGCGCGCGATCGGAAGCGCTTTTAGCGATAAAATTTCACTTTTGGACGAGCTTGGGGCTTTAAATTCGCAGAATTTAATCCTTTTTCAAAGTCTGCAGCAAAAATTTTTATCCAGTGGCGCAAATGCGCAAAGAGCAAATCTCTACTCTCAAATTTTAGGGCTTAACTATAAAAATCGCTCCGAGATCTCTGCTTTAAAAAGTGCGCTAGAAAACGCAGATGCGTCAAGCCCCGACGAAGCTGCGTTTATAGGAATTGCACGGCAAATTTTAAGGAATTTCGAGCGGCAAAATATCATTGTAAGCGATAATCTCTCGTTGCTAAACGAGCGCTTCGCAAGCCTGCGCGAGCGATTTTCTTACGCTAGTGAGGAATTTTACGGCTCGTTTATGCAAATGACGATGCTTTACACGGCGGTGTTTTTGTCGTTTTTACTGCTTACTTACATCATAAATTCCGATGCTTTGCGTAGTAAACGCGCCCTCGCGCCCTATCACGCACTATGCGAACAAGCAGGCGAAGCGATAGTTTTAGCAGATCAAAACTTTAAAATTTTATACGCCAATAAAAGCGTGCTTAACTTAAGCGGCTACGAACAAAGTGAGCTGGAAGGAAGCGATCTTGGAGTTTTGATGCCCAAAGATAAAGGGATCGAACTTCCTGCGATGGTAAATAAAAGCGCCAAAGATACGCGCCTGCTTCGTAAAAACGGCGAACTAGCCGATGTGAGCCTAAGGCTAGCAAATATCGCCACCGCATCCAAGCCGCCGCTATATGCGCTTTACGCTCATGACATCGGCGAGCGCGAGATTATGAAGCTAGCTCTTGCGAACGCGAAGGAGAGCTTAAACAATCAAGTCTATATCGATCATCTTACGGGCCAGGGCAACGAAGCAGCGCTATATGAGCTAATAAACGCCGAAAAAACGGGCGTAGCGATCTACATCACTATCGTAAATTTTGCAAATTTGCGACTTTTTTACAAGGCAGAAACGACAAATGAAATTCTGCGCTCCTTTGCGCGTACGCTTGCGATGTGTATCGAATCGCACGAGATCAAAGCCAGTATCTTTCGCATCCAATCGGATGAGTTTTGCCTATTTTACGAGGGACTAAATGTCGCGCGCGACGTGGAGATCATAAATAAATACTTCACCGACAAGGTTTTTAATCTCCATACCACCGAGGGCTTTGCCTCCGCGCCTTTAAATATCACGATGGGCGTGAGCGAGCGTGCCGACGTAGCGGGTGGCGCAAATAGGGTCTTTCAGGCGGTTATGGCGATGTATGAGGCGCAGAGTAAAAACGAGCACGTGGGCTTTTATTCGCGCCCAAATGCGATTGAGGAAAAATATCTTCAAAACCAGATTATGATCAACACCATTCAAAATGCGATCAAGAAAAATCAAGTCTTTGTGCTTGTTCAGCCCATATTTGATATCACCCACCGCGATCCTAGTGGTAACACCTACGGCACCGAGGGCGGTGATTATGTCCCGTTAGTATATGAAATTCTAATCCGCCTAATCGACCGCTCGGGCAAGACGCGCTGCCCGGGTGAGTTTATCGATATCGCAAAGCAAACCTCGCTCTACATCCCGCTAACTCAGGTCGTAATAAACGAAGCCTTTCGCTTGCTAGACCGCTTCGCAGGGACTTGCTTTAGCATAAATCTTTCATATTTTGACATCGCAAACGAAGGTATCAAGGAGCTTTTAGAGCGCAAGCTCGCATCCAGCCCAAATGCTTCAAATCTATTTATTGAAATTTTAGAAAGCGAGGAATTTGACGATTACGAGAGCCTACGCAGCTTCATCGCCGTAGCCAAAAACTACGGCTGCAAGGTCGCGATAGACGATTTTGGCAGCGGATACTCCAACTACTATAGAATTTTAACGCTTGACGTGGATTACATAAAGATCGACGGAGCGCTCATCAAAAATATCGCAAACGACAAAAACTCGCGCGCTATCGTCGAAACCATCGCTAACTTCGCGCGCAAGCAGGGCTACGAGCTCATCGCTGAATACGTAGAAAACCACGAAATTTCAATCATCTTAGAAGAGATGGGGATTAAATATATGCAGGGTTACTTCTACAGCAAGCCGATGGAGCCTTCGAGGATAAAATTCTAATCTCATCTCGCCACGACTTTATAGCCCGCCTCTTTAAATTTATAGCCCAAAGATCGCCTTCGTAAGGCGAGAAATTCTGTTTTAGCAAGCCGCTGCTTTAATTTATACGGAATTTATCTTGCAAATACTACGCGGTTTTATCGCGAACTTATGGCGCGCCTTATAGCTAGGATTGGCTTGGCAAATGAAGTGAGAGCTAAATTTAAAATTTGATAGCAGATTTATGGATGAAATTTTGCGAAGTTCAAAATTTTAAAATTTTATGGCGCAAATTTTCAATTCATTCATATAATAAACATTTCGCGCGAACTTTGCGAAAATAAAAATTTTAACAAGCTTTGCTCTAAGTAGCGATAGAGCTTTCAAATGCAGGCGGAATTTTTAAGTGCAAACTTCCCGCTTCAGCAAAAATGGGTTTAAGCTTTAGGCTTTAGCGCATTAGCTCAAGCAAATTCGCTCTAAGCCTTCATACTCCCCGTATCTTTAAATCTTTGATGCCACGACAGCGCCTCGCTTAGAATGTGTGGAGTATGCCCAGCACAGGGCTGCGCACATGCCCGCTCAAAATAATCTCTCAGCGCGCCTTGGTAGGTGGGATGTGCGATGCTTATCATAGCGCGAGCCCGTTCGCGAGGGCATTTGCCGCGCAGATCGGCGATGCCGTATTCGGTGATAATGACTTGAGTGTCGTGCTCAGTATGATCAACGTGACTCACGAACGGCACGATAGCGCTGATCGCGCCGCCTTTAGCTAGCGACGGGCTAAGAAATAGCGACAAATATCCGTTGCGAGCGAAGTCACCGCTACCGCCGATGCCATTTTTCATCTGCGAGCCCATGACGTTAGTGGAGTTTACGTTGCCGTAGATGTCTGCCTCGAGCATGCCATTCATCGACACGACGCCAAGCCTTCTGATAAGTGCTGGCGAGTTAGAGATATCTTGCGAACGTAGTATGATGTGCTTGCGGTAGAAATCGATGTTTTTTTGAAATTCCTCAACACCTGCAGGGCTAAGCGATAGCGCTGTGGCACTTGCAGTGCCTACGACGCCTCTTTTGATAAGATCTAGCATGCCGTCTTGGATCACCTCGGAATAGCACTGCAGCCCTTGATAGCCAGCATTTTGTAGTGAGCTAAGCACGGCATTGGCGACGTTACCGATGCCCGATTGTAGCGGCAGTAGCTTCTTTGCGGGAAGTCTGCCACAAGCCTCCTCGTTTTTTAGGAATTTCACGACGTTGCAGCCGATCGCACTTGAAATTTCATCCACGGCGGTAAAATTATTGACGCGATCATGCGTCCTAGCCTCTATTACAGCGACTACTTTGGCAGGATCTACATGCATATAGGGGCTACCTACGCGATCGCCTACGTGCTTGATCGGCAGATCCTCAGCATGCGGCGGCAGGCGCAGATCCGTAACGTCGTGAATGCCCTCCAGCTCAAGCGGCTGATAGTAATTCACTTCTAAAATCACGCGATCGGCGATATCGAGCCAGGCTTGGTTATTGCCTAGCGACGTGGACGGCACGAGCACGCCGCTTTCTTTAATCGCCACTACTTCGATCACGGCAAAGTTTAGATGTGGAAAAAAGCCAGCTTTAAGCTGCGCGGCAAGGCTTGATAGATGCACGTCCGCGTATCGCACGGCGCCGCTATTTATCGCACGGCGCATATCGGCATCCGTAAAAAACGGCACGCGAAAGCTCACGGCACCTGCTTTTGCCAAAACTCCGTCTAAAAGCGGATCGGTCGATGCGCCCGTAAAAATTTCGATTTGATAGGGCTCGCCTTTTTCGTGCAGCGCCATCGCTCGTTGTGCCAGAGCCTGCGGCAGCGCTAGTGCGCAGCCCGCCCCAACAAAGCCGCTAAAGCCCACCGATGCGCCATTTGGGATCAACTCGCAGGCTTCCTCGGCGCTCATAATTTTTGATTTTAGATATTTGTTTTGCACGCGTGAGTTCATTTTCCGTCCTAGCCGTGATTTGGGCGAAATTATAATATTTTTGCGCTAAATTTCAAAATC
>NZ_CALIMW010000233.1 GCF_938045405.1 uncultured Campylobacter sp. | reverse complement strand
TTTATAGTAAAAATGTTCGCATGGAAAGCTGAGTGGGAGGTAAAAAAGGAATATGACAAAGAATTTGGCGATCTATCCTCCATGCGTTCAATCTTGCGCTTTATAATACTTCTTATCATACTTAGTATTTTGATTAAATTTCAATTAAGCGTATGAAAGATATATTTTTAGACATTGCGCTCGTTTTATTAGGCATTGCTATGCTCGTCACAATGCGACAAAAATCTTTATTAAAATTTACAATCTTCGTCGTTATTTTAGCGCTCGCCAGAGAGTTAATTATCAGGCTTTATGCCTAGCTTTGGCGAAACCGATGCGGATGGAATTTAAAATTTAAACGACAAAATGACGGCGCGGCGAAATTCGGCGGGCGCAAATTTTAAATTTCGCCGTAACCACACTATGCTTTTATCGTCGTTCGTAAATTCTACCGCGCTTCAAGAATTGTCGTATCGATAAATCTAGCTTTTATTGTCAATGACAGAATTTTACCCGCAGCGAGGATTTGCGCTTGATGCCGCGCTTTCTGCTATCAGTGGCGGAATTCCACTCGTACAAATGCGACGGAATTTCACTTGTGCGAACACAGCGGATTTTTTGCGGCGGTAGCAAAATTTATAAACCAAACGAGCAGGCTACAGCGTAAATTTATAATGCTAAATTTCACAAAAGCCCAAATTAATGCGATACAAATGTGAAATTCAAGCAAAAATTTTAAATTTAGTAGCAAAATTCCACACGCTGAAATCTTAAAATTTTAGGCTCAAGATAAGCTAAGCGGATTCTCTCTTATCATCTTTAATAAAATATGATAGAACTCCTTCGTATCTTTGCTGTTATTATATCTAAATTCACATTCTTTAAGATGAAGCAAAAAATTCTCTTTCTTGATGCCTTTAAATTTAGATAATCTATGTTTGGCGTATCCCCAGAAGTTTTCTATACCGTTTATATGATTTTTACCATTAGCAAATTCATTCTTTGAATGCTTTACTCTATAGTGAGCTTTAGCTCCGTAATCTACTAATCCATCATAAGCTTTCCAGCAATCTGAATAGATAGTAGAGCTATCAAGCTCGCTAAACTCCTTCAGTATCGGCAATAGCTCACTAGCAGAGCAGTTCTTTACTATCTGAGTATAGACCTTACCGTCTCTTTTAAACATACCGAATACCGGTTGCTTTCCGCTTGCTCCTCTACCTCTCTTACCTCTTACTCTTTTAGCTCCGAAGTAGCTTTCATCTATCTCTATTTCACCGCTAAATTTGCTTATCTTTTCACACTCTTGAGAGATCAAAACTCTAATGCTTTTTAGAATCTTATTAATGGAAATTCTAGAAATCCCGGTTAAATTTGCTATTTTAGTAGCCTCTATATCTTCTGCAAAATACTTTAAAATTTCTCTAAATTTCTTCTGCGAAATTCGGGAACGAATTATATACTTGTTTTTCATCGGCAGGATCATAGTTAAAAACTCCTTTGAAAGTTTTTAACTTATCTTGAGCCTAAATTTTAATCGTTCCGAAATTTTATCTGTTAGGCTATTTTTTTAAAATTTAGATGTTAATTTTAATCGCGCCTAAATTTCATCCGCGACATAGCAGGCCTCGCGTTACCCTATACCGATAGTGCGACTATCCCCGTCTGCCGCTACTACCGCTATCGTCGCTATTACTACATTATCTTTGCCGCCATTGTCGTCGTCGCTGCTACTCTCGCTGCTACCATTCATTATATTTGCAGCAGATCGCTATTGCTGCTTGCCGCTACGCTACCATCGCTCATTATATTTGCAGCCGTTGTTGCAGTCGCCGCGGCGCCCGTTCATTATATTCTCGCTACCGCCCGCTGCGATACGGCTGCCGCTAATGCCACCCGCGCCGCTGTCGTCTACCGCCGTTGCAGCCGCTGTCACTGCTCATTACCTCTGCTGCCGTTGTCGCAAATACAATCGCTGCTATCGCCACCGCCGCTATTATTCGAATACAATCGCTACCGATTTTTTGCAACGCAATCGCCGCCGTCATTAGCACCGCAGTCGCCGCTACCGTCGCCGTTAAATTTTAAATTTTAGCTCGAGTTCGGCTCCGCCGCTGAATTTAATTTCAAGCCGTAGCTCGCTCTAGCGCTAAATTTTAATTCAAACATAGGCTTTGTCCTGGCGCTAAATTTTGATTTAAAGCTCTAGCTTACTTTTTCGCTAAATTTTAAATTTACGTTAGAATTTTGCCGCGCTAAAAGATTTAAAATTTACGTTAGAATTTTACCGCGCCACGTAGTTAAAATTTGCACCCGAATTTCGCCGTGCAGCGCAGTTAAAATTTATGCGCGGCAACGCCGCATTATTCGCCGACCGCCGTAAACGGCTTGCCGATAAATTTTTGCGCCCCGATCTCATCTATTACGGCGAGTGCGAGGTCTGCGTAGCCGATGTAGCTTTTGCCCTTACCGTTTAGGATCAGCTCGTCGTCTCCGAGGGCGTATGAGCCCGTGCGCGCGGCGTTTGCGTCGTATTCCGCGGCGGGGATCACGTAGGTCCAGATCAAATCTTTGCTCGCCTTTAGCACCTCGTAGCTCGCCGCAGTCGCCTCGGCTACGCCCATATACTCAGCCGGAAAGCTCGGAGTATCCATCAGGCGCGTCTTGCGTGAAGCGTCTGTGTATAGCACGCCCGCGCCGCCGATGACGAAAAGTCTCGTCTGCGTGCCGCTTAGCAGCTCCGCGATGTGCTGCGTCATTTTCGCGTGAAGCGGGAAGGTCTGCGGCGTCCATGCAGCGATCGCGCTGATGACGACGTCAAAGCCCGCCAAATCGGCTTTGCTAAGCTCAAAAACATCTTTATAAACGACTTTTACGTCGCCGTTTTTATACTCTTTGTTTCGCGCGAAGCCCGTTACGTCGTAGCCCCGCTTTAGCGCCTCCGCGACTAGCGCGCTACCTGATTTTCCGTTTGCTCCGATGATTGCTACTTTTTTCATTTTTTATCCTTTAAATTTAGAATTTGTTTGCTTACACAGCCGCTTATCGCTGCTACAAGCCAATTCACTTGCCATCGCGGCTAATGAACTCTCTCATGCGACTGTCTATCGCTGTGGCGACCGATGAACCCGCCACGTAGGGCATCGTTTTGCTGCGCTGCGCAGTTTAAATTTTACACCTGCGCTTTGCTGCGCGCTTATCTTGCGAAATTTTACAGCCAGCTAGGCTTTACATCGTCGTTTATCACGCCGTCGCCGTTAGTGTACTGCTCCAGGCTGCCGCGTTTAGTCTGGATACAGATAAATTTCATCCCTTGCGCACCCGCTTTGAAACATCTTTTGCCTGCCGGATCGATACGGATCGCATCGCCCTCTTTGACCGCCTTCTCCTCGCCGTCGATAAAGAGCGTGCCGCCGCCTTTTAGCACCAAATAAAGCTCCTCGTTTTGCTTGTGCGAATGCACGAACGGCACGCTCACGTTTGCAG
>NZ_CALIMW010000232.1 GCF_938045405.1 uncultured Campylobacter sp. | reverse complement strand
ATCACGGGCCCGCAGGTTTTTATAATCTTCAAATACGCTTACAGCATTGCGCTTGCGGCGCTACTATATTTTTCAGCCATTTATATACTCAGAAGATGTGATTGTAATAGGCTGCAAATATACGTGCCGTATTTGATTTTTGCGGTTACGCTCTCTTGGATAATTATAAATTTTAAGTTGCGCGCCGCTACCGGATACAAGTTTTTTGCCGTATACGCCGCACTGCTAATCGTTGATGTCGCCGCAGACATCATCTACGGCATGCTGCAAGTACTCGCGCCGCCCCTCATCACCCCAAGCGTCGTAAAATACATGGCGCTAGCGAATTTGTTATTCGAGCCCTTGGCGCCTGCGGTGCTGCTCCTTGCCTGGCCTAGTATGAAAAGCTCCGCGAGCTCGCAGGATCTGTGGCATTAGGCGCGCAGGGCGACGATTTTACGCGAGAGGTTTAAATTTGAATCGCCGCATTGCGATTGTTTTTCGATCGCCTAAGCGGTACAATTTCGCACATTTTAAAATTTACGGTGCGACGAAATAAGCGCGGAATTTCATCTTGCAAAGGCGGAGTTTGGAATTTTAAATCCTCGTTGCGCGCCGCTCAGCCCGAGCGTATCGGCGACGGCGTTTGCAAACGCGGCGTAGCAGGGACCTAGCAAGCGTCTGCGCCAAAGACGCTCGCTTTTTTTTGACGCCGTTTTGTAAATTGTAGCGAAAAATGCGCCGCGAAAGGTTTGCAAACTTTGCTACGACGCGACTATTGAGATTTACATCGCGACGTTACGATGCCTTGAGTTTAAAATATCTTCATCGCGCATAATGAAAGCGGGCGTTTCAAATTCAATGCATACGCCTTTTGCAGGCATATCGGCTCGTATCCAAACGAAATTTTATCCGTCGTTTGCGCTCCCGAGACGATGCGCTCGGCAAGCCCAATCTTTTTCAATAGTATGCAGCTAAAAAATTTGATTTTATACCTAAATTTAAAAGCTTCGATTTCAATTTCAATCCCGCCCTTTGATTGCACCGACGCAGGCTAAAGCATACTTTAGCCGCTTAAAATTTATAAACGAAGCGCAATCCCGCGTTGATCCCTTCTTTCTTGCCGCTTAAACCCTCTAGTTTCAAGGAAGTATCCAGCTTGCCGCTCGAATACTTCGCGCCGATCTCGCCGATAGCGGTATTGCCCTTGACGCTCGCGGCATCAATATCCATAGCGTAGGTACTATTATAGCCGCCGATCTTGCCTTTAAATTCTCGCTCGAAAGCGGCTCCCGCGAAAAGCTCCACGTTATCGCTTACGTCGAAATTAAATCGAGCGCCTGCCCTGCTTCTTACAGAATCGATACCCTCCAGCTTGATGCCCTCGCCCAAGACCTCCGTTTTCTTAGAATCGATATACGTATAAAAGCCCTTGACATAAACGTCCGCATTGAGATTAGCGCTCAGCTCGAAAATCTTGCCGAGGGCTAAATTTGCCCCGTAGTAGGTTCTCGTTACGTCGTATTCGGCCCTTCCCGAGGCCAGAGAAGCCTCGTAGTCCGATTTGATGCGACCGATTTTGGCTCCCGATTTGGCATAGAAATTTTCTGCCAAGTCGAATTCGCTCACAATGCCCGCCCCCGCGTATTTGAGATCGCCGCTGCCTTTGACGGCGAAATCATTGAAGCTCTCATATTTACCGCCGCCCGTTTCTACGTATCCTCCCAGGCTCGCGCCGTCCCCAATACGGCCCATCGCTCCTGCGAGCACGGAGATACCTTTGTTTTCTACATAGGAGCCGGAATTGTAGCGCATATTAAAACCTCCCGCATACGCAAACGTTCCGTCTGCGGTATCCGTTATTCCCGAAAGGATATCGTCGCTTTGATTTATCGCGCCTAGCACCGCGGCGCCGGTTTCCAGCGTATTTTTATTTTGCGCCATTAGCTTCGCTCCGACTCGATCAGAATTCGGCAGAGGCTGCGGATCGGGATTTATCGTGATTTTGGTTACGTCGGCGATCAGGTCTTTATCGTCGTTAGCGCTACGCAAGGCGAATGTATAGGCAGTCGAAAGCCCGCTTTGAACTAACTGTTCGGAGCGGTTAGCCATATCGCCGAATTTTATCCCGCTTGCGGTTTTTATGAGATTTACATGATCGCCCGATTTGAGCTTATCCGCTCCGTTTGCTATACCCACGCCGATAGTCGCTTTGCTTATATCGGTTAGCTCGCCGCTTACTAAATTTAAAATCGTCTCGTCGTTTGCGGTATCCGCGGCTAGATAGAAATTGAGTTTTTCAAAGCCCGCGATCGATTTAAACGTATCGTTTTTGCCGTAGACGTTGAAAGTGTTACCGCTTAATTTTTGGTTTTCCCGACCGAATGCGACGCAGAGATCCAATCGGCTCCAATCTTTATCGCGGACATATACGTTAAGCACGTTATCTCTCGCTTCCGCACCGTCGTGCGCCCACATTATATTTGCAACGTCTATCCTACCGCGAAGATCGTCCGCATCTTTGAGATTTACGACGTTGTTCGTAAGCTTACTATTTCCCCATGCAAATGCGGCCCGCATAGCGCTCAACGAATCGCCGATCGTGCCGCCGTTGATATTTAAAACGTTACCATCGGCGGTACCGCTATTGCCGAGATACGCAGCGGTAAAGGTAGTCGTTAAACGTTCGCCTTTGGTACCGTTGATATTAAGCGTATTTTCATTCGCCGCACCCCCATTGATATCTACAACCGAAAGACCGTGATAAATCATAGTGCCGTTTAAATTTAAGACATTTTTCGTAGCCGTAGCTCTACCGTTTGATTCAACGAGATGCGTTTTCCTGAGCTCACCGCCGTTTAGATTCAGCGTATTTTCGCTAAATACGGTACCGTCCTGCTGCGAGGAAGCTACGTTTATACTATTGAGCGTACCGCCGTTCATCGTCAAAGCATTGCCCTTAAGCGTCTGATCGGCTGCCGTGGCGCTATTTACGATGATATTATTCAACGGGGAATTATCGCTCGGTTGGCTATCGAGCGTAATTATCTGCGCGACGGTCGGATTTTTTACCGTTAGGGTTCCGTCGTCGACGTCTTTTTCATATACGTCGTAATTATTTAAATCCGTGGTTTTATCGATCGTAAGCGGATTCGCAACGGGTATCGCGTAAAGTTGACCGGCGAGCGCCAAAGATAAACTCGCGCCGATAGTTTTACTGTGCATTTTGAACTCCTCCATAAATGCGAGATGAAATAGCGGCAAGCGAACTCAATTTAGCGACGCTTTTGCACGCTAAAATTTGAAATGTATTATACTCCTATCAATATTAGAGAATTATTAACTATTAAATTTTTAAAGTAGCATTAAAAAATATTCGTTTTGCGGCGTAAATTTAAAGCACAAACGTAATAAATTTCGCTCAATTTACATTGTGAAATCGCAAAAATCGCCCATCCTCAAGAAACGAATTTAGCATCACGCCGGCGCATAAATTTGCAGCGCAACGGTAACGCCGAATTGATGCTGCGGGCTCGTAGCAAATGCTCCGCGATATTGGTAAATTTCCGAGCGCGATTGCGTTAGACGGTCGCTTCGCGCCGAAAATACGGGCGTTAAATTTGACGCTCGCGGCAAAATCAAGTGCAGCTTCGAGCCGGCCCGATCGTAGACGGCATCGGAAGCAATACGGCGCGTAAAGCCTTAAATTTCGGCGCGGAGCCGTTTACCGCCCGTATCCTCCCCTACCTTTTAAATTTTCGTCGTAATCCACCCCGTTCGTCATTCGCCTGCGCGAAGCGTCAAATTCATCGCGCAGCGGGCTTTTGCGCACGTTAAACTGCAGCGGCTCTATGCCTAAAATATCGGCGAGCACGTGAGCCAGATCGTCGCTCATAAAAGGCTCGTCCTTCGCCGCGCCTATGCGCCGCCAAAGCTCCGCATGATCGGCGATAAAGCTTTTTGAAGCGATGAAAAGCAGCGGAATTTCGTAGGTGAATCGGGTATTGATGTTGTGCCCGATGAGGCCGTTTTGCTCATAGATATTCTCTCCGTGATCGCTGAGATAGACGATGAGGCTGTCCTCATCCGATGAATTGCATTCACCACGTAGTCGTTATACAGCACGCTGTTATCGCAGCACGCGAGGGTGACCTTTTGCTTTTGCGTAAACGGTAAGGCGATATCGTCGCTTTTAAATTATCAAATTCCTCGGGATAGCGTTTTTTATAGTCCATATGATTTCCCATGAGATGCACGACGTAGAAATTTCGCTCGCGCTGCGATTTTTTCGCCTCTTTGATGATCGGCAGCAGCGCGCCGTCGTGCGCGACTCGCATGCTATCGAGCTGATCGCTTGTGGAAAGAAAGATGCTTTTTTTCGGCGCGATCGGCGGCACTTTTTGCGCTAAGGGCAAATTTGCCGAAGGCTTCTTGATTGCTGATCCACATCGTGCGAAAGCCGCTCAGCGCGAACATATCGATAATGCTAAGGCTCTCAAACCACGGCCTTTCGCGCTCGCTTTCGTAGTCGCTGAAATTAAGTATCCGCATCAGCGCGGGATTGGTCGCGCCGTAGCACGAAACAGTATCGCTAAATTTAATAAGCAGCCCCCGCCGCTGCAGATCGTTTAGCAAAGGCGTCGTATCTTTGCCGTATCCGTAAAGCGACATATGGCCGCGCTGCAGGCTCTCGTCGATAATCAGCACGACGTTTTTAATCTGCGTTGCGTTAAAATCAAGCGCGGAATTCGCCCGCTTCGCCTCGTCGTAGCCACGCTCGATGCTTTGCAGATCGGCAAGGAAATTTGCATCGCCGAGATAATCTTTTACGACGAACGCGAACTCAAGCGGAGCGTATGTGCCGAGCGTCGCGCGATAACGCTCGCCACCGCTTGCGATTTTGGTCGCCGTAAAAATGCAAAAAATGACCACACAAATCGGATAGATCACGCTAAATGCGGCTCGCAGCCTCGCGCTGCACGAGCTTTTTTTAAACTTCAGCGCGACAAACGTCGCGGTCGCGAATGCGAGCAAAGAGCAGATCACGCCCGCGCTGAGAAATTGCGCGGCGAATTCCTTACTTTCGTTCGCGTCGGTGTGGATTATCGCATCGAGCGCGACGACGTTAAAAGCGGAGTCGAAAAAAAACGACCAAAAAGAGCGAGATAGCCGCACAAAGCGTATTGATCGCTAGCACAAACAGAGCGGCAAGCCCGAAAAATCTTCTAAAAACGACGAAGCAGAGATGAAAGATGAGCAAATTTATGATCAAAATGCAGCAAAAATCCTCAAAGATCCGCGAAAATATGCGATCTTCCACGCCGTAAAAGTAATACGCCCGCGCCGCGCAAACGATCAAATTAAGCGCGACGACGAGCCAAAATACACCCACCGCGCCGCATAGGCCGAAATAAAATTTCGGCGCGGGCGCAAGCAGAGCCCTCGCTTTATCAAGTAGTAGTTGAACCATTTTTGCTCTTTATTTTTAAATTTACATCTGCCGCATCGCCGGAACCGCTGCGGCGCAGTCTCGCATCCACAAATTGTGCCGCGCTTCAAGTCGGCTCACGCCAACGCAATGAAAACAGGCGGTAAATTTTACGCTTACAAATTGTGCCGCGCCGAAATCTCTACCGCGAAATTGAGCGCGTCTGTTTTTGCGCCGCGATCGGCGAATTTTTGCGCGACACGATGCCGCAAGGCAAATTTTACCTGCCGAAATTTGAATGCGGCGAAATTGATGCGACATTTTCTGTTGCGAAATTTGCCGCACGGCGCGCTTCCTAAACGGCAAAATTCCGTGCCGTGCCGCGTATCAAAAATACGACGCGATTGAGCGCATAAATTTAAATCCGCAAGACGCCGCACCAAAAACAACTGCCGCGCGCAAATCCCACGCACAAACGCACGCTCGCGCAGAATTTACGCGCAAAATGCAAGCCCGCTTTTTGCATCAAATTTATGCAGCGGGTATTTGCCCGAAATTTCGCAGCAGCCCAGAGCGTGCAAATTTCACGCCGAGCAAACGTGCATGTACGAGGCGCTAACGTATCGAAATTTCGCAGCGAATGCGTGAAATTTCTCGGCGCGAGCGCATCACCAAATTTCATCACCAAATTTCATCACCAAATTTTCGCCGGCCGAATTACCTTACTCGTAGCCGAAAATTTTAATCCCCGTATCGCTCTGCTCGTAGCGCAGTGCTGGGATTTTTTGCAGTAGATCTTTTAGCTTCGCTAGATCGTTTTTTCGCCCGCCGTCAAAGGCGTGCGGCACCCACACCCACGCGATCTCGTCGTATACAAACGAGCCTACCGTAAAACTAGCTCGCTTTGAGCCCGCCTCCCATTTGGAGGAGTTTTTGATAGCATAGAAGTTTGGATAGAGGATTTTTTTGATGATGAAGCATTTGCAAAATTTAAAATCCGCAAAAAACTCCGCCCACGTCGCATCCTCGGTAAAATAGCCCTTTGCGCGCAGACGCTTTTTCTCTTTGCGCAGCCTGATCGGCTCATAAAACCTCCGCCAAGCCTTCGCGCAAGCATCCATAAACGCGAGCATGCGGGCAAAATAAATTTTAAAAAGCGCCTTAAAAAGCTCCATCTACTTCTCGATTTGCGATTTTAGCGACTTATCGATTGCGATCTCGTTTGAGTTTATGTCGATGCTCTGAAGCGCTTTGTCCTGGAAGATAAATCCGACCTCCTTCGCGCCGAAGCTCTTGGCGATCGCCTCCAGTGTATCGGTCGCGGATTTGTGGATCTTGCCGCCAAGATCGTTGATGATTTTTAGCGAGAGCTGCTTGACCTCGTCCTTGGCGTCGTCGATCAGGCGGTTTTTATCGCTCTCGTCAAAGCTCGCGCCGAATAGCCCGTTTAGCGAATCGGGCAGCAGAAACGGCAATAGCTTGGCGTTTTTCTCGTCGTAAATTTTCATATCTTTGATCGAGTATTTGTATTTGCACGGCGGCATCTTGATCTCGTAGCGATCCTCGCCCTGCGGCAGTATCGCAAAGTCGGGGCTTAGCAGGTCGTAAACGAACTCGATCTCAAACTCGAAGATAATGGCGATCTGCTTTTTCGTCATCAGTGGCGAGACGAGCGAGCCCAGCAGCCCGCTGCCTACGTTTTGCTTGCGCGTGACGATCTCTTTGGAGTAAATTTTAAAAACGCTCAGCTCGCCGATGCTTTTAAGCCGCGTGATGTCGGTGGCGATCTGCGGCTTGCCAGCCTGCTCGCCGCTTTTGCGCATCTTAAAAAACATAAAAACCAAGATGCAAAATATCACTAAATTTAGAAGAAAAGCAAAATTTTCCAAATTTCATCCTTTAAAATTTTATCGGTATTTTAGCAAAATACAGCGCCGATTTGTAGTGCAATTGAAATTTTACGATTTTTGCGGCAAGAAATTTTAAAATCAAAACTTGCGGCGAAGCCGCAAAATAAAAATGCTCGGACGCAGTCCGCACCACCGCTAGCGTCGTAGGGGGATGGGTGGGGTTTGGGGCGGGAAGGGGAGCGACCTCGCAATTCAAGCCCCCTTCCCGCCCCAAGATTACGATATCACGAACAAAAATTTAAATGGAATTTTACAAATAAA
>NZ_CALIMW010000231.1 GCF_938045405.1 uncultured Campylobacter sp. | reverse complement strand
CTAAATTTACTGGCTTGCCTTAAGATCGATAAAACCGGCATCGGTATGCCGGTAGCAGAGCGGCTTAAATCGCGCTTTACCTCTCGCGTGAGCGGAGTATATTTTACCGCTAGCGTCAAGGAGGCTTTAGCTCTGAATTTAAAGAAGCACTTTGAGGATAAAAGTATATCTATCCCGAACGATCCCTTGCTTATCGCAGACCTACACGCTATAAAGCGTAAAGCGGGGCAAAAGAGCTTTTTATACGATAGCGATCGAAACGAGCACGGCCATGCCGATAGGTTTTGGGCGTTGGCTTTAGCGCTTAGCTACTTTGAAAAGGTACGCGAGAGGAGGAATAAAGCGTATATAATTTGAAATTTCGGTATAATTATATTTTTATTGCCCTATAATTGGAGATACCATGAGAAAATTTTTTGTCTTTTTATTTATAGTTATGTTTGTATTCAGCGGATGCGAAAGTAGGGATGAAAATGTCAAAGCAGATATAGGAAAATACGAAGATCTTCTTACTAATATGTATATTTTTTATTATAAAAGATATACCCCCGTAATGTGCGCCCACACGCAATATAAAGGATATTTGTTTATCAAATGCTTCGCAACGCTCGGAGATCATACTCAGGGCGGAGTCTATGTTGTAGATGATACCAAAACAAATAAATTCGGAGATTTCGATATTTACGCGATAAACGGCAAAGCTATAACGCATCGTAGAGCCATATTCAAACAAGCCGGCAAAGAGTTTGAGGATTTAAAAATACTGCCTGCTCCATCGCCAAAATGGATAGATCTAAACGAAATACATACCCTTATAGACAACCATCAAAATTTTAAAGGCGAATATACCAAACAAAGTCTTTTTATTGGAAATCTCGCAGAATAACTTATACTTTTAAGGCTTTAAGGTTTACCATTATATTCTATACTTCTTCTTGTATATTTTTTGCGGCGTTGCGGTAGCTCTTCGAATTTAAGACTTTAAAGCAAAAGAAATTCTTACACTATAAAGCAACAATTTGGCGGAACCGAGCGATCCCGCCAAAATAAAGCTGTTTTAGGCCACTATATTTTTGGCTTTCTCCAATACAATATAAAAATCCGTAGTATCGGGATTAGCATTTACAAAATCAAGCGTCTTAATAGACCACTTTTGCAAATGTTTAGCCAGCGCTTTTTCTATAGCTTTATCAAAAGCTACGATAACCTTTTGTTCTTGTTCTTTAGTCATCTCTTCTCCTTTCGCCCGGATTACTCTTTTTTCGCAAAACAAGCCATTTGGCTTGGAACAATATAACTACGTTGATTTTCGATAAAGTTTCTTTCAAATTAACATCTGAAGCTATATCACTGAACAACTCTTTAGTTATATCGTTTCTAGCATAAATTTTTATTTCATTGACATCGCTATTTTTGTCTAATAATAATTTTAGAGCCTCCACAAATACGTTTCGCAAAACTCTTTTTATTTCCGTTTCATTGCCGCCGCTCAAAGTACACTTGGGCGTAATTGTCATATCAAATATTTTAAGCCATCCAATATCAGTATTGGGCAGGGCATGTATAACATCAAGCAGCGCAATAAACTCACCGTTATCATTTTTTAGGGTATAAGCTAAAAATTCCTTTTGCTTTATATCCCTTATTAACCTCTCAACTTTGTTGTTGACATCTTGCGCAAAAACAGCTCCTTCGTCGCCCTTGTTTTCACAAATAACAGACCATTCATCGCGCAGTTCAACCAACTCTTTCTCGGTGGCTAAATCCATATTTATGCTGTTCTCCTTTTGAGGGCTTATAATATATACAAATAATGCTTATAGAAAAATTAAAGACTATGTATATTCTGATTTATTTTAATGTTTCACTAAATCAGTCTTTATATCGTTAACAAGGTTATCTCCTATATCTCCTGCAAGCGCTGCGGTAGCCCTCCGCAATCCTCTTATTTTATAGCCCTCCCAGGCCTTTAAAAGATAGGGATTTGGCTTTTGTCCTTTGATCGATTTTCTGTATCCATACGGCGTCTTTAGCGCGCGAGCTTTTTTAGGCGTTATCTTGCGTTTTTTAGCGCCGTAAAGCCCCGTGCCGCCGTGTACGAACTTAGCATATTTCACCCCTGCAGTATTGCCTATCGTTACGCTTCTTGCATCCACTCTTACGACCATGATATCTCGCTTTAGCCTGCCCGTTTTAATAGGCGCGGTATGCTCTTTAGCTACGTTTACGGTCTCTGCACCCACGCGATAGAGAAATTTTTCTAAAATTTTATTTAAATTTTTCATTCATCCGCCTATCTTGTTTTTCACCCATGCCCCAGCATAAACGATAAGCGCACTCATAGCCTTTTTTAATCCGTCCTCAAAACCCGCCTTAGCAAATTCGCTTAGGCTCTCGCCTATACTTTTTCTATCGCTATCTATGCTAGGAGGCACAGCTTTTAAAAGCCTTAGCCCCTTAAAACTTAAGCCGCATTCGTAATATATCCCTAATCCGCCTTTTTTGGCGACGATTATTTCATTTTCTAAAAGCCACGATACGCTGGCGGCAAAAAATTCCAACTCCGCCATATCAACTGCTTCACTTTTGCCTCCGTTTAAAAACTCCCGCATAGCGTCTTTTACCCCAAAATCCTCGGGAAGCAAAGAGGTTTTTACCGGAAAAGTTTCATAAAGCTTAGCTAAAATTTTACCCGTTAAAATGTCAAATTTGTCTATATTATTCATCCCTGTGCTCCTTGACGTATTGAAGCGCATCCACGAGCGAGCCTTTAAAACTCTCTTTAAATTTATTATGAATGAGTACCCTGAAGTTGCACACTTCCCTCATCATCTCATCATTTTGCGCCGTTTTTACCACTTCGTCCGAGATAGAAGATATATCGAAAAAGCCCATAATCAGGCCCTCTTTAACGCAAAGCGCGGCAAAGGGATATCTATCCGCAAGCTTTTTATCGTAATCCTCTCCCGCCCAGAGCTTATAGCCCTTTTCGTATATGCCCCATTCGGGCTCATCGATGTAAAGAATAAAATCTCTCATTTTTGCCACCACCTTTTAACGATCTCTTGCTTCGATGTTAGGCTTTTTTCCTTAAAATACGCGAGTGCGCCTTTAGCGGGTTTAAAAGCCGTCACTATTCTATCGCCGTCAAATACCATAAAATAGCCGTTGCTGCTTATAGCGTTGCTGAATTTTTCCTCGCCCTTTTGAGGGGCTATGGCGGTTATCGAATTGAGCGCTTTTATTATATCGCTTTTTAACTTGTCGTTTTGTTTTAATCTCTCTTTTAACCCGTGCCCGCCGTTCGCCGCCTTAGAGTCTAGGATACGCTCAACTCCGGTTTTATCAATATGGCGGATAAGTTCGTCCTCCCATAGCGGCTGCGTGTTTCGCATCATCACTCCGCCTTCCTCCTCTTCATCGATCCACACGGGCACCGCCTCGGTACGGCAACGAAAATGATATGGAGGCAGACCGAAGTTTTTAGGTAGGCTCTTGCCTAAAAAGGCCTGATCTCGCCACGCGGCGGCGGCTTTTTTATCGGCCAAGCTATGGGCGTTTAAAATTTTATCCGCCTGCGCGTTTAGATGCTCGGCAGGTATTATGCGCCCGTGCATGCTGCGGCAAATTTTTGTAGTACGATCGTCCAAGATCGCAAGTACCTTGTAAAATTGCACGCCGTATTTGCTTCCTTGCGTCACGGCAGCTACGTTTTGTGCCTGAAGTGCGATATGATCGGCTACTCCTTTAAAATAGCTCTCATCTGCGTTTATAATGGAGCCGAACTCCTCTTTCAGTGCGGAGCCTACCTCCTCGTTTGCAATCTCTGCTTTAAAAACCCGCTCGATAATATCTTTTAGCCTATTCTGCAGCCTTTCGTTGTATTCTTTGCCCATCCAATAAAATCCCTTGCGCATAGCCTCGATCGCTTCGGCATCGACGGTGTCAAAGCTAAATTTAACGGCTTCTTTAATGTGCCCCGCAGCCGCTACGGCAAGCTTTTTGCTCACCTTTTGCGCAAGGATGATATATATGCTTTCTAAATCTTGTGGGCTAACCTCGATATTTGCACTTGCAGCTTTATCTAAGAGTAGCTTTTTTAACGTAGGCGCGTCCGTTTCTTGCGTGCTAAGAGCTACGATTTCATCTAAGATCTGCTCCAGCCTCTGTCTTTGCGTCTGTGAGTAGTTTTGCAACAAGGCTTCTACCTCGCCCTTTGCTTTTAAAATTTTAAATCTTATTAAGGATCTAGCTAAATTTCTCATTTTTTACCTTTTAAATTCACCAAATTTAGGCGGATTTTAAACCTTTTATGCCTTTTTATCTATCTCGTCAATATACTCTACGTAACCCGCCAGATCTTTATCTTTAAGCGGTTTTTCTTCAGTAATCCAGGTATAGCCGCATTTTTCGCAGCGGCGCATACGGATATTTTTTAGCCCCTTTATGGTTTTTAGCACGGCGGTTTTTTCGTGTGCGCACTTCGGGCAAAACACTATCTAGCCTCCCTCATTTTCCTAAGAGCGGCAATAACCCAGGATGCTTGCTTTTTACTTAGCTTTGACACATCGGTGCAAGGCTGCTTAATGATGCGCCCTACAAAGGCTAGCAGTGCAGTTTCGCTTACGTTTACCGCTACTCTTTGCCATATGTTTCTTATAGCAAACACTTGTGGGGCGATCGCTGCGTCCTCAAATCTGCAAGGAGCGGCCTTGCCG
Source organism: uncultured Campylobacter sp. (assembly GCF_938045405.1). Taxonomy (GTDB): domain Bacteria; phylum Campylobacterota; class Campylobacteria; order Campylobacterales; family Campylobacteraceae; genus Campylobacter_B. Next base: position 7,933 of record NZ_CALIMW010000231.1, on the reverse strand, counting down.
TCCATTACCGCTAGCACATTTGCGAGCTCTTTTACGTTTAGCTCGGCGCAGCTGCCCACACCCCAGCTTTGCAAAAATACATCCCACGCCCCTTCTTGCACAGCGTGCTTATGAAACGGGTGCAGATGGATCATTGCTAGAAGTTTTTTGCGGTAAATCTCTTGGGATTTGGTCATCGCTTGTCCTTAAAATTTAAACCTTTTAAAATACGCTTAATGCCGAATTAAACGTATTTTAAAGGGCTTAAAGCCCTTTAATCGTTTTGCAAACTCTCAATTTTCGGCACTATGCGAAAACTATCTTTTACGGTTCTTGTTAGCCCCAGCTTTACGAGATCTTCATCTTTTAGCTCGGCTAGCGCATCTTTATTAGGTTTTTCCTCGTATATAATGCATTCTTTGGCCAATCCGTAGCTTTTGATCGCTTTTAGCAGGCTTTCTACCTTTACTTTGATGCGAGGAAGGCTTACGCTCTTAGTGAGACGGTAGCCGATCTCGCCGAAGGTAAATTCTTTCGAGCGTTTTTCGGCGAATTCGTGCTTATTCTCTTCACAAAAAAACGTAATTTGCTGCTCGATATAGTTTTTCTCACTCTCTAGCCGCTCAACTTCGGCCTTTCTGCTTTCTTTGATGCGGTTGCACTCAAGCGTTACTTCGCCGTTGATTTTCTCTATGCCTACGCTTAGCTCGCATACCCTTTTTAGCGCGATGTCGATATCGCTGAAACTTTTGATTTCCATGGTATTCCTCCTAAAATTTTAAATCTTTTGGCTAGTCCATATTTTATTACGTAGCCGTATCGTAGGCAGATCGGAAGCGTGTTTTTACTCTTCTTTACGATCCGCACCATGCTCTCCTCACTCATCGAAAAGACTAAATTTCAACTCATTTACGCCGAGCTGCCTTGCAAGCTCTCGCTCGTATGCCATGCCCTTGCTATTTTCGCTGCCTTCGCAGGCAAAAAAGTAGTAGTAGCTGCATACCGAGAGGAGCTCCTCGCAGTTTTTCATTATACGATCTCGCTCCAGCTCGCTATACACCCCCATCCATGCAAGCACGGGCGATATAGGCTCGTAGCCGTTGGCGCGCACGATGGCGCAGGCTTGCTCGGCAAGCTTGCGGGCGTAGTAGTCGCGATCTCGATCATGCTTGCATTTGATACTTGCATACGGCGAGCTTACAAATACCAGCCTTGCCGTTCGTTTGTCCATATTTTCTCCTTTCTTTTAAATTTGATTTCGCAGAGGAGCAAAGCCCCTCTTTGCGAGCGGGAGCTACGCTCCCTGCACCCACCTAAAGTTTCAGAAATTTTGCTTCGCAAAATTTTAGATTTTTCAGCGGTTCAGCTTTAGCGCTTATATAGGCTCTTGTAAAAAGAGCCCGATAAACGTTACGCTCCTTGTAAATACTTTAAAATTTTCCCGATATACGGGCTTTCTGCCATCGTCTCATCGGCACAGATATGAAGCCTGCCGAAACAGGCGATTTCCGCGCAAGGTTTTTTGGAGCCATAGAAAAAGCTCACGTAAAATGCCCAGCCCTTTACGAGCTGCTCGCCCTTTACCTCGTCGCGACGCACCGAGCGCAAACCTACGCTTACTGCGGAGGGTACTGCGGCGCTCATCTTTGTGTGCAGCTCTCGAAGAGCTGCGGCGCTGTAATCCTGCGCGCTTAAATTGATTAGATCCTTTAGCTTCAACTTTTTGTCCCCTTTAACGTCCAACCGCTGCCGAGCCTTTGAGCTCTGCATTTTTCGATCTCGGCGAGGGTTTCAAATATCGCTATCCACGCCTTGCGATTTTTGGGATGGCGCAGCTTTGCAAGGGCGGCTCGCTCGATCATCGCTACCCGTTGGACGCTGATGCCGAATATCGCCGCAAGCTCTTTATAGCTGGCGTCGGCATCATCTTTTAGGGCACTTGCGCTTTCGCGCTTACTTAGTGCTAGCGACATCTTTCTTCTCTTCAAAGAGTACGCGCTGCTTATGCTCGCCCACTTTACCAATATTGAAGCTCTCTACCGGGCGCAAGTAGCCCATCACGCGGGTGTATACTATGCACTTGGTGCGTTTGGCTTGTAGCTCTTTTGGAAATTTCATATCCGCTCCTTAAATTTTGACTTTATAAGACGCTCGCACGGGGCGCTTTATAAAGTTAAATTACCGCCTAACTCCGCGCGCAGCGCATTAACGCGAGCCTACGGCTCGCCCCTTGAGCGTGCCAGGGGTTAGGGGATTTTAAGGGGGAAGGGGAGCGCCTCGCAAGTAGCGCCCCTTCCCCCTTAAGAGAAAACGCCGTCACTACCTAAATTCTAGAGGCAAATTCTACATAGAGAAATTTTAAATTTATTACAAAATGAAATTCCGTTTAAATTTTAGCCCGCGATATGTTTCTCTTGGGGCGGGAAGGGGCCCCCATTGCGAGGTCACACCTCTCGCAGAGGGTGGCGCTGCCCCGCAGCACCGCATTGCTCTGCTCGCCCACAAGCCCCACCCATCCCCCTACGACGCTTTAAGTGGTGCAGGCTACGCCTGAGTTAAATTTTACCAAGTAGATGAATACAAAACTGTGATTCTTGCGATATAAAAATTTAACGCGGACTGCAAGGCTCGCCCCTTGAGCGTGCCAGGGGTTAGGGGATTTTAAGGGGGAAGGAGAGCGCTCTCGCAAAACGAGCGTAGCGACGCAAGGTGAGCCCGGCGACGTTTCTTGCGAGCGCAGCGAAGCAGATCAAGTAGCCCCCTAAGAGAAAACGCTGCCGCGACTAAATTCCAGATGTAGAATTCTACATAGCGAAATTCTAGAATTTTAAATTTGTACCGCGAATTTTGCGAGCCGTAAATTTAAAAGCAAAGCTCTAAATTTCAACGTCCATATCCACGGGTTCGATCTGCAGCCCGCGCAGACCCGCGAGCTGCTGCACCGCAGCGTCCGTCTCGGCATTTTTGGGAAGGACGATATGAAAACCGCGATCAAACGCCAAGAAAAAATTCTCCCCACCCGCAGCGATTCGATTTAGCGAACGCGCGGCAAATTGCTCGCTTGCGCGCGGCTCGCCTTTTGAAAACGAGATCGTCTCGTCGTTCGCGACGAAGCTCATCTCCGTGCTCGAGTCTTGCGCGAGCTTAGCGGCAGAGAGATGTTTTCTTAGCATGCGGCGGTAAAATTTCGGATAAAAAATAAGCCACGCCGCACCCAAAATAACCGACGCCACGCTCGCAATCGGCGCCGTTTTTAAAAGCCCGTCGATGATGATGCCCATGAGCAAAAACTCAAACGGTATGGCGTAGGTGCTGACTAGGCGCTGTTTGCGCGCCTTTTTGCTGTAAAGCAGCATAAATTTATTGAGGTTATCGACGTCGCGATTGGTGATACGTACTTTCATATTTTTCCTTTAATTTTTGCGTAATTGTAGCGAAGCCGCCTTAAATTTGCGTCCGTTAACTTCCGTGAGATAAAATCCCGTTTTTAAAGGAGATAGCTTGAAATCTTTATTAAAAATCAACGGATTTTTGCCGTTTTTGGCGATTATGTTTATCAACGCAAGCGTCGATCTGGGCCATAAGATCACGATTCAAAACGTCCTTGTAAAAAGCGCCGATTCCGGCGCTCTCATCGCCCTTACCTCGCTTGTAAATTTGCTGATTTTGCTGCCTTACGTATTTCTTTTTAGCGCCAGCGGCTATCTCAACGACAAATTCTCGCGCACCCGCATTACGCGGATCTGCGCGAAACTCGGCGTCGCGCTTACCGCGCTCATTACGCTCGGTTATGCGTGCGGGTGGTTTTATTTCGCATTTTTTATGACGATCCTGCTTGCGGCGCAAAGCGCGATCTACTCACCCGCCAAATACGGCCTGATTAAAAAGATCGTCGGCGCGAAAAATTTAGGCGCGGCAAACGGCCTCGTGCAGGCTCTTACCATCATCGCGATTCTGCTTTCATCGCTTGTTTTTTCGGTGATTTTCGAGCTGTTTGCAGCTCGCAGCAGCGACGCGGGCGAGCTGATGAGCTCGGTTTGGTTCATCGGCGTGCTTTTGGTCGCGGGCTCCGTGCTTGAAACATACTACTCGTATAAAATTCCATTCTTCGACGCCGCGCAGCCGCAGGCGGAATTTAATACGAAAGAATATCTCCGCCTGCGCTACTTGAAGCAAAATTTAAAATTTGTAATCAAAGATAAAAACGTCCTGCTCTGCACGCTGGGACTTTCGATGTTTTGGGCAGTCTCACAGCTCGTGATCGCGACCTTCCCGGCTCACTACAAGAGCCTTAGCGGCAGCGACAACGTAATGGTGATCCAGGTAATCTTAGCTCTTAGCGCGATCGGAATCGCGTTAGGCTCGATCTTTGCGGGCAGCTACTGCAAAAAACATATTGAGCTCGGTATCGTGCCGTTCGGCGCATTCGGTCTGGCGCTCGCGCTAATGGTGCTAGCCAACGCGCACTCGGTATTTTGGCTCGGTACGGCATCGTTTTTCTTCGGATTTAGCGGCGGAATTTTCATCGTGCCGCTCAACGCCGTCATTCAGTTTTTCACCGCCGATGAGCGCATGGGGCGGGTGCTTGCGGGCTCAAATTTCATCCAAAATATCTTTATGGTGCTGTTTTTGCTCATCGCCATCATCTTGGTGCATTTTGCGGTCGCCAGCGGCGAAATTTTCGTTATGGCTGCTCTTTGCGTACTTATCTGCGGGATCTTCGGCGCGAAATATCTGCCGCAGCTTTTCGTTAGAATTTTACTCATTCCGTTTATGAAATTTGGCTACCAAGTCCACGTAGACGGCATCGAAAACATCCCGCAAAAAGGCGGCGTACTGCTTTTGGGCAACCATATCAGCTGGATCGATTGGGCGGTGGTACAGCTTGCCTGCCCGCGCGGGGTGCGCTTCGTGATGCATCGCAGCTACTACGATCTGTGGTATTTGAAGTGGTTTTTTAAAATTTTCCGCGTCATTCCGATCGGAGCGGGCGTGAGCAAAAGCGCGATCGAAAGCATCCGCGAGGCGCTAAATGCTGGTGAAGTAGTGGGGCTCTTCCCCGAGGGCCACATCAGCTACAACGGCCGCATAGACGAGTTTCAGGGCGGATTTGAGCTAGCCGCGCACGATACGAACTCCGCAATCGTGCCTTTTTATATCAGAGGGCTTTGGGGATCGACATTTTCGCGCGCCAGCGAGCATTATAAAAGAACGATCTCGCAAAGCGGCAAAAACGCGCTTCGCGTAAGCTTCGGCGCGCCGATCGAGGCAAATTCCAAGGCGCACGAAGTAAAGCGCGCGGTAACGGAGCTGTCGTTTTTCAGCTGGGGCAAATACCTCGCAAGCTTAAAGCCGCTTGCCTACAACTGGCTAAATCAAGCCAAAAGATCGCCTTTTAAGCGCGTGGCGGTCGATAGCACTGGAGTGAGCTTCACAAATTTAGCGATGATGAGCGCCGTTTTGATACTTCGTAAAAGACTAAAGAGCCGCATAGGCAGCGAGGAAAACGTAGGTATCGTTTTGCCTAGCTCGGTCATCGCAAGCGCCGTAAATTTAACGCTTTTTGCGATGGGCAAAACGAGCGTAAATTTAAACTACACGCTAAGCGAAGAGAACTTAATCTACTGCGCGGATAAAGCAAATATCCTCACGATCATCAGCTCGCGCAAATTCGTAGAAAAGCTCAAATCAAAGGGCTTTGAGCTGGAAAGTTCGATCGGCGATCGGCTCGTGTATCTTGAAGATCTAAGTGAGGGCACCTCTAAAAACGAGCGCATAGCCTGCGCGCTAAAATCGCTGCTGATGCCTAAAATTTTATTTCGCGCGCTGTATTTTAAGCCGCACGCGATAGATGACGTAGCGACCATTTTATTTAGCAGCGGCAGCGAAGGAAAGCCCAAAGGTGTGGTTCTGACGCATAAAAATATAATGGCGAACGTCCGTCAAATTTCAGAGCTCATAAACGCTACCGAGCACGACGCGATTTTAGCGTCGCTGCCTATCTTTCACTGCTTCGGACTTACCGTAACGACGCTCTTTCCGCTAAACGACGGAATTTTAAGCATCCACGTGCCCGATCCTACGGACGCCTTTAGCGTCGGCAAGATGAGCGCAAAATACGGCGCTACGATAATGTTCGGCACTTCGACGTTTTTTAGGCTTTACACCAAAAACAAAAGGCTCAATCCGCTTATGCTGGGAAGTATCCGTCTGGCGATTGCGGGCGCGGAGAAGCTAAACGAAAACGTCCGAAAGGAATTTAAGATAAAATTCGGCATCGAAATTTACGAGGGCTACGGCACGACCGAGACTGCGCCGGTGGTGAGCGTAAATACGCCGAACGTCCTCGAGCCCGATTTTTTCAAAGAGCTTCACTTCAACCGCGAAAAGAGCGTCGGCTTGCCGCTTGCGGGCACGGTCATAAAGATCACCGATCCCGCCTCGCTTCAGCCGCTATCAAACGGGCAGGAGGGGCTTATCTTAATCGGCGGACATCAGGTTATGAAGGAGTACTACGATGAGCCGGTAAAAACCGCCGAAGCGATCGCGCAAATAAACGGCGTGCGCTACTACAAGAGCGGCGACATCGGCTATATCGACGACGACGGGTTTTTATTTATCACCGACCGCCTTTCGCGCTTTGCCAAAATCGGCGGCGAGATGATCAGCCTGGGCGCGGTAGAGAGCGCCGTGGGCGAAATTTTAGGCGAAAGCGCGATCTATTCGTGCGTAAACCTAAAAGACGAGAAAAAGGGCGAGAAGATCGCTCTGCTTTACGTGGGCGAGGCGAGCGAGGATGAAATTTCGCGCCGCCTGAAGGACTCCGCGCTGGCGCCGATAATGCAGCCAAGCGTCGTGAAAAAGGTCGAGCAAATCCCGGTGCTCGGCAGCGGCAAGGTAAATCTCAAAGCGGTAAAGGATCTGGCGATAGAGCTGGGGCTTTAGGGCAAAAAGACTAAATTTTTATAAAGTGCAATGCTAGACTAATTAGCGAAATTACCAAAGATAGAGTGCAAATCATATAAATTTTAATGCTACTTTTAGTTTGAAGTTTGCGCAAGATTTCAGAATTTTGTGCTATCAAAGCTGCATTCTTTGCTATAAGCTCGTCTTGCTTGGTGTCTAGATTATTTTTATCATCTAGATTTAAAATAATCTTCTCAATATTTTTTGCATTACTAGTAATTGCTGCTTCTTGAGCGTCATCGATTTGAGCTTTACTATTTAGCGTAGTGTAAATTTGATTAATTTGTTGAGACATTTGCTCATGTTTATCGTCAAGCCTTGCCTGGTCTACTGCAAATTTTTCTGCAGCGTCTACAAGACTACGAAACGCTTTTGCACTCTCATCACTTAATTTGATAATATTTCCATTTGCATCTTTTATCCCGTTTTCAAATAGAAATGCCATAGCACGGTGTAGCGATAACGAGAATTTGCTTGTCATTTGCGTAAATTTTATAGATTCTCGTATAATTTCAGAAAGCTCGTCAATCGCATCATTCTGGCTAATTTGAGCTTTGTTTGTAAGCCTTAGTGCATCGGCTAGTTTATCTTCTCTACTCTTGCCGCAAATACCGAGCGTTATTAAATTTTTTATATCAGATCCACCTATGTCCAAGCCCTCGGCATCCGATGACAGACGTTTTGCCTTTTCTATTTTTTCTTTAGCTCCTTGGATATTTAAAAATATCTCTTGAGCTTTTTTTCTTGCTAATTCATCTAGCTCGTCTTGCGACATTTTTTCTAGAACTTCGACCGATATAGTCTCGTCCCTTACTAAATTTTCCATTTTTACTTCTCGATTGTTTTATTTAGTTTAATTCTTAAATTCTGCATCTTATCGATAAAATTCGATACCGCCATGCTTGTTTCTTGCGAACTATCACGCACTATGCGTATCGTATTCGCTAGCTTTGTTATACTTTGTTTCACATCTACGAAGAACTCGTCG
>NZ_CALIMW010000230.1 GCF_938045405.1 uncultured Campylobacter sp. | reverse complement strand
GTATCGTTAAAATTTTAAAACTGAATGTGAGGATTTGGATTTAATAAAATTTGAGCGGTATTTTTGCTAAAAATTTTAACTCTTAAAAGATAATTCGGCGCGTCTAGGCTTATTAAATTTTGATTTCATACGAGGCTATTTTCTAAACGTTTATCGCTTAGCTGCTTATCAAATTCTTGCCTTGCGTCTAAACCTGCTCTTTACTCCTAGCCTATATAAAAATTTGCGGCTGGATTTTGTCTAAATTTTTACCCATTTTTAGCAGAAAATAGGTTTTCAGTTCCTTGTATTCTTTGTTCGTTAAAATCGAGGCGTCGATAATGAAATGCTTATCAAAAATGATCAAACTATCGCCGCTTAGCATATCCAGTCCAAGTCCTAGCCCGTTTATTATCCTAAAAATCAGCAATGGAAGCATGCCGAGCCCAAATGCTATCGGCACTATGAATGGGGCTATCGCATAGCCCTTAAAGTAAAAAACCGTAGACATCAAAACGAAGTAGATCATAACGACGCAAAATCCAAACTTTTTTGTAGCGATCGGTGATTGAAATTCGGAAGGTCCGAAGGTTCGTTTAATCTCCACTATATTTGATAGTTCTATCTTAAATAAGATCAAATTCTTCTTCGTAGAAAAATACTCTATGGCGGAATTTTTAAATTTAATATAGCAGCTTCCGAGCTCTTTTGGGCGCCTAGTTAGCTCTCCGGGATGCCTATATGGAGAGAGGTATGAAATGATATCTAAAAGAAATAGAAACGGCAGATATAGCTTTATCATCTCTATCGAGTTGTCTTTGATGATTATCGGATATTTGTCGTAATCCCTAGTTTCGGTCTTTTTTAGCGCAGCACTGGCTTTAAATTTATCCAAATTTAGCTCTTTATAAATAGAATTTCAAAGTATTTTATATGTTTTCAAATAGGATGACGGCGCGCAAGTGCGGCGGATAATCTACTATCCGCCGTCGTACGGCTTGCAAAACCGCGTCACAGCTTAAAATCAAAACCCGTCTCACAAAAACAAATCCGCGGCTCGTAAGTCCGCAGTCTGCAAAATCCATAACTTGCAAAATTATGCCGTGCCGTCGGTTCATGAAATCATAGTTTAAAAACTGCGCTGCACAGCCAGCTTAAAATCACGTCGTGCCGCTAGTTTACAAAACCGCGTCTTTTAAAGTGTAAAAAACCGCGGCGCCTCGCTAACTCGTAAAATTTAGCTCGCCAAAATCGCGCTGCACCGTGGGCTGATAAAATCACGGCTCGCGCGAACGCAGCACAATACGCGCAAAAGTAAAATCCGCGGCTTGCAAAATCAAGCCACAGCATGCAAAAGCGAACTTAAGCTTTTGGAATTCTAATCTTCTGTCCCGGATAGATGAGGTTTGCGTCCTTGATAACCTCGCGGTTGGCGTCGAAAATAATCTTGTATTTGTTCGCGTCGCCGTAGAATTTCTTCGCGATTTTAGATAGGTTATCGCCCTTTACGATGGTGTAGTAGTTCTCGGCGCTATCCTCTCTAATACCCTCGATCTGCACGTTTTTAATGCCTGCGGTGTTGCCTGCGATGAGGGCTGCTTTTTCGAGAGTTTCCTTATCGGCGTTACCGCTGATTTTGACGGTGTCGCCCTGCACCTCGACCTCTAGCCCCTCTACCGGCGTCGAGCTGAGATTGGTGGCGATCTCGTCTTTTACGGATTTGGCGTCATCGCCTAGACCTAGTAGCTTCTTGCCTGCTTCGGCTACGAATGAAAGTAAACCCATGTTTTCTCCTTTGGTTAAAGTGGCGAAATTTTATCTTAAATTTACCAACGATCAGCTTAGGCGCATATCCTTACGGCTCCGCCCTAGCCCAGTGATGCGGTTCGGTCTATGTGCGCGACGGCAGGTTCTTGGACCATCATCGCCGCGCCAATCTATTCATATTTGCAGCGTATGAATTATCAGCGCCGCGACTACGCTAAATTTTTCGTCAGTAAATTTCTAGCGATCACGGCGCATACGATGCTAAAAACGACGACCGAATATGAGTTTATATTTAGCCCGCAAAATCCTGCACTTAGGGCAAAGGCGCAAAGCGGCGCATTTAGGTTGATCGCTAAAAAGGCAGCCCCTCCGCAAACGCCCGCTGCGCTTAGGCTAATAGGTAGAATTTCGCCGATCGCAAATCCAACGCATAGCCCCAAAACTGCGCCCAGCGCGAAGCTTGGCGTTAGCGTACCGCCATATCCGCCGCAGCGAAAGATCATCAAAATGCAAAATGTCTTACAAAGCAAAATCGCAAGCAAATAGGGGCTGAAGGATGCGGAGTCGAAAGCAAACTGCGCTGCGGAGCGTCCGTTACCTAAAATTTCAGGCACGTATGCGCCGACCGCCGCGGTAAGCAAAAACGCAAGCGGCAGTGTAAGTGCGATTTTGAGGCTTTTTATGCGCCGCTTTTCGCACAAGCGCACTCCGTCTTGAAAGTATTTCGCCGCAAACCCCGTGACAAGTCCGATTAGTGCTGCTGCGAGTAAATTCTGCGGGGTAGGGGCGAAGTTCGAAACCGCGTAATAAATTTCTTTTGAAGCTCCAAATTCCGCTGTAGCTGTAGCCACCGCACTTGTGGCAAAAGCGCATAAAATTGCTCGAGTATCGAAGCTTTTAAGCAAAATTTCTAGGCTAAAAAGCGCGCCCGCTAGCGGGACGTTATATGCAGCGCCTAGTCCCGCTCCAGCGCCGCATGCGACAAATAGCCGAAGCTCATCTCCGTTAATATTTAGGGCGCGGCAAATTTTAGCCGCAAACAAGCCGCCTAGCTCGCGCGGAGCAGCCTCGCTGCCTACCGGTGCGCCCAAGGCGATGGCTACTAGCTGCAAAACCGAGTGGATTAAATTTTGCCAAAACGGCGGATTTCGCCCCTCCATCATTGAAGATACGTTTAAAAAAGGTTTTAGTCTTATTAGCAGAATTCTAATTAAAGTTACGATTGCGCCGGCTGCGAGGACGCTAAGAAAGCGCCTAAGCGCAGTGGTTTGCTCCGTGACAATGTGAAATTCCTCATCATTATGTCCGAAAGCAAAAGTTTCAATTTCGTTGATGCCGAAGTTTAAGAGCCCTGCGCAAAGCCCCATTATAACGCCTATCGCAAGGATCGCTAGAAAGAATTTAGTACTCAAAATATGCCTTTTTGAAACGCATAATTATATAAAATTTTAGCTTTAAAAAATCCTTATCATGCGTATAAAAGCAGCTAAAACGCGAGTAAAATTTAAAACAATGGCTAAGAATTTATATCATCTCTGCAGGTAAATTTTGCGCGAAATTCTATGAAGCTTAGGCAGGTTCGGAATTTTATTTACGTTAATTGCGCGAGTAAAATTTACGTAGATTTTATATCACGCGTAGAAAATTTAGTAAAATTTCGCATCGCGCTGGAGGGTAAAACTCTATTTGAAATTTCTTGCCACGAGGACAGGCGAAATTCTACGTAAAATTTAAATCTATCCGAGCGGATAAAATTTTAAATTGAGTAAGCGAGAGAATTTCGCAGAGGACGCGTGAAATTTCGCGCAAAATTCCAATTTGCGAAAGAGGGCAAAATTCCGCGTAGAATTCCGATCCGCGTAAGCGGGTGAAATTCGCGTTAAATTCTAAACCGCGAGGCTAAGCAAAATTATGCGCGGAATTTTAATTTGCATGAGTCATAGGAATTTTATACCCGCGAATAAATTCGCTTAGGATTTTGCTATTTTTTCCAGATATCGTCATTTTTACCAGCTGCGGGCGCGCTTAGCTTCTTATCTAGGGCCGAAATTTTATCCGCGAGCTTTTGTGCGCCGCCGAAAATTTCATCTTTTTTCGGAAGCCCGAAGTGAAATTTAAAGCCTACGCTATCTCCGATGCTTGCAAGTAGCGATTTGGGCGCGTTTGCGATCGCGTCTTTAAAGATCGCCGCGTCGATTCCGAGCTCGGCTAAGTTTTTTAACGCCCGCGTAGAGCTGATAAACATCGCGATCTTGGCGTCGAAAAGATAATCGTTTGCCAGCTTTTGTGCGGCCGCGGCTGATTTTTTATCCACGATGATAAAGCGCGCACCTGCGCCGTTTGCGAGTAAAATTTCATTTATATCGTTCGTAATAACGCTAAATTTTTTCTGCGCCTTTTGCGCGGCGGCGATGAGCCTGTCGTTAAATTTAAAGAGCAGATTGTCGTATTTGAAAACTTCGTCGCCGTTTTTGATGAGATACAGCGGCTCGTAGGGCACGAGCGCGTGGCCTAGGATGATCATTTGCCGCCCCTTAGTTTGGCTTCGCAGGATTTGCAAAGGCGCTTTTTATCGCGCAGAGCAAGCTCGTCGCTGCTAAAGTACGTCCCGCACTCGTCGCACGCCAAAAGCTCGGTCGCATCGTCCTTTTTCTTTACGCGAAATCTAGGCGCTATCAAAAAATATATGAGCGCCGCGATGACGGCTATGGCTAGAATTTTTCCCATTATTTCACCCCTTTGATCACTAAAAATTTTCTATTTTTCAAAGCATTTTCATCGCTAAAAATTTCGCAGCGCGCGCTTGCAAATTCCTTGCGGAATTCCGCCGCTTCCGCCTCTGCGCCCGAGCCTTTGTAGAGCAAAAACGTCGTGTTTTGATCGTAAAAGCCGCGGCAAATTTCAATTAAGCTTCGCGCGCTCATCAAAGCCCGAGAGCTTATCAGATCGGCGCGCACCTTTGCGCCGTCTTGCACGCGCTCGGCGTGGATTTTTACGTTAGCTAGAGCGAGGCTAACCTTCGCGTAGGTTAGAAACGCCGCTTTTTTAAGGTTTGGTTCAAACAGATGCCACTCGCACAGCGGCAGCGCAAGCGCTAAAAATATCCCCGGAAAGCCCGCTCCCGAGCCGATGTCGCACGCTATGCGCGGATAGCGCGGTATGAAATTCGCTCCGCTTAGGCTGTCGCGCACCACCGCGTCCAAATCGTCGTAATTCGTGAGGCTATGGACGCGGTTAAATTTCTGCAGACAGGCTTTAAATTTAGCGACCTGTTCGTTAAAGCTTTCTCCAGGCGCAAGCTTCACAGCAGATGCCCCATCTGCTCTTTTTTGACGCGCAGATAGTTTTCGTTAAATTTATTCGGCGTAATGATTATCGGCACGCGCGCGACCACTTCGACCTTTAGATCGTGCAGCTTTTGCGGGTTGTTCGTAAGCAGATTTATGCGCGAAATTCCAAAATGAGCGAGTATGAAATCCACGATCTCGTAGGTTCGCTCGTCCGCTTTGAAGCCGAGCTGATGGTTTGCTTCGATCGTATCGAGGCCCTGATCTTGCAGCGCGTAGGCGTTGATTTTATTAAAAAGCCCGATATTGCGCCCCTCTTGACGCAGATAGATCACCATGCCGCCGCGCTCTTCGATATATTTTAGGCTCGCTTCGAGCTGGTCGCGGCAGTCGCACTTTAGGCTACCGATCGCATCGCCGGTAAGGCACTCCGAGTGGATACGCACATTTACGACATCCGCGAAAGGCTGCTTAAATATCGCTAAATGCTCCTTGTTCCCTTGCTTAAACGACTGAACGCGGAAGCTTCCGAAGCGGGAGGGGAGATTTGCGACCTCTGAAATTTTTATATCCATGCTTAAATTTACTCCGATTGTGATATTATAAATCTTACAATTCTAGCTAAAAAAGGAAAAATAATGTTTAAACGATTTAGACGGCTACGAATAAACCCTGCGCTTAGGGATCTGGTGCGACAAACCGATCTGCAAACTCGCTCGCTGATCTATCCGCTTTTTGTCGTGGAAGGAAGCGGCATCAAAAAAGAGATCGCCTCGATGCCCGGCGTATTTCAGATGAGCTTAGATGAAATTTTAAAAGAGTGCAAGGCTCTTTTGACGCTCGGTTTGGATAAAATTTTACTTTTCGGAATTCCTTCGCTAAAGGACAGCATCGGCTCGGACGCGCTAAGCGAGGACGGCATCATCGCGACTTCGCTGCGCGCGATAAAGGCTAAATTTCCAAATTTATTAGTAATCACCGATCTGTGCTTTTGCGAATACACCGACCACGGGCACTGCGGCATCATCGATCATGTGCATCAGACGGTGGATAACGACGCGACGCTTGAAATTTCGGCGCAGCAGGCTTTAGTGCACGCTAAAGCGGGCGCAGATATGATCGCGCCCAGCGGCATGATGGACGGTATTATCGCTACCTTGCGAGAGGCGCTCGATCACGGCGGATTTGAAAATTTGCCGATTATGGCGTATTCGAGCAAGTTTGCCAGCGGCTACTACGGGCCGTTTCGCGACGTGGCAGAATCAGCGCCTAGTTTCGGCGATCGCAGCAGCTACCAGATGGATCCCGCAAATAGATTTGAGGCGATCAACGAAAGCCTGCAAGACGAGGCGCAGGGAGCGGATATCTTGATGATAAAGCCCGCGCTTGCGTATCTGGATCTAATCAGAGACCTTAGAGAGCGCACGCTGCTGCCGATCTGTGCGTATAACGTAAGCGGCGAATACTCGCTACTGCAGGCGGGTAAAAAAGCGGGCGTGATCGATTATGAGCGCGTGATGATGGAGACGATGATAGGCATAAGGCGCGCCGGCGCGGATATGATCATCACCTATCACGCTAAAGAGATCGCGGAAATTTTAAATTCGCGCAGGTAAAATTTTAAAAATTTTGGAATTTTAAAATTTCGCAGCAGCAGCGAGACTTGGTTTTTGAAATTTACTTCGCGGCACGTAGCGCAAATTTAAAATTTTAAAGCCGAATAAAACGTTACGTAAGCGAAAACAGTGTAAAATTTAACCAAAAAGGAGCGATATGAGGCACTTTCTTACGTTAAACGATTTTAGCAAAGACGAGATAATCGAAATTTTAAATTTAGCCTTTGAGATAAAGAAAGAAGCTAAAGCGCGAAATTTCAAGCCATATTTAAAAGATCAAAAATTAGCGATGATATTTGAAAAAAGTTCGACCAGGACGCGCGTTAGCTTCGACGTAGGGATGAACGAGCTTGGCGGACACGCGTTGTTTTTGAGCAGTCGCGACATACAGCTCGGGCGAGGCGAGCCGGTCAAAGATACTGCGCGCGTGATTTCGCGAATGTGCGATCTAATCATGGCGCGCGTAAATCGCCACGAGACGTTAATAGAGCTTGCGGAATTTAGCCGCGTGCCGGTGATAAACGGGCTAAGCGATAAATTTCATCCCGTGCAGCTAATGGCGGATTTAATGACGATCGTGGAGCGCGGTATTGAAACTCCAAAGATAAAAGCCGCGTACGTGGGCGACGGCAACAATATGACGCATTCGTGGCTCATGCTTGCCAGCAAGCTTGGCTTTGAGCTGCGAATAGCGACGCCCGTGGGCTACGAGGCCGATCCGCAGATACTGGCGCAGGCACGGCAAAATGCCGAAATTTCGGGCGCTAAAATTTTAATAACGAACGATATAAGGGAAGCCGTAGCGGGCGCAAACGTCGTGACGACCGATACTTGGGTTTCGATGGGGCAAGAAGCCGAAAAAGAGCAAAGAATTCGCGATTTCGCGGGCTTTTGCGTGGATGAAAGCTTAATGGTTCTAGCAGGTAGCGGTGCGATCTTTTTGCACTGCTTGCCGGCGTACCGCGGATACGAGGTGAGCGAGGCCGTGTTTGAAGCGCACGCGGATGAAATTTTTGCAGAGGCGGAAAATCGCCTGCACGCGCAAAAGGGCGTCATGGTCTGGCTGGATCAAAAAAGATAAATTTTAGGAGAACGCATGGAAGAAAAAGATAAAGCGCTAAAAAAGATCGACAAAGCGAGCGAATTTTTTGGGCTGGATAGCTCGAAAAGGACGGTTTTTGAAATTTCGCAGGGCGAGGACAACGAGAAAAAACTCACTCTAAAAAGCGGCTCGTGGAGCGACGAGGAGCCGTGGTTCGGCATCGACGAAAATAACGAAGTGCACACGATGATCTCGATAAAATCGCTTGCAAATCTCATCGCCGCGACCAAAAACGCGATGCAGGAAAATTTTAATCTCAAGCTTGAGCGCTCGATTTTGCAGCATACGCCGGTGGATTTCGGCGACGCGTGGATCGTGTGCATGGACGAGATCAGAAGGCTTACGGGCGCAAATCCGAATGCGAAAAGATTAAGCTTAGACGTCGATGCCGTCGTTTCGCGCGTAAAAAGCCTGCATCCGAACCTTTTCATCGACATCGAAGAGCTTATCAAAACCAAGGCGGGCGGCCGTGAATAGCATAGACTTCGACGCTTACGCGAAATTTTCGCGCCCGGGGCCTCGCTACACGAGCTATCCGACCGCTTTGGAATTTAGCGAAAATTTCAGCTACGACGGGTATTTGAACGAGCTGAAAAATCAAAAAAGCTCTACGCCGCTGTCGCTTTACTTTCACATGCCGTTTTGCCGCTCCGCCTGTTATTTTTGCGGCTGCAACGTAATCTACACCGGCAAGCGCGACAAGATGGATCGATATCTGGACTATATCGAGCGCGAAATGCAAATTTTAAGCAGCGTCGTGGACGGCTCCAGGCAGGTCGTGCAGATGCACTTCGGCGGCGGCACGCCTACGTATTTTAGCGCCGAACAGCTCGCGCGCCACATAAAAAATATCAAAAAGTATTTTAAAAACTTCAGCCCCGAAGCCGAGATCAGCTGCGAGATCGATCCGCGGTTTTTAAACGCCGAGCAGCTTGACGTGCTCGTCTCAAACGGCTTTAATCGCATCAGCTACGGCGTGCAGGACTTCGACGAGCGCGTGCAAAAGGAGATCCACCGCATCCAGCCTTTCGAACTTACTAGGGACGTCATAGCCATGGCGCGCGAGAGGGGGATAAAATCGATAAATATGGATCTGATCTATGGGCTTCCGTATCAGAGCCTAGCTAGCTTTAAGCGCACGCTGGAGCTTGCGCTTTCGCTTGATCCGGACCGCTTCGCGATCTTTAACTACGCGCATGTGCCGTGGATAAAAAAATCTATGCGTAAATTTGACGAGACGACACTGCCAGAACCAAAGGTGAAGCTTGAAATTTTAAAATTTACCCACGATTTTTTGAGCGCGAACGGATATGAGATGATCGGCATGGATCACTACTCAAAGCCCGCCGATGAGCTTCATGCCGCGCTTAAAAACGGCTCGCTGCACCGTAATTTTCAGGGCTATACGACCAAGGGCGGCGCAGATCTGATCGGCATCGGGCTAACCAGCATCGGCGAGGGCGCGCGCCACTACGCGCAAAATTTCAAAGATATGGACGCTTACGAGGCCGCGATAGATGCGGGCAGGCTGCCGTATTGCAGGGGCATTTTGCTAAATGAAGAGGATCTGCTGCGCAAAGAGGTGATTATGGGGCTGATGAGTAATTTTTGCGTCGATATAGAGGCGATCGAGGAGAAATTTAAGATAAAATTTTTCGAGCATTTCGGCGCGAGCCTAAAGCAGCTTGAGGCGCTAAAGGATTTCGTACAAGTCTCGCCGCATAGAATTTCAGTAACGCCTACCGGCACGCTTTTGATCCGTAATATCGCGATGTGCTTTGATGAGTATATGGATAAAAATTTGGGCGAAAAGCGCTTTTCTAAAACCGTCTAAGCGGCGCGGCTATGAGTAAGGCAAAGCTTGGAGCGTTCGATTTTGCGGCACTTAGCGAGCGTTGCGTAAAATGTGGTAAATGTATCCAAGTCTGCACGATTCATGGTATTAACGGCGATGAAGTAACGAGCCCGCGCGGATTTGTGGATCTTTTGGGCGCTTACGGCAGGAATGAGCTAAAGCTTGATAAAAACGCTAAGAAAATTTTTGAAAGCTGCTTTTTATGCACCAACTGCGTAGATATTTGCGGCGAGTCTTTGCCCATAGATACGGCAATCGAGAA
The DNA here is from genome assembly GCF_938045405.1 of uncultured Campylobacter sp. Taxonomy (GTDB): domain Bacteria; phylum Campylobacterota; class Campylobacteria; order Campylobacterales; family Campylobacteraceae; genus Campylobacter_B. The sequence continues at coordinate 2,807 of NZ_CALIMW010000230.1, read as the reverse complement.
TGTTCGCGCGCGCATTGCGGAAAAATTTGGCATCGCGTGGTACAAAAAAGCTGCGTTTTGGCTGCTCGGGCACCGCAAAGCGCTGGATCTAGCAGCAGCGCTTGGATACGTGTTTCTTAGCTGTGGCTTTAAGATGCGAAAAGATACGCAAAGCTCTATGTCGCCTAGATTTGGCTTACCACTACTTAAAAAAGAGCGCCTGCTGCCTGCTCCTGCGAAAAAAAGCTTTATGAACTCTCACGCAGAATTTATCGACAACGGCGGCGAAAAAACTATCGGAATTTTTATAGGCTGCATGGCAAACTACGCTTACACGGGCGTAGGCGAGGCGGTTTTACATATCGCGCGAGCGCTAAAGCTAAACGTAAATTTAATGAAGGAACAAGCCTGTTGCGGCGCTCCTGCGTATTTTACGGGAGATTTTGCAGCGGTTGAACGCGTGGCAAAATTTAATATAGCATATTTCGAAAAAGCTCTGCCTGCTCTTGATGCGATTATAGTGCCCGAGGCTACGTGCTCTGCAATGCTGCGGGTGGATTACGCGCATTTTTTTGAAAACGAGCCGCAATGGAAAGCCCGTGCGCAAAAGCTTGCGAGTAAAATTTTTATGGCGAGCGAATACTTTTATAAATTTACAAACTTAAGTGATCTTTTGATGCGCCGCGGCAAAAGGGCTTTAGCGATTACTTATCACGATCCGTGCCATGCCCGCAAAATGCAGGGTATTTGGAAAGAACCGCGCGGCTTGCTCGCTCAAAACTACGAAATAACCGAGATGGATGAGCCTAATAAATGCTGCGGATTTGGCGGTGTGACGATGCAGACCGAGCGTTACGAGCTCGCGCGTGAAGCAGGATTAGCTAAGGCGCGCGCAATGGCGGATCTACCCGTGCGCGTAGTCTCTGCTGAGTGCAGTGCGTGCAGGATGCAGCTAAATAATTCGCTTTTTTTAAGCAGCTCGCAGATGAGGTGCATAAATCCGCTAGAGCTTATCGCTGAAGCGCTTATGGGCGAGGAAAATTCCAATGGATAAATTTTGCGTTTTAGAAGCTCCTGCATTTCGCCGGCTTTTTACTCAATTCACATCCTGGGACAAAATTCCGTGCTTTTGAAATTTTGGTTTTTAAAAATTATGATTAAATTTTATCGTTAGCTTGCAGAGGTTATGGTCTACACTTTTAAGCTTTCGGATATATTAAGCCTGGGGCAGCGCTCGGTGCGATCTCATAGGTTTTGCTCTGCGGTGGGGTTGATTAATATGATTTTAAATACTAAAATTTTGTAGTTTAGAATTTTAGCTGAGGGATTTGCGCAAAATTTTAAGGAGTTGAATTGTAAGATGGATTTTGGCAGAATTTTAATTTTATGCGACGTTATTTGAAATTCTATGGAATTTGCGGCTAATGGCTGGAATTTTGATTTATTAATTCGCGTAGATTTGCTTAGCGTTGCAGGATTAAAGCGCGAATTTTAAATTTCGTAAAATTTCAAATTAGTTACGCATGGGCTTCTTGCACTTTGTGGTTTTGACGTTGGGGCAAAATTTCTTTCAAAAATGCCAAAGTATGCATAAAATATATTCACAATTTTTAGCACGAGATATTTGGCAAAAAGGCGAAGCTAGCGAAATTGGAGCTTTAAATTTAATTTTATTATTGCTATTTTGCGTCATCTTCAGAGTCTAGCTTTGCTTCTTCGATTAAGAGCCTGTTGGCTTCGGTAGCTTTTTTTATCTCGCTTAAGTTTTCTTCTATCTTATTTAAGCGCTTTTCAAGGGTATTTAGACGCTTTTCGGAGCGGGAGATAAAATAATAAATCAAATAAATCATAAAAACTATTATGATCCAAGGTACGATTTTCATATAAAATTCCTTAAAATTTAAAATTGCGCGCATTATAGCAGAAATTTTATAAAATTTTAAAATAGGCTGTTTTAGCCTTGACAATTGGGGATTTTTCGGTTATAATTGCCACTTCAATTTCAAAATGCTGGTGTAGCTCAGCTGGTAGAGCTACTGCCTTGTAAGCAGTGGGTCGGCGGTTCGATCCCGTCCACCAGCTCCATTTTTTGTAACAGTGTTTGACCAGATTTCATCAAAGGGTGAGATACTCAAGTGGCCAACGAGGGCAGACTGTAAATCTGCTGGCTTTGCCTTCCGTGGTTCGAATCCACGTCTCACCACCATGAATTTTTGATGCGGGATTAGCTCAGTTGGCTAGAGCATCAGCCTTCCAAGCTGAGGGTCGCGGGTTCGAGCCCCGTTTCCCGCTCCACCATTTAGGTTTACTGGGAGCTGTAAAACTTAACTGCTTTTATATGCTTACATAATCTAAATTTTGGTCGCATTGTTGGGTATTGGTAGCGATTTCTCTTTGCCTGAGTTTAGGCTCATATGGCTCAGAGGTAGAGCACTTCCTTGGTAAGGAAGAGGTCGCGGGTTCAAGTCCCGCTATGAGCTCCATAAAATAGAGTCGCTTAGTTTGTTGTGTAATCCACAAATCAATAACGGAGGATATGATGGCTAAAGAAAAATTTAATCGTAACAAGCCACACGTAAACATTGGTACCATCGGTCACGTTGACCATGGTAAGACTACTTTGACAGCTGCTATTTCTGCTGTTCTTTCCAGGAAGGGTCTAGCTGAGCTAAAGGACTACGACAATATCGATAACGCTCCCGAGGAAAAAGAGCGCGGTATTACTATCGCTACGTCTCACATCGAATATGAGACCGAGAAACGTCACTATGCTCACGTTGACTGCCCAGGCCACGCTGACTATGTAAAAAATATGATTACTGGTGCGG
>NZ_CALIMW010000229.1 GCF_938045405.1 uncultured Campylobacter sp. | reverse complement strand
ATACGTTCGTTTTTAATACATTACCGCGTTTTTATATCTAAATTATAAAGCCGCCGGCAACTTATAAGGCTTTCGAATGATTTAAACTATATGCTAAATAAAGCTTGGCAGGCGTTATTACTTAATATAATGAAACGTTCTATAAGCAGATAAAACTCTATTAAAAATCAAGCCCAGAAAAGCATGTCCTACAAAAGCAAGCTTATTAATGCGGCTAAATTTTATTAAGATTACTCGTCTAGCTTTGCATGTAAAGTATCCGCGCCTTTCATAACACCAGTATCCCTTCGCCGTATGCGTCTAGTCTCGTACGTGTAAAGTCTCCGTGCGCAGCAAGATAGGGCTAAATTTCATAAATACCGTCGCTTAGCCTTTTACATGATTTAAATCCAAATCCCGTTTCAATGCTTGCGGTATTAAATTTAATATATATAGCTTTATCCTTTTCGGTCTCCAAAGAGGAAGCAAAAAAGGTGCTATTAAATTTAATATATCTAGCTTTATCCGTGCCTATCTGCTTTTTAAGATCAGGCTAAAATTTAAGGTATTTATTTAATAAAAGAGATCGGAACAGATAAAATTTCAATATATCTCTTAAATTTATCTCCCTTTAAGCCCGCTACAAATATAATCCCTACCGTATTGCAAGGTAGCGTAATAAGCATATAAAGCGGCACATATCTTCTCTAGCACTAACGCGGGATAGGTATGCAAAAGCCTCAATGCTAATAGACGTTTTATTTGGCAATACAAATATCTCAACCTAAAAGGACTTTTAATGAAAAACCTATTTAAATCCGCACTATTTCTATCGCTTCCTGCATTTATGCTAGCAGCAGTAAATTTAAACACTGCAAGCAAAGATGAGCTTATGGCACTTCCCGGTATCGGAGAGGCAAAAGCTCAGGCTATCATAGATTACCGCAAGGATAATAAATTTAAAGATATCGAGGATATCAAAAACATTAAAGGCATAGGCGATAAAAGATTTGAGCTTATTAAAGATGATCTTGCCGTAAGCGGACAGACCGACATTAGCGATCTAAAATCTGCCAAGAAAAAAGCAAGTAAAAAAGCTAAAGATACTATCAAATCTACTAAAGCTAAAGCAAACGCTAAATCAGAAAAAGTAAAAGAGGATATGGACTCTATGGATGAGCAGAGCAGTAAAGTAAAAGGCTCTATGGATAAAATGAACGATGAGGCTAAAGAGGACGGCTCGTCAAAGGCTTCGGGAAAGAAGGTTAAAAAATCCAAGAAAGAACAATAAGAAAGAATATATAAAATAAGGGGAGGAGAGTAAGTTGGGCTTCCCCCTTTGTTTTATAAAAATTTATAAAGGGTATGACTCTATACTTTTTGGAGGCAGATAAGATTTATTGTTTTGTCTGGGTTTTGGCAGCAATTGTTATGTCTAAGCATATTAACTTTATTTACTTCTCTGTTATTTTACCTAGTTGCTTTATTGCTTTTACAATTACTTTAGATTTTGAATAATTTATTTATAGGCGAATTTAAATCCGCACAATTTATTTATATTGTTTATTTGCTTTTAAATTTTTGATGGATACAATCATACGATCTAAATTTTTAAAGGATTTTGAGCTTAAAACTATGAGCAACAAAATAAAATTTATCAAAAATATTTCCTGGCTTCTGTTCGAACATGGTATTAGGATCGGCGGCAGTATTGTGACTGCGTCGATTTTAGCCAGAGTTTTAGGGATTGAGAAATATGGGACTTTTCAATATTTATTGGGGCTTGTAGTTATTTTCAAATCGCTTTCATATATTAATCCGGCAGAGATTATGGTGCCTATGCTTACGAACGCGGATGCTATACGGCGCAGATATTTAATGGGAAGCGGCTTTTTTATCAGGGCGTTTTTCTGCATAGTGGCATATATTGCTTTTTTGGCATTCGTATATTTTGGTGATGATGTAAAAGTGTTTAATCTAGCTCTAATTCTCGGATTTTGTATTTTGTTAGACGAAGCATTCGGTATCGTCACGGCCTTTTTACAATCTCAGACGATGATAAAATATAGAAGCGTGCTATATATCTGTTTTACGATCATCAAGATTACTATTCTGGCATCGCTATTTTGGCTAGGGGTTACTAATATCTATATTTATGCGCTTACATATACGCTGGAGAGTATTTGCATGGCGCTAGGTCTGCTTTGGGTTTATAAGATTTTAAATAAAGAACTATTCTTTACATTTGATTTTAATAAAATTTTGCCCCTTCTTAAAGATGGACTACCATTTTTTCTAGATATCTGCTTTATGTGTATATTTTTGAGGGCGGATATTGTTGCGACGCGTTATCTAAGTGATGGTACGACTTTAGGGTTATATGCCTCGGCGATTCAGCTTTTTGGTAGCGTGACTGCTATGGCGCCAATTATAGCGGTATCATTTGCGCCTTTATTTGTTTATAAATTTGACGAACTATACACCATAAAGAAAAATATATGGCTGCTTGCTTGCGGTATGGTTGCTATTTCGCTTTTTACGTCTATGGCGATGTATTTTTTATCGCCAATTTTAATAAGCTTAATATTCGGAGCTAAATTTAACGACGCAGTAGAAATTTTTAGATATCTATTATTTATTTTGCCGCTTATATTTTTAAACGAGGCTTTAAATTTATATATAATTAAAATGAAGTTGGGTAAACTCCTTATTCATAAATGGGGACTTGCCCTAGGCGGTGCCGTTGTGGCTTATTTATATTTTGTTCCTATTTATGGTGCCGTAGGAACAGTAGTTGGGCTTGGAATAGGATATTTTGTAGTATGTATACTGGGTGCCGCGATAATTTTAAATGATAAAGGGGATTTATGAAGGAAGTTTTGATATCCGCAATAGTACCTATATATAATGTCGAAAAGTATCTTGGAAAATGTATCGACAGCATCATAAATCAAACTTATAAAAATTTAGAGATAATATTGGTTGATGACGGAAGTACTGATGGTTGTTCTAAAATTTGCGATGAATATGCACTAAAAGACAGCCGCATAAAAGTAATCCATAAAGAAAACGGCGGTCTTAGCGATGCTAGAAACGCAGGTATCGATATTGTAAGCGGTGAATATTTAACTTTTATAGATAGTGACGACTGGGTAAGTAAATTTTATATACAAAATTTATATTGCTTGATAGATAGATGCGATGTGGATATGGCTATCACCTCAATTAGGCGTGCTTATGAAGACAGTGAGGATAAAATTTATGAAAAAAGTATAAATGATGAGCCTATTTTAATCCATACAGCCAAGGAATGTATAGAAAGTCTATTTTGCGGTAAATTTTATAATGTCGGTGCGGTTGCTAAAATTTATAAAAAAGAGTTATTTGCAGGCATTAGGTTTCCAAAAGGTCAGATATACGAAGACCTTGCGACCACGCCCATAATAGCTTCAAAAGCAGACAAAATAGCTTTTTGCGACCTGAAGGATTATTTTTACTTTATAAGAGATAATTCTATCATGACGAGCAAAGGCGATATTGAAGATTTAATTATATTTAATATCCTAGACGAGCTAGAAAAATATTTCTGTGATTACAAAGATATTGTAAAATCCATAGAGATCAGAAAGCTCAGAGACGCATTTATGACCTTTTATAAATTTAAGGATAATTTAGACGATTTAAGCAAGGATGCGCTAATAAAAATGGATAAGATAATAAAAAACAATTCCGCGATCGCGCTGAAAGATAAAAATTCTAAGACGCAGGATAGGATCGGGGTTATTATATATAATTTATTAGGATTAAAAGCCTATCTAAAATTTAGAGAGATAGCTCTTTGGGTTAGGAAAAATACCTCTAAATAGACAATGAGTTAAAATATGTACACTTTATACGCAATTTTTATATTTTATTTTTTCGCTGCTTTAGCATATGGTTTTTCTATAAGACACAGAGAAATCCGACCGTTGCTATATTACGCTTTTTTATCTATATTCTTTATTTTAGTAGCGTTTCAGGATAATTACGGGACCGATTATATAATGTATAAATTTTTATTTTTAGAAACAGAAAGATTATATTCCCTGTACAAAGGGATAATTATGTATCTTTTGATAAAATATTTAAACCCTTTAACTATTAATTATGGATTACTTTTTGTCATTTGGTCTTTAATACAAACTATTGCTTTGAATTATATGGTCAAAACTTATAAAAAATTTTATTATTTTGACGACAAGCTTCAAATTATTACATATATTCTATTTACATTGTCGTTTTTTGCCATGTCATTCAATGCCCTTAGATCGGTTATCGCTACGACCCTTATACCGATAGTTTTTATTTTATACTATGAGCGTAAAATTTTAAAATCTTTTATGCTTACCGCCATAGGGGTGCTTTTTCATCCGACTATTATCATTATAATACCTTTATTTTTAATATTTAATTTATTTAAAAAGCACTATAAAACCACTTTGATGATTTTTGTATTTATGCTACTTTTTGTATTTAATAGGATCGGGATTATTCAGATAGTTGCGGAATTTATCTACAATCACATCCCTGCTAATATCTACACGGACTATCTGGTCTCTTATCATATGAAACCTTATAGCGAAAGCATTTTTAGCTATTTGGGCATCTATTTTATTCTTTTTACAAATATGCTGTCTGTGCTGTTTTATAAAAAAGAGACGGATAAAAAGAGCATATTTTTATACAATCTCGCGTATTTTGCGGCGCTGTTGCGGATTTTATTTTACGGCATCCCTATTTTAGGCAGAGTTTATCTGCTATTTAGCGTTTTTGAATTTTTTATCCCCTACGTTTTATTTAAAAATTTAAACACAAAAAAGACCTTCTACTTGGGGTATTTTATCCTGATAGCTTTTTTTATCACCGTGATAAAATATCTATTATTCAATAACAGAGTCTCGTTTTGAAAAAAATTTTTATTATAGGCGGTGCCGCTTCTATGATGATAAATTTCAGGAAGGAATTTATCATAAAGCTCGCCGGGCAAAATTTTAAAATTTATTGCCTAGCGGGAGACTACGACGATACTTCACGCAGCAGGATCAAGGAGCTCGGCGCTACGGCTTTGGATTACAAGCTAAATTCTAAAGGATTAAATCCGCTTGGTGATGCTCTTGCGGTATATGATTTGATAAGGCTCATTAAAAAATATCAGCCGGATATAGTATTTAGCTTTTTCGTAAAGCCCGTAATTTTTGGCACCATAGCGGCAAAATTAGCGGGGGTGCCGCGTATCGTCGGTATGCTTGAGGGGCTGGGCGGGGCTTTTACTTTGCATAAAAACGGATCTTCGGCCAAGACGAAATTTATAAAATTTATTCAAATTTTGCTTTATAAGCTTAGCCTTCCTCTACTCGATAAGCTCATCTTATTAAATAGCGACGATAAAAAAGACCTCATTGATAGATATAAAATCGGCGTAAAAAGTGTTGAAATTTTAGGCGGTATTGGGGTCGACCTGGCTAAATTTAAATACTCTCAAGCGCCTGCAGAGCCCGTGAGTTTTATATTTGTAGCCAGGCTTTTGGCGGAGAAGGGGGTGTTTGAGTATCTACGGGCCGCAAAGATTATAAAGCAAAAGCACAAAGAGGTGAAATTTTATATTTTGGGCTCCTTTGACGAGACAAATCCTTTCGGTCTGAAAAAACGGCAGCTAGATATGTATCTAAACGATGACATCGTGATATATCCGGGCTTTGTGGATAATGTGGATGAGTGGATCGCTAGCTCTAGCGTGTTTGTGTTGCCATCGTACAGGGAGGGTTTTCCTAGAAGTACGCAAGAGGCGATGGCGATAGGTAGAGCGGTTATCACGACTGATAGCGTGGGTTGCAAAGAGACGGTCATAGATGGATTGAACGGC
>NZ_CALIMW010000228.1 GCF_938045405.1 uncultured Campylobacter sp. | reverse complement strand
CTATTCATTAAAAAATTTTCTTGCTCGTATGCGGCAATCATAAATCTATTCTTTTCTGCTGAAATCTCCATAGCCGCTCTCTCTGCGAGCCTTTGTGTTTGCGACGAACTAGAAAAAACAATTAGATGCTCATAAAAAGTTACAAGAGCATCTATTGCAAGACCCACTTCGTCGGCGTCAAGATCTATGAGCCGAAGAACCGGGCGGATCTCTTTCCACGGCGTTATCTCCCAATACATATTAAAATCGGGGGAATTTTGCGCGGCGAGTTGTAATTCGTCATCCGTAGAATTATTAAACTGTTCAAGCGGAGGGTTAGCGAACTTCTTTTTCTCCGGTATCTCCCCTGCAAGAGTGCTAGTGGCTATGCTTTTGCCGCTCGGAGCCCTCCAGAGATCGGTTTTTGTTTGATAGGTATATCCGCCGTAGGTTAGCGGCTTTTGCGCTAGAGCCGCAGCGGCAAAGCCCGCGGCCATTCCGCCGAGCGAAACCGCAGAGGCAAGCGCCGCGGACGAGCGAGCCTGCAAAGAGCTGAGCGCATACCCAAAGCCCAGAGTCGCGAGTGCCAAACCAAAAGCTGCGCCGCCTACATATCCGATACTTTCGCCGCGCGCGTTAAACTGCGCGCCGCTGAAAAGCGAATACGTCCCCGTGCTCGAATTGTAGCTTCCGACCGGGCGCAGGTTTGAATCCACGAGCTCGGTGGTGTTGCTAAAGAGCGAATCCAGCCATTCGCTAAAGCTTAGGGGCTTTGAATATACGTTCAGCCCCGCGCCGCCCGTTTTTAAATTTGCCAGTCTCTCTCCGCCGAAGCCGAAGCTTAAATCCTTGCCCGTGGCGACCTCGTAGATCTCCGTAAATAGCTCTTTGATTAAAAAGCTCGCGCCGAAGCCACCGATATTTGAGGCTATCGTGCCACCTCTTGAGATCAGCTTGCCGGCGTAATCCGCGATAGCGCCTATCGTGTCTTGAAATACCGCGTCCACGAGGGCGTCTGAGCTAAATTTCCAATCGATCAGCGATTCGGCGAAATAGCGCCCCGTAGCGCCGCCGTAATACTGCCCGATCTCGCCTGCGATTCTTCGCAGATTCTCGCTTTCGATCTCGCGCACGCCCGTGCCGCCGCCGCCCGAGGGGGCGGACGAAGAAAAGGAGCTTTGCGGGATTTGCAATAGTCCGAACCCCAGCTGTAGCTTTCGCACCGCCTGTTTGATATTTTCATACGCCGCGCTGCCGTGTCCGCCTATGTTGAGCTCGCTTGAAATCGGGCTTAGCGCAAACGCCGAAAAATCCTCATTCAGCGATAATATCGTATCGCTAAGGCTTACCGAGCCGTTCTCCATAAATAGCCCCTCAAGATTCGGCGAGGGCTTGGTGCCCGCGATATATCCCGCGCTGCCTGCGTAGAATATGTCGAAGTTCTGCCCCGCAAGAGGATTAACCGGGTTAAAATCATCGCGAGAGGCGATGTCTAGGCTATCATTTACGGCGATGAGAGTTCTCATTTTTTGATCTCGAAGTTCCCCGGCATGATGTTCGTTAGCTCATCTTTGAGCAGAGTGGCGATGATATTAAAAAGCACCTTGTTCATATCCGACGGAACCACCAGTCCGCCATTGAGTGTGTTCTGCAAAAAGTCGCCGATCACGCTGCCGCCTTTGATTAGACGGTTGTCTTTGACCTGCCTATTTATCGCTTCCTGCTGCGCCTTGGCAAGGGCTAGATCGCCCCTCGTCTTGTCGATTTGAGCTGCGAGCATATCTTTTTGAAGTTTGAGCTGCTCTATCTCAAGCGGCATTCGCTGCCTTTGCAGATCGATCTTTAGCTGCTCCGTTTCTATCTGCTTGCCGAGCAAGTTCGTTTGAGCTTCGAGCTGCTGCTTTCGTAGCGGTAGCTCCTCGCTTTCGCTAAGAAGTCGCAGGGCGATCTCTTGACTGCTTGTCGTTACGCTCTGCGTCATTGAGACGAGAGTGCTGCAAAGCATCTCGAATTTTTTGTCGTTCGCAAGACCGTATTTCTCAAAATATTCATCGATCTTGGCGGTAAATTTTTGATATGGCGTGTCGGCCGCCATAGTATCGCCGAGCACGCGCCTATAAATTTCGCTATACGCTTCTTTGAAATCAGCCATCTCGCAGCCCCCTTATATAGTCCTCGACTCGGCGCGGAGTTTGG
>NZ_CALIMW010000227.1 GCF_938045405.1 uncultured Campylobacter sp. | reverse complement strand
ATTTAAAGGTGCGATGGATGTAATTTTAATTTTAGTCAATCGCACTTATTTTTGAAATAAATTTAGGACGTAAGATTTTATAATCTATCTGAATTTATATACAAGACGAAGCCTAGCCGATCTTTTCCATCGCCTTGTTTTTAAACGCTACTGGATTAGCGACAAATTGGAAGCTAACCGCCGTGCCGCCGGTACCTCACACCACTATGGTGCCGAATTTTAAAATTCGTCCCAAGATACTCTGCATTACGGATATGCTTTCGATTTTTTCATATTTCAGCTCCACCGTTTCGCGACTAATAAGACCCTTTTTTGCCGATTATACGCTGATTTGTGATAGCAAGCTCGTTTGTTTTTAAAACAATAAACCCGTGAATTAGCGCCGCTATAAAACCGCCAAAGCATATGAATGAAAGTCTATCGTCTTTATTTATGATTCCAACTATCGCGGGAATCAATATGACGATAGCGGAGATAAAAACCGCCCAGTGAATTTTGGCTTTAGCAATCACATTTTCGCTATTTAGAAGGTTAGACTCTACGTAACCCATAAATATCCTTTAAAAGAATTTGAGACTTGAATTATATCCCCCCCATTAATCTGGACTTAAATTTCGTGTAGCGAAGGTTTGCACGACGGCGGATTGGACGATCGGAATTTGCGCGTAAAATTTGCATTAAATTTTACTTTGTCGGCTGCGAAATTTAGCGCAAAATTTATAGCTAAATTCTGCGCGTTAGACTTTTAAAATTTTAAATTTAGCAGCGCGAAACTGCCTCTCTCACGCCCTGGGAGATCGTCTCATACTGCGTAAATTTATCGAAGTTCCCGAAGTTTGGTGAAGCACGCGCGGAGTTTAAAATTTTACAAATACGCTAAATTTTATAGCCGCGCGATACGTTTGAAATTTTAGCGTGCGATAAAACCCAGTGCGGTTGAAACCCGCCCTTGCGAATATAGAATTTGTTAGCGCAAAGTGTGAAACCAGATAGCGCGCGCAATGGGGCGAAATTAAAATTTAAACTCGCTAGCCTAAATTTGAAATTTTGTAGCCGCCCGCTCTAAAATCCGAGCGCTTTTTGAATCGCGAGCGTCTGCGCTACGACGCGCTCTAGCTGCTGCAAATTTAGCATATTCGGCCCGTCCGAAAGCGCGTGAGCGGGATCGGGGTGCGTTTCGTAAAAAAAGCCGTCCACGCCCACGGCCGCCGCCGCTCGCGCGAGATACGGTACGAAGCGCGAGTCGCCGCCGCTCGTAGCGCCGATACTAGGCATCTGCACGCTGTGCGTCGCGTCAAAAATGACCGGCGCAAACTCGCGCATAATCGGCAGCGAGCGCATATCGACGATCAAATTTCCGTAGCCGAAGGTACTGCCGCGCTCGGTGAGCCAAACGCCGTAATGGCGCGCCAGATCGTGCATCCCTTCGCCGCTTGGCCGCGGGGCGCTTTGCGCGGCACTTATCGAGCCGTCTTGCGCGCTGCAAGTATGAGAGAAGTTTGGCTGCGAGGCGCTTTGCGCTTCGCTTTTGTTATTGCTTTGCGCGGTACAAGGCGTCGCCGTACCTTTAGCGGCATTTTCGGCACCGCCCTTAGCGTCGTAAGCGTGGATAGAATTTTGTGCGTCCTTACCGGTACCGCAAGAATTTTGCGTGCCTAGCGCCGGAGATCCGCTATCTGTATTACTTCGAGCGCCGCTTTGCACGCCGCAAATTTCGATATCGCCGGAGTGGGCGCTGTTTTGAGCGGCTTTTGTATCGCTAGATGCTGCGCCGCTTTGCGGAGTATAAGCCCGCGCGCTGCGGGTTTGCAGCACCTTTTCGATGCTGTGTTTCATTGCCTGCGGCGATAAAAACTGACCTTTTTTGATATTTATTACCGCCTGTGTATTGGCTGCGGCAACGAGCAGATCGGTTTGGCGGCACAAAAACGCAGGTATTTGCAGTACGTCGGCGACGCGCGCGACGGGCTCTGCCTGGTAGCTTTCGTGGATGTCGGTTAAAATTTTATAACCGAATTTTTCCTTTACTTCGGCTAAAATTTCACAGCCGCGCTGCAGCCCAGGGCCGCGGAAGCTTGAGATGCTGGTGCGGTTGGCTTTATCGAAGCTGCTTTTGAAGTAAAATTCCACCCCGCTCATTTCGTTAAATTTGCGCAAACTTTCCGCGACTTGCATTATCAGCTCGCGGCTTTCGATCACGCAGGGTCCTGCGATCAATATCATGAAATGTCCTTTTTTAAAATTTGCGCGATTTTAGCGAAATTTTACTAACTCTTAATAGGGCTTGCCGAAAAATTTTTCGTAATGCTCGTAAAAGCGCTTGTAGTAGGGGTTTGAGTAGCGTTTTCGCATGCCGTAGTTGTAGCACTCGATCGTGTCTTTGATATTTTTATTTTTGGCGTTCCAGCATTTGCGCAGGATTTTGGCGCATTTGGTGAGGTTATACATCGGGTTGAATATATAATCGATCTCATTTTGGCTGAAATTTACGGCGTTTAGCTGCCCGAGTCCCACGTCGATGCTAAAGCCGTCCTCGTACAGATACTTGGCGATCTGCACGGCGTAAATTTCGTTTGCCGGTATGATCGTAACGACCCATTTGCTGGAATTTAGGCTGTAGTTGCTCGTTTTGATGCGGATATTTTGATTGCGCAGGCTTGCGAAATAATCGGCGTTTGCTTTGTTCGTCAAAAAGGAGATCGTGTAGGGCTCGAAGTCGCTTTCGATTTTGACGATAGTGTATAAAATTTCAGGCTTTACCCCTTCGTTTTGCGCTACTGCGGCGATGGCGTTTACGATCTCGTTCGGCGAGTAGGCGGGGGCTTGAAGCGCCAAAAACAGGGCGAAAACCAACTTTTTCATCTAAATTTACCGAGCCTTTGATAAAATTTTATGTCGCAAGTATAGCACAATTTCAGTCTTTTCATCATTGTTTAAGTGAAAATTAATCGTATTGGATATATAATCACATTTCTTTTTTAAACCCAAACGGTCGCTTAGCTCAGCTGGTAGAGCGCCACCCTTACAAGGTGGATGTCGCAGGTTCGATCCCTACAGCGACCACCATTTTGAAATCCTTGGATTTCATACTTCTTTAGCACTTGCGTTGCGAGTGTGATTTTTGGTGCGACGGTAGTTCAGCTGGTTAGAATGCCGCCCTGTCACGGCGGAGGTCGTGGGTTCGAGCCCCATTCGTCGCGCCACTTCTTACGATGTCTTGCTAGCTCAGTAGGTAGAGCATCTCACTTTTAATGAGGGGGTCGTTGGTTCGAATCCAACGCAGGACACCACTTTTATTACTAATTAAATCGCAAATTTTATGATTGATCGGTTATATCTAAAAAAGCAAAAATAAGTAAGGATATAAAATGAAATTTTTTCTCATCATAATTAGTATATTTCTTTGTATTTATATTGTTCTTTCGGTGCTAAGTTTTTCGCCTTGTGATATTAACGATATGTTGAGGCGGAACTACAATCGTATGGAGCAAAAATGCAGATTAAAATTGATACGACGGGCTAATAATGGCAACAGCGGGGCGCATAGGCGACTTTTCTATTTTTATGAATCTTATTTTTTAGATAGATATTGTGTAGATAAAAAGGCGCAGCAAGAATTAGACAAAGAGGAACTAAATTTTATTAAAAAATTTCATTCCGGAAATTTAGATCTATGCACAAATAACGACTTTATAGTTGGTTTATTAAAAAAGTGCGTTTTGAAAGAGGGAAATTTCACATTATGTACCAAGCGGATCGGAAAGGAAAAAGAGATTAACATGGATGAAGTCATACATCTATATTACACGGATAAAAAACCAAAAGAATAAGAGATTTCATGAAAAATAAAATTTACTTTATTGCCGCCGCTATAATATTATTTGCGTGGATATTTTATCTATATAAAGAGCAAAGCGCCTCTTGCGATATAAAAGATCTTTTTATGGGCGATTCCGAAATAACAAAAGAGTGCAGGATTGTCATAATAAGGCAATTTGAAAAGAACGGCAACCCACGCGCATATAAAAGGCTGAGTTTAGTTTATGGAAAAATTTTAAGCGAAAAACCGACAGAAGAGGTTTTAAACGAGCTAGACCGAGAAGAGATAGAATTTTTGAAAAAATTGTATCCTAATTCAGAAATTCTATCTAAAGAGCTATCAAATAGAAAATAATCGATTTTTATAAACGCAAATTTGTCATAAAGATGGCTAAATTTAATAAAGAAATGAAAAGGACGGTGATTAATGAGCCTAGAGCTTTTATACCAAAATTCAACGAATTCTGATAAATTCAGCATCAATTCGTTTGTTGGAAAATTTATATATCAAAAAACTTGGTCGGATTGCGACTATTGGGAGTTAGATAAAGCTTTAATGCAGATTTTGAGTTTTTATCATAACAAAACGCTTCCAAGAGAAATTTTCATCGCAATACTAGCGATATTTAATGATGTTATCGGCGTGGAGGACAAATCGGAAATTTATGTAAGCAATATATTGTGTGCGAAAAACAGCGACGGCGTAGTGCCTAGCATATATGATAGATTTGAAAGATTAAAGGTTCTGTGCAACAGCATCGTATTCAAAGAAAAGCTTGACAATAGCGGTTTTTGGTATGTTCCAAAGGATTAATGCAATGAATCTTGTAAATTTTTATAGAAATACCGCATTTGATGATAGATATGATGCAAATTCGTTCATAGGTATGATTTTGGATTATAATTTATGGTCCGATGATGAATATTGGAAATTGGAAGCCGATTTAAAAAAGATTTTGCAGCATTATAAAAATAAAGAGTTGGACCCAGAAATAATGCAAGGTATTATTTCTATCTCTAATGATATATTTCTAAACGGAAGTTGGCGCGACGTAGATATAGACGCAAAAAGCGAATATTTTAAGCTGGACGAATATCAAGAAGATACAAAGCCGAATATTTTCGATAGATTCCGTCGTATAAAAAGCCTATTATTGGCGGTTGCGTCAGGGGATGAAAATTTTTATAAAGTCAAATTTTTCTATGAAAATTAATATAAATGATCTTTGCTTCCCAAATAAAGTGTATAATTTAGCAAAAGCAAAAATTACGGTGGATAAAAATGAAAAAGTTATTAAATTTGAAAAATAGTAGTTTAAGGCTGAGCGATATAAATTTTAGCAGCTTCAGCGCTTCTAAAAACTGGATAGGTTTCTTTGAGATCGAAAGCAGGGGCTGGCTAAGCGGAGTAAGCTTAGCGATAAAATTATTCGATAACTTTTTTAGAAAATATAGCGATGAAGTATTTATCGTAAGCGCTCTAATGTGTGATGATAAAGTATACAAAAAATATAAAGCAATCTCGCAGGTAAAGCCATTATACGATAAATTTAAAGATCTTGGAATTTTGCAAGAACAAAATGAGTATTTTTCTCTGGCTAGAGATAAAGAATATCCGCTGCCCGCTATGTGCGTAAGAATGGACATTCTGAAATGGGACGACATAAAAGAGCTGGCTAAATTTTTAATGTGCTATGATTATTCTATAAACGAATGGTGCTTTATAGTTTTTCCGAGTTTAAATTTAGCCGTCTATCCGCATGATAGCAAGGGTTTTGGCTGTATAGGGCTAAACGACGAGATTAAATATGGAATCAACTTTTTAAAATTTTGCGAGAAAAACAGCAAGGCAAAAGTGGCGATAGATAAAAAAGAGGTTAATTTGAACAAAGCGGTTTTTCTTCTGCCTAAAAATAATGAAGAGCTATTTTCCAGAGTGCAAGAAGTAAGAGAGATAAAAAGAGGAACTTTGTATGCCGATCCAAATTTAATTAAATTTATTGCCCTTAGCGGCTCAATCAAAGATCTGAAAATATCGCAATTAAAGCAGCTATTGCGCGAAGGCTTGATCTATCTTGACACAGGAATATTTTTTATCAAGAATCTTAAAAGGGAAAGAATAGCCACAACAGAGAACATTTTAATTAATTCTTCAATATATCAAGGCTTAAGCGATTTTGAGTGGTCGATCAATGAAGTGGAGATCAAAAATCCAAATTTAAAGGAAGATGATTTTATTAAAGAATGCCTTTTATTTTTGAAATTAGTAAAGGAAAAGATCGAAAATATGGATATTGAGAACAGCAGATTTGCTTTATGTTTGGATTTCTATAATATCGATGGACTGAGCGCGGATTTCGAGCTTTATACTTTAAGAGATAATGAAAAGATCGTAGATTTTTCAGAGGCTAAATTTAATCAAAGCTCGGTGTATGTAATTGTATGAAATTTATTTTCTCGGCATGATTAAAGTATAAAATTTATAACTATCATCCCAAAAGGAAGGCATAAAATGACATATATAAAAACGTATCCCGACGTGATGGAGATGAGCGATTTTTTTGGTTTTTATTCGGATGAAATAGATAGCGATATTGGAAAATATACGTTCAAAATAGACGGGTTAATATTTACATATTGCATAGTCGAGGGATGGGTAGAAATTACTATAAAAGCAGGCGGGGAGACAGCTGTAGAATTTACCGCCGAATGCATCGAGTCCTTAAAAATCAGAAGAAATAAAGATGGCGAATTTATAGAAATAGGACAAAATTTTGCTATAGACAGAATGGTGCAGATAGAACTGTATATAAGACCGAAAATTTTATTAAAATATGCGAGTTTAGAATGCTAGATGAAACTCACATCCCAATAAAAGGAAACCCAAATGCAAATTGACGGAAAAAAGATATTTAATAAAGGTACGCTTTTATTTAGGCTGTGCCTGATGGCTTCTCTTGAACTGCAAGAGAAAAATATCGCGCACCCAACATTGGAACGCTATTTATCACCTGGAGAAATGGTAGATATGCTATATTTTTCTTGTGAACAGGCTTTGGAAGAGGAATTTAAATTTTGTTTCTTACACTACGAGAGAGATGCACTAAAAGAACTTATGGAGCTTATGAATAAATATCTTAAAGACGGCAGCTTGCTGGAAGGCATAGGCGAATATCTAGTCTATCATAATAAATCCTGGATAGAGGTCAGAGAGCTAGCTCTAAAAACAATCCATATTTTTGGATACGATTTAGATGACTTTAACTATGACTAAAAGCCTTATAGGGAAAATAGAATATGTATAAGCAAATAAAAGAGCTGTTAGAAAAGAGCGGCATAGAATTAAGCGACGGTTTGAAAGAAACAAAAT